>WHSZ01000076.1 GCA_009379845.1 Pseudonocardiaceae bacterium | reverse complement strand
CAGTGGCACCGACAAAACCGAACACACCAACGACAACCATCAATGTTTCTAGGGATGAATGGACCATTCATCCCTTCGCCCAGTGGCCGGCTAGCGAAAGCGCGATCGCGCGGGGAAAGGCAGGCCGGGTTCGGGGCGGTGTGGTCGAACTACCGGGGTGTGGGGTGTGCGGGACTTTGCGGGCAGGCCGCCGTGCCTGCCCGCGAACCGGCCCGCAATGGTGTCGCCGAGGCTCGGGAGTCCACGGGCGACCCCGCCACCGGCGGGGTCGTCGCGCAGCAACGCCGACAGGCGCCCTGGACACCCGAGAAGCGACACCATTACCCTCCGCGCACCCCACACCCCCACGGACGCGTGCACTTTGGTCGCCATAGCAACCAAAGTGCTCACGTCCACAATAGACAATTTGCCGCGACCTATTCGACTTTCAAGATGAACAGCCCCCTGGAGCCACGCACGCCTGACGCCCCGCGCCGCCCGCGCCATCGCGCCGGGCGCGCCGAGCGCGTAACTTTGATGTCAGATCGGCGGGAAGGCGTGAGGACGATGGACTCCGAGCAAGGCAAGGGCATCCGGATCGGCGATCGGGAGCGTGACGAGACCGTCCGGCTACTGCAGGAACACACCACGGCCGGTCGGCTGACGTTAGACGAGTTCGACGACCGCGCCGCCCGCGCCTACGCGGCCCGCACCCGTGGCGAGTTGTCCATGCTGACCGCTGACCTGCCGCGGCCCGCACCGGTGTCACCACGCGTGGAGCCCACGAAGGTCGCCACCATGCCGGCCCGCGCACCGGCCATGCTGTGCCTGGCCACCATCGCGCTCGTCGTGGCGGGCGTGGCCGGAGCCGCCGCCCCATTGCTGGTGGTCGTGCTGTGCCTGGTCGCCATGTCCGGCAGTGCCCACGGCCGCGGCCGCTTCTGCCCATGACCTTTGGTAGCCGACACCGAACAACTTGGTAGCCGACACCGCTCAAGGTCGTGATCGCCGGGCGCGGCGGCCACCGCCCGACCCGCGCTCGCGGTGCGAGAACAGCACTCCGCACATTGTCTACATAGGACTCGAAGGCGCCGGCCAGGGTTCATCAGGGACCGCGTCCGTTCAGCGGACCATCGTCCGTTGTCTGCCTTGCGTTCGGCCTTGTTCCGCACTAGGAAGAGCATCCGGACAAAACCCCATCGCGGACGGTCTTGCAGAAGGCAGACCGGAGCGGAACAATGACCGTCTGACGGACGAACGTCCGGAACGGCTGCTTCGCACTTCTCGGTGCGGCTGCGAATGGATCGAGGAACACCGATGGCTTTCGTCAACGAGGACAACATCACCGATCTCGCGATGCAGCGCTGGGGCACCGCGCATTCACCACGCACTGCCGAGCTGATGAGCGCCTTCGTGCGGCATCTCCACGCGTTCGCCCGGGAAGTACACCTCACCGAGGAGGAGTGGGCGGCCGCGATGAACTGGCTCGCCGCGACCGGACAGATCAGCGACGAGAAGCGGCAGGAGTTCATCCTCGCCTCCGACGTGGTCGGGCTCAGCATGCTGGTGGTCCAGCTCAACAACCGGTTCTCCGAGCAGGCGACGCCCGCGACCGTGCTGGGACCGTTCCACATCGACGGGTCCCCGCCGGCGGAATTCGGGCACGACATGGCGGCGGGCATCGAAGGGACGCCGCTGTTCATCACCGGAACGGTCACCGACACCGAAGGTAAGCCGGTGCCGGGTGCCGTGCTGGACGTCTGGCAAGCCGACGCGGACGGCAACTACGAATCCCAGCTCCCGGAGATCGACGAGGCCCGGCTGCGCGCGAAGTATCAAGCCCGCGAGGACGGCAGCTACTGTGTGCGCACGATCGCGCCCCGTGGCTACTCGATTCCGATGGACGGCCCGGTCGGCGACCTGATCCGCACCACGGATATCAGCCATTTCCGTCCGGCGCACGTGCACTTCATGCTCGAAGAACCCGGCTACCAGAAGCTGATCACCCACCTGTTCCAGGAAGGCGCCGAATACCTCGATTCGGACGTTGTGTTCGGCACCAAGGACGCACTCGTCGTCCCCTTCGTCGAGCACCAGGCGGGTCCAAGCCCGGACGGCGGTCGCCTCGATCGGCCGTTCTTGCATGCCACGTTCGACTTCGTGCTGGAGCAGAAGTCCTGATCATCCGCCCGGCGCGAGCGCCGGGCGAGGGCGTCGCGGTGCGGAGCGCGCAGCGACAATGCGCCGGATACAGTGACGAACAACCCTCAGGCAGGCGGAGGTTTGGTTTTCGCCGCCGTCCTCCTGCCCGCCCCTATCGCGCGGAAGGACGACATATGGGCCGCGATGCCCGTCCGGATTTCATCGAGGCGCTTGCCCGGGGCCTCGACGTGCTCAGGGGCTTCCAACCGGGCACACCGCGCATGACGCTCAGTGAGGTCGCCGCCAAGGCGGGCCTGGCACGGCCCACCGCGCGGCGCATCTTGATCACGCTCGAGGAACTCGGGTACGTGCGCGGCGACGACGCCGGGTTCTCCCTCACGCCGCGCGTGCTCGAACTCGGCATGGCCTACGTCGGATCACGGAACATGTGGGAACTCGCCGAACCCCACCTGCGCGAACTCGTCGGCCATACCAACGAGTCGTGCTCGATCGCGCAACTCGACGGTTCCGACATCGTGTACGTCGCCAGGGTCGCCGTGCCGAAGCTGGTGGCCCTCGCGGTGACCATCGGTACTCGCTTCCCCGCCGCACAGACCTCGCTCGGCAAGGTGTTGCTCGCCGCGCTCGACCGCCGGGAGCTCGATGACCTGCTCGGCACGCCGAGCAGGTCGGGCCTCGATCCGCGCTGGAAACCGGAGCGGGACGAGCTCGACGAGGTGTTGCGCGATGTGCGCGCCAAGGGATGGGCGGTCACCGACCAGGATCTCGCGCTCGGCATCCGCTCCATCGCCGCGCCGATCCGGAACGGGCAGGGCAACACGGTCGCCGCCGTGAACGTGAACGCGCACGCGGCGGAAACCTCGATCGATCACCTGAAGGAGCATCATCTGCCGTTGCTGCTGCGCACCGCGAGTGCCATCAGCGCCGACTGGGCGGCGTGGGAAGCCCGCCCGATCGCCACCGTCCGGCTACCCGCGAGCTAACCCGCGCGGTCTGCTCGCTCCGCGTCAGGACAGCGCGGCCGCACTGTCCGACACGGCCAGCGGTCGAAGGGCGGGCATCACCTGGGAGGCGAACAGCTCCATGCTGCGGGTGGTCTGCTCATGCGTCATGTCACCGATCGCGAACAGGCCGATGAGTTGGCCGAAGCCGAGTTCATCGTGCAGCTCCTGCAACCGGGCTGTGACCGAGTCGGGGCTACCGACGACCACGTAGCCTTCCGCCAGCAGTTCCTCGTAGGACAGTTCGGGGAAGGGTTTCATCCCGGCCATCAACAGGCCACGCATCGACGATGGCGTCATGTATCCCGGTGGCCACATGAGCTCGGCACCCTGTTTGAGTCCTTTGTGGAACAGCCAGTCCACGTGCTGGCGCGCCTCGCGGTGGGCCTGCTCGTCGGTCTCGGCGAGAAAGATCGGGATGGACAGCGCGATCTTCTCCGGATCGGGTTGATAGCCGAGCTCCTCGGCGGCCTGCCGGTATCCGTCGAACCAGCGGCGCACCACGCGTGACGGCGCGTAGACCGACATGTACGTGTACTTGCGCTCGGCGACGAAGCGCATCGTCTCGGTGCTGCCCGCGCCCGGGATGTAGATGGGCGGGTGCGGCCGCTGCACCGGTCGCGGCCAGAGGTTGACGTAGCGGTACTCGTAGTTGGGGCTGATCCACTGGAACATCTCGTCCGATGTCCACGCCTTGATGATCAGATCGTGCGCTTCGTTGAACCGGTCCCGTGAGCGAGTTGGGTTGACGCTGTGCGCGAAGTACTCCCATCCGATCCCGCGGACGAACCCCGATATCACCCGCCCGTCGGTGAGATGGTCCAGCATGGCGATCTCCTCGGCCACCCGCAGCGGGTTACCTCGGATGCCGATCGCGTTACCCAGCACCATGATCTGCGCCTGCTCGGTACGCCGAGCGAGCGCCGCGGCCATGATGTTGGGCGAGGGCATCAACCCGTAGGCGCTCTGGTGATGCTCGTTGACCGCGATGCCGTCGAACCCGAGCCGCTCGGCGTACTCCAGCTCATCGAGGTAGCGATGGTAGAGCCGGTTTCCCAGCTCGCGATCGAAATGCTTGTTGGGAAACGTGAGCGACGGCGACGGGTATTTCTCGTCGAAGTCGTCCGGCAGGTACGGGTAGGGCATCAGGTGGAAGAAGACGAACTTCATCGGCTCACTCCGCTCTGGTACGCACTCGACCGCGCGAGGAAATCGGCGGTGACGCTGGCGAATTCCGCGGGACGTTCGAAGTACATGGCATGGCCACAGTCCTCGATCACTGTGAACTCTGCCTTCGAGATCAGCTCGGCGTACCGGTGACCGTGTGCGATAGGGATCAGCCGGTCGTCGGACGGCCAGACCACCTGCGTCGGTGCGGTGATCCGGCGCAGCCGGCGTTCCAGCTTCGGGTTACACATGAACGGCGACCAGCAGAACCGGGCGAGCGCGGTCTGATCACGATATGCCGCCAGTATCGCGTCGACGTCCGGATCGGCTGGGAACAGCCCCGCCGCGTTGGCCGGATCATGAAAGAGCGTGCCGACGAGCTGCTCGGGTGTCATCAGGAACAGGTCCGCGACCGGATGATCCGGTAGCCGCAACCCCGCCGCGCTCAGCAGGACCAACGAGCCGATCGCGTGCGGCGCGGCGACGGCGAGCTCCGCGGCGATCCAGCCACCGAAGGACGCCCCGACGACATGCGGACGATCCAGACCGAGGCGTTCGATCACGTCGAGGTAGTGATAGACGAGATCGGACATGTCCTCGACTTCGGGGAGCTCGTCCGATCCGCCGAAACCCGGGTGATCCGGCGCGAACACCTCGAACTGGCGGGCGAGCAGCTCGTGGAACTCGTGCCAGTGCCCCGCGCCGCCCGCGGCGTGCAGGAAGAGCACGGGTTCTCCGGAACCGCCGCGGAGCAGATTGACCTGGCCATCGGGAAAGTCGAGATACTCCTGGATCGGCCCGCCGGTCGCGGTCGTCGCGTGCCTGTCGTTCGCCACGTTCGTCACCCGCCACTCCTGAATCGGCGCCGGTTTATCGCTCCCGCGAAACGTATCCGGGCGCCGGGGCATCGACGAGCCGGTTTCCGCACCCTCAAGCCGCTTCCCGCACGCTCTTGACTTGCTGGGGCGAACCGATGATCCTGCAATCCAGACTTCATGCGGACAGTTGTCCGATTTGGAGGTGTGGCTATGGGTGCGCCGTCAGTGTTGATGAGCGAGGAGGAGCCGGCCGCGGAAGACCTCAGCCTCCCGAACCCCAGTTTGATCCACACGAGCGATCCGTTCGAAGCGAGGATCCGGACCCAGGAGTTTCTCGGGTGCTCGCACCGGATGGCCGTGCTTGAGCGGGGGAAGCCGTTCCTCGCCAGCGTCCAGTACCGGTCGCTCGGCGGGTTGGGCCTGATGACCTCGACGTACGGTCCCGCCGTGGAGATCGGCTGCTCCCCGCCGATCGACCTGGTGACCGTGAACTTCGTCTTTGGCGGCGAGATGTACATCGAGGACGGCTCCGGCAGCACCGTCGCCGGCGGGAGCAACGCGGCCGCGTTCTGTTTCCACGAGGACGTCCGGATGCGGTGGACGCCGGGACTGCGCCAGCTCATGCTGACCGTCGAGAAGCCCCGTATCGAGCGGTACCTGCGGAACCTGCTGCACGAGCAGGTTCGACGACCGCTGCGTTTCCACACTCCGGTTGACCTCGCCGGCAGCGGTCAAGGCATCGCCGCCGCCGTTCGAAACCTGCGCCACGCCCTGGAGCTGTGCGGCAAGGCGGGGCCTCCCCCGGTGCTCGCCGCGGAGCTCGAGCACGGCATCCTGACCTCGCTGCTGCTCGGTCAGCCGCACAACTACACGGACGCCATCTACTCGGCGCGGGCGCTGCCCGCACCCAGGGTCGTCAGGCGGGTCGTCGAACTCATCGACTCCGAGCCGCAGACGGCGTTCACCGTGGCCGACCTCGCGATGTTCGCCGGTGTGAGCGAGCGTTCGCTGCACGCGGCGTTCCGCCGGCAGCTTGGCGCCTCACCGATGTCCTACGTTCGCCGTCGCCGCCTCGCGCAGGCGCACGACGAGCTGCTTCGGCTCGACCCCACGGCCGGCGTGAAGGTCACCGACGTGGCGCTACGCTACGGATTCAGTCATGCCGGCCGGTTCGCGGCCGCGTACCGGGCGCGCTTCGGCGAGTCGCCATCGGTCACGCTGCGGCGTTAGAACCACGATTCGACGCCGGGGCGCGGTTCCGGATGGTTGGTTGACACCGGGTACACGCCGGCTCATTATCGAACGGACAAATGTCCGTACTGCGGTCGCCTGTATCGCACGACGTTCAGCAAAGGGTGAAACCCTCGATGCCTGTCCCTGGCGACGCCAGCCCGCGCGGACCGCTGGACGGCCTCCTGGTCGCCGACTTCTCCCGGGTACTCGCCGGGCCGTACGCCACCATGCTGCTTGCCGATCTCGGCGCCGAGGTGATCAAGGTGGAAGCGCCGGGCGGCGACGACACGCGGACCTGGGTGCCACCCGAGCGCGACGGGGTCTCCACGTACTACCTGGCGATCAACCGCAACAAGCGCTCGATCAGCCTGGATCTGGCCGACCCCGACGACCTCGCCGCGGCTCGCGAGCTCGCCAACCGGGCCGACATCATGATCGAGAACTTCAAACCCGGCGGGCTGCGCCGATTCGGCCTTGACTACGAGACCGTCAGCGAGCGCAACGCGACCATCATCTACGCGTCGATCAGCGGGTTTGGCACCGCCGAGGGCGCCTCGCTGCCCGGCTATGACCTGCTCGTCCAGGCGGCCTCGGGACTGATGAGCCTGACCGGCGACCAGGATGGGCCTGGTTACCGCGCCGGCATCTCGGTGTTCGACGTGATGACCGGCATGCACGCCGCGATCGGCATCCTTTCCGCACTGCACCACCGCGATTCCACCGGTGCCGGGCAGCACATCGAGGTGAACCTGCTGTCCTCGGCATTGTCGGCGCTGGTCAACCACACTTCCGCGTATGTCGCCGGGAACACCGTGCCCAGCCGGATGGGTAACGCGCACCCGAGTCTGTTTCCCTACGAGCCGCTGCCAACCGCGGACCGGGATCTGATCATCATTGCCGGCAACGACGGCCAGTTCCGCATCCTGTGCCGCGAGCTCGGGCTCGACGGCCTTCCCGAGGACGCGCGCTTCGCGCACAACGAAGACCGCACCCGCAACCGCGAACAGCTGCGCCCCCTTCTGGTTGACAAGCTCAAGCAGCGCACCGCCGACGAGTGGTTCGCCAAGCTCTCCGCGGCCGGCGTGCCCTGCGGGCCGATCAACCACGTCGACGGTGGTGTGGCGCTCGCCACCCGGCTCGGTCTGGACCCGGTCGTCGAGGTAGGTGAGGGCACCGACGCGGTGCCGGTGATCCGCAACCCGATCACGTTCGGCACCACGCCGACCAGGCATGTGCTTGCTCCGCCCCGGTTGAACGAGCATGGCGCCGACATCCGGGCATGGCTGGCGACCCCGAACACCGAGGACCGTTGACCGAGGAGGAGATTCGAGCCCGTGGCAGGTCAATCGCAGCAGTACCCCACCTCGCTCGGCACCAGCGACGCGACCAGCATCCGGCTGCTCGGGCAGGACCTCGCGGGCGATCTGATGGGCAAGGTCGGCTTCGGCGAGCTGGCTTTCTGGCTGGTCACGTTGCGCCGCCCCACGTCGGGCGAGGTGCGTCTGTTCGAGACGGTGCTCGTGGCGCTTGCCGACCACGGGTTCACGCCCACCGCGATCGCCGCTCGGCTGACCTTTCTTTCGGCGCCGGAATCACTGCAAGGCGCCCTCGCGTCCGGACTGCTCGGCGGCGGATCGCGCTTCCTCGGTGTCACCGAGGACACCGGCAAGTTCCTCGCGGACGTGCTGGCACAGCAGGATGGTGCGCTCCCGGCCACCGAGCCGGAGTGGGACGCGCTCGCGCGGGTGGCCGTCCGCGACCGGCAGGCAGCGCGGCAACGGGTGCCGGGGCTCGGGCATCCGGTGCACAAGGAGCAGGATCCGCGCACACCGGTCATCGTGCGTACCGCGCGCGAGGAAGGCCTGTACGGACCGCACCTGGCGCTGTTCGAGGCCATCGGCCGTGTCGCGCCGGAGGTTCTGGGCCGGGCGTTGCCGCTCAACGGAGCGGGGGTGTGCGGTGCCGCGTTGGCCGACCTCGGGCTGCCGGTCGAACTGTTGCGCGGCTTCGCGTTGCTGGCCCGCACCGCGGGACTGCTCGGCCAGCTCGCCGAGGAGCTCCGCCAACCAATCGCGAACGACATCTACTTCGCCGTCGACCGCAACGCCGAATACCAGCCACCTGGCGACGGCCAGCCATAAGCTGGTCAGGCGGCGGTGGTGACCTTCCACAGATAGCCGTCCAGGTCGGAGAAGTAGCCGAAGTACCCGCCCCACCCGGAGGCGGCCGCCGCCTTGACCACAGTGCCGCCGGCTGCCTCCGCAGTCCGCATGACCTCATCCACCGCGTCCCTGGAATCGGTGATGAAGTGGAACGAGACGCCACGGAACCCCGATCCCTCCGCGGAAACACCGGCGTCCTGTGCCGCCGCTTCCCATTCGTAGAGCGCCAGCTTCGACGATCCGTCACCCAGGCTGCACCTGACGAAGCCGGGGAAGTCCTGGTCGACCTCGCAACCCAGGCCGTCGACATAGAACTTCCTGGCGCGGTCCACGTCTTTTACGCCGAGCATGATGGCGCTCACCTGCAGTGTCATGGTTCTCTCCTCGCTTTTTCCGGTTCCCATAACTGCCACGCTATGGCGGCCGGTGGATCCGAGCTTCTCGATTCCTGATCGGTCTGATCAGTGGCTTCGTCCGCAGGGGCGCGGCTCAATCCGACGGCTCAGCGACGGACGCGGTAGCGGATGTGGGTGGCGTCCGGTGTGTCGATCACTCGAACGATCTCCAACTCGACCTGCGACGGCAACACGTCGAACATCCGACGGCCACCGCCGAACAGCACCGGGATCTGATGGATCTGCACCTCGTCCAGCACTCCGGCCTCGAGCGCCCGCTGCGCCGTGTACGCGCCGATGACATGTACGTGGCGGTCCCCGGCGGCGGCCTTCGCCTGCACCATGGCACTGGCGATCCCGTCGGTCACGTACGTCACCAGCGGATAGTGTGCGACGGAGGGGCCGGGTGGCCGGTGACTGAGCACGAAGATCGGGACTCCAGTGCCGTGATGATCACCGCCCCAGTGATCGACCTGCTCCGCGGTCCGCCGTCCCACCACGACGGCGCCGTTCGTGCTCATCTCGCCCAGCAACTCTCCAGCCGGCCCAGACCGGCGGAACTCCCCTTCCGGGGTGAGCCCCCATTCATGCAGCCGTTCGAAGCCGTCGCCGCCGGGGTTGCCCGGTTCGTCGTTCGGACCCGCGATGTACCCGTCGAGCGACATCGACATGTCAAGCACCGATGTTGACATCTTGATCTCCTGTGGTCTCGATCCACCCCGGTTTCAACCTTGCGGTCCGGGTGCCGGCTTTGGGTGCCCGCTGCCAATTCGTCGAACGGCCCACGCTGGATTCGACACGGAATCCCACGCCCAGTACGGCAGGTTCTGGTACTCCCAGCGGTAGTTCTCGGCGAGCCGCTCGGCTGTGCGGCGTTCGCGCCGGACCGTGGCGGGCGTCCAGGCCTCACTCCCGCAACGAGTTCAGCGTCCACGTCGTCGCCGTCCAAGTACGCGGCGACAATCGGGAAATCTCTACCTATGTCGAAGAAGAGCTGGAGCACGCGCTGCACGACATCACCGCGTCGGGAAGCTGCTTTCGTGATCGCCTAACGCTACCTCGCGTAGGTGTCCGTCCGGCTTGCCTGGGCACATGCGAGAGAAACCAGCAGCGAGGGCGCGGCGAGCAACAGCGGCCACCAGACGGACATCGACGCCGCCAGGTATAGATACAGCCCTCCACTCGCGGCGAACGCCAGCGCAAGGCCTGTCCACCACAACCGACCTCGGAATTCAGGTCCTACCCTGAGCCGCGGCATGAGCGCTCCTCGATCCCTTACTCACAGCATCGTTGGACGCGAGGCAGCAGTTACGGCGGCGACAGCGATGAGGTGCGGGGACGGTGGCGCCGAGTCCGTCGCCGGGTCACGGCTGTGGTTGCGGGCTGGGTTGGTGCTCCGCCACGTCCTCGCCAACGGTGCGTGCGAAAGCCGCGGAGGCGAAGGACAGCACGCCGACGGTCAGCAGGAAGCCCGCCACGGGCCATGGGGTGCCGGATCCGGCCGCGGACAGGCTGGTGGCGACCAGGGGCGTGAAGCCGCCGACGATCGCGGATGCCTGGAACGCCAGCGACAGGCCGGTATAACGCACGCCGGTGCGGAACAGTTCGGTGAAGAACGTGGCCTGCACGGCGAACATCACGGTCCCGCCGAGCACGTAGCCGGCGATCAGTCCGAGCCATACCAGTGCGGTCACCCCGGTCTGTAGCAACGCGAAGAAGGGGAACGCGAACAGCGCTGTGAAGCCGGCGCCGAGCAGGTAGACCTTGGTGCGGCCGATCCGGTCGGACAGCAGCCCGACCAGTGGGCACACGATGACGGCGATCGCCGACGCGATGACCACCCCGGTGGTGATCGAGCTGGTCGACATGCCGATCGTGCCTTCCAGGTAAGAAATCGCGAACACGTTGAACACGCCGTATGACACCGTCTCCGCGAGCCGAGCACCGAAGGCCAGCACGATGTTACGGGGGTAGCTGCGCAGCAGCTCCCAGAGTGGGACCCGCGCGATCTTGCCTTGGCGTTTGATGGCCGCGAAGTCCGGTGAGTCGTCGATGCGTAGCCGGATGAACATCCCGATGCCGAGCATCACGATGCTGAGCAGGAAGGGAAGGCGCCAGCCCCATCCGAGGAACTGCTCCTCGGGCATGGCGGACACCGCCGCGAACACCCCGGTGCCGAGCAGGACTCCGGCCGGTGACGCCGATTGCGGGACGCTGCCCCAGAAGCCGCGTTTCGCGGGCGGCGCGTGCTCGATCGTGATCAGTGCGGCGCCGGCATACTCGCCGCCCAGCGCGAATCCCTGAACCAGTCGCAGCGCGACGAGCACCATCGGTGCCCAGACACCGATGGTGTGGTAGGTGGGCAGCAGGCCGATCAGGAACGTACCGATGCCCATCATGAGCATCGTGATGATCAGCAGGGTCTTGCGTCCAATGCGGTCGCCGTAGTGTCCGAAGACCAGACCGCCAAGTGGGCGGGCGATGTAGCCCGCGCCGAAGGTGGCCAGCGCGGCGATGGTCCCGGTTGTCGGGTCGAACTCCGGGAAGAACAACTTGTTGAACACCAGTGCGGATGCCGTGCCGTACAGGAAGAAGTCGTACCACTCGACGAGCGCGCCGGCGAAGCTCGCGGTGGCGACGGTGGTCATCCGCGGTGATGTGGTCTTGTCTCGAGCAGCGGTGCTCATACCCGGCCTCCTTGCCAAGTCTCGGCTGCTGGTCACTCGGGTCCGATCATCTCGATCAGGGTCTTGACGGTTTGCGGATCGCGGGCGTTCTGGTAGGCCTCGGCTGCGCGATTCAACGGGTATAGTCCGGATATCAGCGGTCGAACGTCGACCACGCCCTCGGCGATCAGCGCGATCGCGGTGTCCACATCGGACGGTGTGTAGAGGCCGCTGCCGAGCAGTGCGATCTCAAAGCGCTGCATCCTCGGCAGTTCTACCGCGCGTGGGCCGTCGGGAACCCCCACCGCCACCACCGCGCCGCCGCCGAGCGTGGCGGCGGATGCCCACCGCAGGGTGTGCTCGCTGCTCACGCAGTCGAACACGGCGGTGAATCGTGCGGCGGTGGGTGGCTCGCCCGGCGGGATCGCCGAGCCGGCGCCGCGGGCGAGCGCCAGGTCGCGCTTCGTGGCGTCCGGTTCCACCACGACGACGTCGCCCGCGCCGCGGTGACGCAGAGCGGCCAGCACCAGCAAACCGATGCTGCCGGCACCGATCACGGCGACCCGGTCGAGCTCATCCCAGCGCGTGGCGGCACGCCAGGCCGCGGCGAGCGGCTCGGCGAGCGTCGCGGAGGCGAGGTCGAGCGACGGCGGCAGCCGATGGAGTTCGCCGCTGGAGACCGCGATGCGGGTGGCCGCGGCGCCGGGTATCCGGTAGCCGCGCACGGCCGCCGCCTCGCACTGGTTAACCGTGCCGCGCTGGCAGCGTTCGCATGCGCCGCAGGTGACGAGCGGGTTGAGTAGCACCGGATCGCCGGGCTTCAGCCCGGTCACATCGCGGCCGATCGACCCTACCCGCCCGGTGACCTCGTGGCCGGTGGTCAGCGGCGGGGTGAACCAGGGATCCCGCCCGGCCAGCGCGGCGATGTCGCTGCCGCAGATCCCGACGTGGCTGGTCTCGACCACCACGTCCTGGGGTCCGGGTGTGCTCGGTACTTCGGTGTCCACCATGTCGACGGTGTCCAGTGCGGTGAATACGATCCGCCGTGCCAGCGAGGTACCGGCGCGTGGCGCGTTCTGCTCAGTGATCACCGTGTGCTCCAGTCGGTCGTCGCTTGTGGGGTCTCGCGGATCTCGACCCCTGGCGCGAGCCGGTGCACGCGCCGCGCTCGAACATCGCCCACTACAAGGGTTTCCGCGGTGGCAGCCGCGGCAGCCGCGGCGAGCCGCTGCGCCTGCTCGGGCGTCGCGCCGCGGGAGAGCCCGGCGGCGAAGCCGGCGAGGAACGCGTCACCGCTACCGACCGGAATCGTCGGTCGGACCCGCGGTGCACTGGCCAAGAGCTGCCGGTCACCGTCGATGTACAGCGAGCCGGAGGAGCCCATCGTGATGACGACCGACCGCGCGCCGCGGTCCAGGAGCGCCTCGGCTGCCGAGCGCCCGGTGGGTACATCGCGGACGTCGAGGCCGGTGAGCCGGGCGGCTTCCGCGGCATTGATCTTCACCAGGTGCGGGCGCAGCGGCAGCGCCGGCAGCAGCCGGTGGTCGTCGGAATCGACCAGCACGCGCAGACCGGCCTGGTGCGCGGCGTCGATCATCTCGGCCAGCGACTCGTCGGGCAGCCCATCCGGCATCCGCCCGGAGATCGTGACCACGGTGTCCGCAGTGGCCTCGGTGAGCGACTCGCGCAGGCAGCGACGCAGCTCCGGCCAGCTCGGCGGCGGCACCGGAGGAATAGGTTCGTACAGTTCGGTCAGCTCGCCGCTGCCGTCGTCGTAGATGCACAGGCACTCGCGCCCCTCGGTGGACGTGCACGCCCATCGCGCGCGTATCCCGAGCTCGGCGAGCTCGCGGTGAAAACGCGCGCCCGAGGCGTCGTCGAGTAGGCCGACGACCGTCACGTCCGTGGCGAGCACCCGCCCGAAGCGTGCGACGTTCACGCCCTTGCCGCCCGCCTGGGCGACGACAGCCGTCGGCCGGTTAATCTGGCCCGTGCGCAACCCCGGCACCCGAAGGTACCGATCGACGCAGGCAGCGGCGGTGACGCAGATCAGGCTGCCGGGCCGCTCGGGCGCGATCCCGCCGTCCGCCGTGCTCGCGGTGGGTGCTTGGTGTGCCATGTCCGTCCCGTCCATCGTGCGATTGGCTCAGCGGGGCCAGATCTGCTCGCGGAAATCCTCGGAGTCCGGCTCCAGGTCGAGTACGGCGTCCTGCCTCATGCGCACCGTGGCCACATCCAACTCGGTGAGCAGGCCGATGGCCGGCATGTTGCCGCGGTCCGCGAGTAGCACGGCGCTGGACAGTGCCGTGCGTGCCTCGATGGCCCGCTCGGACCGCAACGGGCGCTCCGCCAGCCCCGCCAGATGCAGCGGCACCAGCAGTTCCATCCGGTGCCAGACGCCGGCGTCGATGCGGCCCTCCAGCACGGCGGCGGGGATGTCGGGGAAGCGACAGTCGACGTATTCCCAGCTCCCGTCATCCGGGAATTCCGCCATGGTGAGCCGCTGGTGGTCGTGCGAGCCACGGTCCACGCCGATCCGCCGCGGTGGCGTCGCGGCATGTCGCGGCGTGACGACCACGATGGAATCCGGCCGGTAGTAGGTATCCGGGCCCAGATCGATGGTGTGATACCTGACGATGTCCAAATCGGACTCGAAGGCGGCGCCGTGCGATACGACGGTCAGGTCCGCTCTGCCGTCGGCGACCAGCGCGGCGCGTTGGGCGGCACCGCGGCGGTAGGACGTGCTCAGCGGTACGGCGAGATCCTCGAATGCCCGCTGCAAGCCGTCGGCGAGACCGTATTCCTCCACCGCGCCGGGCGGGGTGAACAGCACGCGAACCGGCCCGAGCTCGGCTATCTGCCATAGTCGCCCGAGATCGCGTTCGACGAGGTAGGTGCCACGGTGCCCGTGCGAGCGGATCACCGCCGCGCCGCTGGATACCAGGCTGCGCAACGCCTTTTGCGCGGTGCCAGCACCGATCCCCAACCGTTCCTGGTATTCGACGCTGGTCTCCAGCCGCCCTCCCGGTGCGGTCCCGATCATCGCGCGGGCGATCTCCCGCAGTGCCTTCTGGTTGCTCGATCGGGGGATGTCGAGGTTCGACTCAGTCATCGGGACGCACCACCGTGTACGAGCTCGCGCAGCCGCGCGATCACCTCCGCGGGCTTGTCCGCGCGGAAGACCCGCCTCCCGAACATCACCCCGGCGCCGCCGGCGTCCAGGGCTTCGCCGGCCAGCCGCAACGTCGCCGCGGTGTCCTCCCCGCCCGGTCCGCCGGCCAGCAGGACGGGCGCGAGGGAGGACTCGGTGATCGTGGCGAATCCCTCGACCGAACCCGGCCAGATGCACTTCACGATGTCCGCGCCGAGCTCGGCGGAGGCCGCGTCCGCTTCGAGGCCTTCCATCGCCGAGCGTGGCTCGACGATGAGCGCCAGGCCCAGCCGGTCACACTCCCGCGCGATCCTGGCGTTGCGCTCGATCTCCTCGCGCTCGAGCGCGGTGTCGCGTTGCCCGACGTAGAGGTAGGTCATCACGGCGTCCGCGCCGGTTGCCGCCACCTCGTCGAGCCTCGCGAGCGAGGTCAGCACACCCTCGCCACGGCCGCGCTCCCCTGGCGGATAGGTCGCGCGGGCGAAATTCTTCCAGTCCAGGTGCAGCACCAGGCTCGGCGCACGCCGGCCGACGAAGTGCCGCTCCACCAACGGCAACATGCCGGGCGCGACCATCACGCCGTCCGCGTCCGCGAGCTGTTCGAACAGCGTGCCGAGGTCGGCCCCGGCGCGCAGGCCGTCCGGCGGCCCGTGCATCACGCCGTGCGAGCACGCGATCACCACCCCGCGCCCGGTCTCCGGGTCGATCGTGTATGCCACCTACAGCCCGAGCTCCTGCTTGAGCTCCGCCACTCCCGACACGGTACTTCCTAAGCGGCACACCGCTATCCCGTAGGCGGCCAGCAGTTTTCCCCGCTGGTGGTCAGGGTTTCTCCCCAACGGTGGCCAGACCGTCCCCCGCCGTGGGTTGGTGTGGCGTTAGGTCAGGGGTTTCACCCCGTTGCCGGTGGCGGCTTGGGGGACCCGGAAGCTGTCACCGTCGGTGACCACGATGTGGGCGTGGTGCGCGCGCCGGTCACCGTGGACGCCGACGATCACGGCGTGGTCCGGAACGGTCAGGAACACATCGTTATCTGGAGGTCGCTTCAGGCATCAGCCACATGAGCGTTCCCGCGTCCTCCATCGTGTGGCTCATCAGTGTCCGGGGTATGTGAGGCATTGGCGCTGCGGTAGTTGAACCTAATGGTCTTCCAAAATTTAAGCGTCGAGCAGACGTTGCAGACGGCTGAGTACGACCTCAAGGTCTTCGCGTAACGCGCCGACACGGTTGTCTGGCATCGTCTCGCACAGTTGACGGGCGAGGTTTGCGCGCATCTGTCGAAGCCGTTCAGCAAACGCCTCCCCTTGAGGGGTGAGGATGACGAGTGTGGAACGGCGGTCTTCCGGATGAGGAGCTCGGGCGACGTGTCCCGACTCGACGAGGTGATCGACGAGTCCGGTGACCGTTCTCGCTGCGACACCGAGGCGGCCGGCCAGTAGGTGCGGTTGCGTTGCTCCCTCGGCTGCCAGCTCCCACAGCAGGTGCAACCGCGCGGGTGTCATGCCCTCCCGTGCGGCGAAGTTCGAGGTGTCCTTGGTCAGCAGCGTGCTCACGGCCAACAACAGGTCAAGCACGTCCACAGCAGTCATTCTCGCAGACAGAAGAGGTGTCCTCGGAATCTGTAACCGGCATTTGTGCTGGTCAAAGAGGTGGGCCGCCTGGGGCTCGAACCCAGAACCTACGGATTAAAAGAGCGCCGCAGCGTGACCTATTACCCGGTTATAGCTGGTCAGCGTGCCGTAAGAGTTGTCTGCAGTGGCTCCACTGGACCATACAGACGGACTTTCGCACCCATCGTGGGTCCCACGCGCTGGCGTTTGCCCCGACCCTGTGGGCGTCACAGCCTCCACAGCACCCGTAAGACGTCGACGCGACGCTGATCGTCCAGGACCAGGTAGATGATCAAGCCTGCCTCCCCGAAGGGGACTGTGCGCATTGGCCCATCCGGGTTCCACCGGTTGTATGACCGTCCCTCCCACGGACTGACCTCCAGGAACGTCCGGGCCTCGGCATAGGCCGAGAGCGCCGCAGGTGGCAGCGCGTCGACCTGCTCCTGCGCCTTGGGATCGGTATCGACGTAGTACACGCGCGATTACAGGCCCAGTCGCTCCTTGACGGCCGCCACCGGCTCGTCAGCAGCAACGGGCGTCTGGGTGTACCGCTCGGCTGCAGTTCGCAGCATTCGCCGATGCTCGTCCGGATTCGCAGACGTCATCCACGCGACACGCCGCCAACACTCCAGGGTCTCGTACAACTCGTCGAGCGTGAGCGACTCCGCCGCGACGGCGAGAGCGTGCTCGTACTCGCGGTCAAAGTCAGGCTTCTCTTCCTCCAGCAACGCCGCCCGGATCTCGGCCGGGGATGCATCCGCGAACGGCGGTCGAGTCGCTGCAGTCATACGCCAACCGTACCGGCTGAGCGCCGCTACCGTCTCGTTTCAACGTCGGCGCGCGCTCATCAGCCAGTCCTTGCCGCCCACGCTCCCGGCTAACGGCTCGCGCACCACAGGCCACAACCAGCAAGGCCGGTCGGCCCAGCGCATAGGTATGCCGCCCCTCATTCCCGGAGATCGTAATACGCCGCGCCGGTCGCATCGAGTGCGCCTCACGGCGTCGCTGTGCGATGAGCTGCGCTCACACTTGGCCCAGCCACCACGGCGCAAAGCATCGGCAAGGGAGAAGGGGGCGGGAGCGAATGCGACCTAATCGCTACTGTCGAACTGTCCAGGCCACGTCCAAGCAGTCCTCCACCACCCACGTTCCGGAAACCAAGCCAGGACTCCCAGGCTCGACATCCCCCCGGCAATCCACAAGTGCGTAACGCCCTGAGGCAGCTTCGGCGCCTCCTGATCAATTACGTCAGGCTCACCTTCTCGGTGTTCCAGGCAGTGCTGAACCGCGTAGTTGCTACCAGCCGTCACCCAGATAAAGATGTGCCGTTCGGAAACTCCACGGTGTGCGAGTAGCTTGTTTTCCTTGTTTGGGTGCTTCGCCAATACACTCAGCGCCCAAGCACCCAGTGAAACCGAACCAACCAATCCACTCCAGCCTTCGGGGCCCAGTCGCACGCTTCCCGCAGGCAGGTGGCTAACCGTGTACGCCATCCGCACCCCCAAGGACTCGGCACGTTCGTTGAGGTCCGACTGTATGGCCCGCTGAAGCGGCTGGAGGTCGTCGTAACCGGCGGCTTGAAGTTCACGGAGAAGTTCGGGCAACAGATCAGCCACCCTGCGGAGGTTCGCGCTGTGGCGTAGCACGACGAACCAGCCGCTGTGTAGCCCGGAAACCGTCAGTAAGTGACGCCTCTTCTCAAGTGCATTCCACATACTGTTGAACTGATCATCATGGTCAGCGACCACCTCCATCGCGGCGCGCCGTCCGTCGGAGTAATGGATCAGCGCATCCACCATCGATGCCTGCGAGTTGTCATCGTGGCACCTCACCTCCGCACCTAATGCCTGCGAGACGACAGTACGTGCAATCACCTCGTTGTTTCGTTCCTGTTGCGGCATACCTCGTTATCGCTGCCCGCAGGCGACCGCTACATGGGTACAGGCGTGCGCCCTGAGGGGCGACGAACGCATAGTCGCGCCATGGGTGAACGCCGCTCTACAGAGATGTGATCGATTGCAGCGTGACGGGTTCGGCCTGGTCATCACGACGCGTACGTTGCACTAGTTGCCTGTTAACGTGGCTTGCAGAGCAGCGTGGCTGACGCGACGGCGTTGGCAGCGTTCAGGTCGATGGATCCTTCACAAGGATCACTCCACTTGCGTTGACGTTGACGGCTTCAGCCAGGTAGGGAAGCTCGTGCTCGCCTCCAGATAGTTCGATTGCTGCTTTGCCTGCCATGTGAGCAGACATGACCGAGTGGCCGTTTGCGATCGAGGTGTAGAGGGCGGCGCCATAGTTGAGAGCGTCCCCGTCCTCGATGCTTCCCGTCATGCCGATTGCCATCGGCGCGAAACGTTCGACAAGCGCCTCGGCAGTCTCGGCCGAGTCGCAGGCATTGAAAACGATCAGCGTGGGCGGGTGATCAGTGGCCTCGCATGCGGAAGCAAATGCACCGGCAGTGACCACAACTCCCTCGTGGAAGTCGTCCTCGTCCTCTTCGAAACCCACAAGTTGCTCGTCGCCGTGTCCGGAAAAGTGCACGACGTGGGGGCGAAACTTCGCAATGCCTTCTTGTAAGTCGTTGGTGGTCGCCGACAACCGCACGTCGATTTCCACCTGGTCGCGGTGCAAAGAAGCCGCTATCGCCCGCTGAATTCTTGTGTGCTCGCGGGTGATTCGCAGATCACCGCCTGGTGACGCCCCCAGCATGAGGATGCGAAGCTTCTCAGCTTTTGGCGCAGCGAGCGCCCGCAAGGCTATGTCGGCCTTCGCATCGGTAGCAGCGACTCTCTGCTCTGTCGCCTTGATCTGTTGAGAAGTTCTACGCTGTTCCCGCTCGGCTGCGCGCTGAGCGATGGCCTGTTTGCGGGCGGCCCGCTCGGATTCCATGGAATCCGCTTTAGAGATCGTGCCTTGTAGCCGCGCCGCGGCGGCGGCGTCCGCAGCGGCCTTGGTCTCCAGTGTGGCCGCGGTCTCTCCATACTTGGCCGCCGCCTCGGTAGCGCGTCTGACCTCTTTCTGCTTCCTCTCCGCCTGAGATGGGTTCTTTGTCCGCTTCGCTGCCCGCTCCGCTGCTGCGGCCTCGCCACGCTTGCGCGATTCCTTCTTGCGCAGGTTTGCGGCCTTTCCCGCATTATCGGCCTGCGACTTGCGTTTGGCCTCCAGGCGCCGACGATCGTCGTCTGTGCTCATGGCGTCCCCTCCTGCACGCTAGGGCGCCCCGTCGGCGCGACCTAATTGTCTGATTTCGTCTGGATCTCTGGATTCGTTACGAACCGAGTCAAGGTCAACTCTTGGTTTTGACCTGGGGTGACGCTTCTCGCCCGCTCGCCGAGTGACGCTGCTTGACACGATCGAACGTACGTTCGAGTATGGCGCTTGGGTCGGCCGTGGCGGGGGAAGCGCTCGGCCGGCCCATCACACGTGGGAGTCGCTTATGCCGTACAAGATTCGACACGAGAACTCGCAGCTGCGGTTTCCGAACCGGGCTGCGGCCGAGCGCTACGCCGCCAAGCACGGCGGGCTGGACCGCTGGACCATCACTGTTGCCACCGGGTCCGAACCACCGGCACCGGTCGTCGTCGACGATCGCAGCGCGCACCCGCCCGCGCTGTGAGTGATTCCGACGACAGCAAGGTGGCGCGCGGCGAGTACGGCCCGGTCGATACGCCGGTGCGGCCGACCACGAACCCGCGTGCGGAGTACCCAGCGCGGTGCTTGCGCGGCCACCAGATGCAGGTCGCCGGGACCCAGGCCGGATGGTCGGTACTCGACCACACGGAAACGCGCACCTGCCGGTTGTGTTCGTGCCTGCGTGATCCCCGTGCCACCTGGTCGCTGGTTGATGTGACCAAACAGCAGCTCGGCGACACGGGCCTGCACGGTGGCCATATCCGCCTGGAAGTCTTCCCGCCCGCGGTGCGCGGCGGGGTCGGGCGGATCCAGCTACGCCGGTACGGGCGCGTCGTGGGTGATGTGGACATGGCGGCGTGCGGGCCGTGCGGGCGGGCAGTACTCGAACACATCCGGGTCGACGAAGACTGCCGGCGCCGCGGCTACGGCCGCGTGCTGCTCGCCGCGACCCTGGTCCGTGCGCCCGCGTCCCAGTTCACCTGGTCCACCACCAAACTGGCCGACAGCGTGGAAGTCCAGGCGTTCTGGTCGGTCGTCGAATTCCCCGGCACGCTCGGAACCCCGAGCTACTGCACCGACATGCAGCGCGCCAACGACACGCTCGCCTGAGGGGACATACAGCGGGTCTGACGTCGTCCGCCCTGGATGTTCGCCCATCCCACCATGTGGGGCATGTCGTGAGCTCCGTTTTCTTCTGGACGAAAAGGGGTTTCGGTGCGGCTCGGACACCCGCATCGTCGTCGGCACCGCACCGTCCGAACCGCCGAAGGTGCCCGTTCCCTTGGGGGATAACCGATGCGCAAGATCCGCACACTGGCCGGCGCCGGGCTGGCCGGGATCGCACTGCTAAGCATGTCCGGCACGGCCGGCGCCGCCGAAACGGCGTCCCCGGGCGCGGCCGCGGAGTGCTATGGCTTCTGGGACGACTCCCGCGGCGTCGGATGCTTCCAGCCTTACGGAGACAAGATCGGCGTCGAGGACACGAAGAAGGACGGCATCGGCGTGCAGGTCTACTGGGAGACCGACTACGGCCGCGACGGCATCTGCCGCGACAAGAACTCCGGTGGCGGCATGGGGTACTGCAACTACAACATGAAGGAGGGCCAGGAGGTCCGTATCTGGCTGCAGTTCACCGACAACGGCTCGGTCATCGACGAGATCGGCCCCAGCCAGTGGCTGACGATCTGATCGACCGCGTAACAGAGACCTACTTCCAGTCTTCTTCCTTGTTTCTGCCAGTCGCCGATCACCGGGGGCGCGATGGCCTGCTCGGTGGCGAAGACGGCTCGTCGGCGGCGAGTTAGCCGGCGACGCGGTGTTCCTTGTCGTCCTCGCCCTTCTTGCCGGCACCACCGCCATGCCCACCAGTGAGCAAGCCCAGCAGCTGCGCAACCTCGTTGATCGCACCGGGACGGGGAACCTGACCGAACTCGGGACAACCGAGTTCACCGGCATCTACTACGACTCCCGAACCGAAGGCAACACCGTCACGATCGCCCAGGCCGAACCGCACAACCCCGCAGTAACCGCCACGGCACTCAACCAGGCGGCCACCGTGGCACTCGATGCGCCACACGGCTAGAACAACGCAGTAGGCCCGGCCCCAATCCGGGCCGGGCCTCGTGGCGCAGCTCTTATGCTGTTGCGTGGACGGGCCAGCTTGCCCCTGGCCCGTCCCCTACCGGGTGGCGCCGCAGCCGGGTTTGCAGCAGACCCACTGGCCGTCGTGCTTGAGGAAGTAGTGGCCTTCCGCTCCGCACATGGTGTTCACCTCCCTTCCTCTGCTCGGATCGATCGCCCGTACGGGCTCGTTCCTCGTTGTTCACGGGGTCCGGTGGATGTGGGTGGGGATGCCGACGGCGGTGGCGAGGGCTGCGCAGTGGGTGGCGCCGCGGCTGTGCGCGCGGATGAAGGCCAGGCACACGTCGGCGCCGGCGGCGATCATCTGTTGGTTGCGGAGGAATCGGGCTGCGCGGCCGTGTAGGTCCCACCGCGCTGGGTGGTGCTCGATGTGGCCACCCCCAGTGGCTCCAGCAGGATTCGCAGAGTCTGTCGGCTCCCCTCGCGCCGCCACTGATCAGCACCGCATCTGGACGCCACACGCTTGCCAGCGCGTCGCGTATCGGGGTGGTGTCTCGCCAGGTGCGGGACCCGGTGATCAGTACTCGCATGGCATGCTCCTGCCCGGTGCACGGCGCCGGCGATTCGGCGGCTGGTGCTTGCTAGTCACCTCTCGGCTGAGGTCGTCGAGGAGGTTGTCGAGCCGCGAGGCGGCATCAAGCACGCCAGCCGTGCGTTCGGTCAGCACGCGATCGCCCTGGGCGTCGGTGGTGTAGGTCAGTGACTCGCGCAGCTCGCGGCTGAACGCGAGCAAGACGGTGGCCGGCACGGTGTGCCTGCGCGCCTCGGTCTCGAGCAGCGGCCGCAGGTGGTGGTGGTCCCATTCATCGTCGGCGAGTTGCTCGCCTTGCTCGGTGGCCGGGTAGTGGTGTTGGCCGCGCCACCCGCAGTCGCAATGGGCTCGGTAACCGATGAACTCGCGGGTGGCGTATGTCCAGGTGCCGGTTTCGGTGCCATCAGGCAGGATCCGCGCGGCATAGCCTTCGTGGTCGTCGGTGTTGATGGCGTCCGCGTACACGCCGCAGTAGGTGATTCCCATGAACGTTGCCCTTTCCTCGGTAGTGGACGACGAGGCCATCGGCGGTTGTGCTGGCCCCGTCCCGGTGTGGTGGCGGGCTCCCCCGCCACCGCTTGAGCGCCGCCGCACGGCCGTCGAGGCTCGCCGCCAAGGGGCTTGAGGGTGAGAAGTTTCGGGACGAGCGCTAGCGGCCCGGTAGGGCGGCCCGAAAGTTCTCGCCCGTCCCCTTGGTGGGGAGGTGCGGCCGTGCCAAGCTCAGGGGCCAGCACGACCGCGCCGCCGCAGGCGGCTCCATATGGGTGCTTGGTCCGCGCGGCCATGAGCGCAGACCTTGCCGCGACGCCAACGGGCGGCCGCCCGAGTGACATGCGTGGAAACTGTCGGTGGGGCGTGTCAGGCTCGATGCCATGCAGGTCACCGAGGCGGACATCGCCCGGATCCCGCGCCGCAATGTGCGGGTTCCGGTGGATGAGTTCGCCCAGATGTGGATGGCGGCCGAGCAGAATGACGAGCACAGTTGGTATCGGGCCGGGGTGGCGATGACGTGCCGCTGGATGGCCACCGCGACTGTTCGTCCGGACAGTGGCCGTTGGTATCCGGCGTTCGCGCCTGTGACCCACAAGAGCGGGCGGGCCTACGAAGAGCTGATCGAGGCGGAGTACCTGGCCGCCGAAAAGCTCGATATGCAGCGCCCGCGCCCGTGGTGGTTGTCGAAGCGCCCGGGCTGGATTGAGGCGGTGTGCGCCACGCTGCGGTGGGCGTGGTGCCGGTCCGGTCCGCCGCCGTTGTCGTTGCCGGAGCGCGAGACGCACTGAGGTGCGGTCGCCGCGGCGTCGCATTAAATGCCCCCGATCTGTAGGGCGTCGTCGTGTTCGGCCTCGGCGTGGGCGGTGTGTTCGGCGGCTTGCTGGGCGGCGTGCCAGCGGGCGAGCTGCTCGGCGCGGGCCTCTTCGGCCTCGCGTGCGTGGTCGGCGGCGGTGCGTTCGGTGATTTCGACGAGGGCCCGTTGGGCGCGCTGCACGGTCCCGGCGGTTTCGTCCGCGCTGGGCACGCGCACCCGGTCCTCGTCCGGCCCGACGGGTTCGTCCGCGGCGACCTCGCGCACGTCGGCCACCTCGGTCTCGGCCACCGCCTCCTGCTGTGGCTCGTGGGTCGGCTTGTCGCGGTCGACGGCGGCGAGGTCGGCGGTGCGTTGTTGGTCGATGTCGGCGAGTTCGTGCTCGGCGGTGATCTCGCGGTGTGGGTCTTCGGCCGTTTGGGCTTCGGTGTGCGCGGCGAGCCATTCCTCGGCGGTGACCGTGTCGTCGACGGTGTTGTCGTCGGCGTGCCGGGCGGACAGTTCGGCCTTGGCGCGGTCCGCGGCGGCGCGGGTCGCGGCGGTGTGGGCGAGCCATTCGCCGCGCGCCTGCTCGGCGTTGCGAAGCTCGGTGATCCGCGCGGTGAGTGTTTCGGCGAGGGCGCGGGCCTCGTCGGCTTCCCGCTGCAGCCGCGCGCGCTCTCCGGCGTCGGTGGCGTTGTCGGCTTCGGTGGTGCGCAGGGCGGCGGTGTGGCGGTATTGGTCGGCGGCCTGCTCGCTGCCGGCGAGTTCGTTGGCCACATATCGCGGGGCCCACGCGTTCTCCCGTTGTTCGGCGCGCACCCGCATGCGCAGTTGCCCGTCGCTCATTTCCAGCTCGTCGCGTTGCGCCTCGGGGCGCCCGAACGCGCGCCAGGCGGAGCGCCATGCGGCGTAGGTTTCGATCTGCCCGGCCTTCGGTGCCGCTCCCAGCGGCTCGATCTCGTCGGTGTGGCCGGACATTTCGCGATAGGCCGCCACGGCCCCGGCGTTTTTGACCCATGTGGCGGCCTGGCTGGGCTCGTTGGGCACGCATCCGAACGCGTCGACGGCCCAGGGCGGCGGGTTGGCGGCGAGTTGTTCGCCGAGTTCCCGCTGCCGCTGGTCGGCCGCAGTGGCGAGCGTCTCGAGGTAGGTGCGCCACTCCGGGTCATCCACCTGCGGGATGCGCTCGGCGTGCGTGTCGGCGGCCGGGTCCAGCCGGCGCAGGCTGGTGATGCGGTAGCGCAGCACGCTGGTCAGCTGGCGCGCGTCCTCCAGCGGCTGTTCGGTGATCGCGGCCCGCAGGATCTGGCGGGGGTCGTGCCCGGCGAGTTCGGCCCGCCGCAGCACGCGGGCCAGGGTGGCCGCGCCGTCCTCGGCCGCCAGCCGGGCCCGCTGGCTGTCGGCCAGTATGCCGTTGGCGGTGAGCTGGTCGAGCCAGCCGGCGGTGCGCCCGGCGGTGGCGAGGTCGACGGCGTCGGCGAACAACTCGGCCGGGGTGCGTACCGAGGCCATCTCCTGGGCCGATTCGGTGGCCGTGGCCAGCGCCGAGCGGGTGGGGTCGGCTCCTGCGAGGGTGGTGGCCAGCACGGCGGCGGGGTTGCGGTGCACGGCTTCGGCCACCGCGCCGGGTTCGGCGTCCTCGGGCACGGCGCGGGTGACCACGTGCGCGGTGTTGTTGTCCCGCCCGCGGGACAGGCCGACGTAGAGGGCCTCCGGCCCGGTCTGCGGGGTGACGACGGGGTGGCTGGTGTCGACAGTGACCCCTTGGTCTGCGTGCACCGTAGAGGCGTAGCCAAGGGCTACGTGTTCGGCCACGTAGTGCGCGGGGAGCGTGATGCGCTCACCAAGCTGCTCGCCATCCGCACTGCGGCCGAGGATCGGCGCGACCACCAGGTGCCCATCCTCGCCGGTCTCAACGACTCGGTAGTGCTCGCGGTTGATCGGCACCCGCCGGTTGCCCTGGTAGCCGGCCAGCTCCCACCCGTTGCGGCGAGCCTGCACGAGGTCTCCGACTCCGCAATAGGTGCCTTGGGAGGTCAGGGGTACACCCTGCTCGGCGACCTTCCCGAGCCGCACGAGCTCCGCCCGCAACTCGGCGGACAGGCGTGCGGCTTGCTCGTTGGTGTCCACCACCAACAGGGATTGGTAGCCAGCGAGGGTGTCGCCCAACCAGGCGCGGGCCGCAGCGGCTTCGGTCTGTTCGAGCGCGCCTCCGTCGCGCAGGCGACCGTGCCGGTGGTACTCGTCGAGCACGGTTTCGTCCCCGGCGCGCAGCCGCAGGGACGCGTCGCGTTCCCACTCGGCGGTGAACCGCCGCGCGTCGGCGAGTTCGTAGCTGGCGCCGTGCTCGGCGACCAGGTCCATCCCGCCGCCGGCGCCGACGGCGGCCAGCTGCCGGTGATCGCCGACCAGCAGCAGCTTCGCCCCGGCGGCGTGCGTGTGGTGCTGGATGGCCGCGAGGTCGGCGGTGTTGGTCATCGCGGACTCGTCCACCACCACCAGATCGCCCGCGTGCAGCCGCCAAGCGGTGTCCTCGCCGACCGCGCGCCCGTCGTCGAGGCGCTGTTGGGTCGCCAGCCACCGGGCGACGTTGCGGGCAGTCACACCTTCGCCGGCCAGTACGTCGGTGGCGATTTGGCTGGAGGCCAGCCCGACCACCCTCCGCGGGTGGGTATCGCCCCACTGCTCGGGATCCTGCCATGCCTTGGCGAGCGCACCGACCACAAAGGACTTGCCGGTGCCGGCCGGCCCGATGAGCGATTCGATCCTCGCGCCAGAGGTCAGCACGCCGCGCACCGCAGCGGCCTGGTCCGCGCCCAGCTCGATCCCGGTTTCGCGCAGCTGTTCCACGAAACGCTGCGCTGAGGCTGTGGTCATCGCCGCCGCACCACCGTCGACGGTGGCGGCGGTCAGAGCGCGTTCGGTGTGCACATGCTCGGGCGTGGCATACAGCCGGCGGCCTGGTGCCTGGTAGGCAGACGCGCCGTTGGCCAACCGCAATTCGCCCGGCAGGGCCTCATCCCCGGGCCGCTCGGCATCCAGCGGCACCGCCAGCTCCAGCGCCTGCTCGGTCAGGCGGGTCAGGAGCGTCTGCATCTGGTCGCCGTCGGCCAGACCGAGATGATCGGGCAGGGCGTCGCTGATCGCGCGGGTCAGATCGGGCGCGGTCCACGCGGATCTGCGGGACTGCACTTCCGCCAATGCGGTCTCGACCACCGCGCGTGGCGACCACTCCTGCGCCGCGGGCGCCTTGCCGGCCAGCTCCAGCACGTCGTCGGCCACCGTGGCCAGCCCGCCGGCGACCTCGGCGCGTAGCTGGCGGTCCCACCGTTCCAACCGCTGCTCGATCGATTCGCCGTCGTGGCTCTTGGCGCGGCGCGTGGCGAACGTGGCCTGCCGCGCCAGCCGGTCACGCTCCAGCGAGGTCGGCGCGCGGCCGAACTTCGCTTCGAACGCGTCTACCAGCTCGCGGGTGCGGGCGGTGATCGCCCGCCGGCGGGAGCTAAACAGCTCCATCACCTCGGCCGGCACCCCCACGATCTCGCGGGCCTTACCGTCCGGGCGTGCGGCGAACCGCACCCCGAGCGCACGGGAAAGGTGCTCCTCCAGGGTGCGCTCGCCCACGGCTGCGGCGGCGCCGCGGTGCGCGTAGACCGCGCGCCCGTCGAGCGTGCGCCACTTCCCGTCGGCGCCCTCAACGCGGTTGAGGATCGCGTTATGGATGTGCAGCTGCGGGTCGTGATCGCGGTTGTCGTGCTGGAAAAACGAGGCGACGGTCCAGTCGTGCGCGTCGGTGTAGCGGCCGGCGGCCCCACCGTGATGCCCCACGCGTGAATAGCCGGCGTGCTCGGCCATGTAGTCCAGCGCCGCGTTGTTCCCCGCCCAGATCGCGTTCTCGACCGCGCGGCGATGCGCCGCCCACGCCTCCGCGGTCGTCTCGTCGCCGGCCGTACGGGCCTGGACCTCTTGGGCTTCGAACGCCGTATGCAGTACAGTCACGGACTTTTGAACGCTGAACGTCGCGTCCAAAAAGGCCACAT
>WHSZ01000038.1 GCA_009379845.1 Pseudonocardiaceae bacterium | reverse complement strand
GCTGTCGGCAACGTGCGGCGCAGGCACCTGCGTGTCCGTCCTCGTGGCCCTACTCATCGTGTATCCCCTCCGTGAGTCAGGCGTGCCATCGCCGGGCAGCTCAGCGGAGCTCCTGGATGCGGAGGAGGTTGCCCGCGGGATCGCGGACGGCGCAGTCGCGGACGCCGTAGGGTTGGTCGGTCGGCTCCTGGACGACCTCGGCGTCGCTGGCTTGCAGGCGTTCGAAGGTGCTGTTGAGGTCGGGGGTGGCCAGGTTGACGCCGGCATAGGTGCCCTTGGCCATCATCTCGACGATGGTGCGGCGCTCGTCGTCGGTGATGCCGCAGCCGGGCGGCGCGGGCGGCTCAAGGACGATGGACGTGCCGGGTTGGCCGGCAGGGCCGACCGTGATCCAGCGCATCCCTTCGTATCCGACGTCGTTGCGGACCTCGAAGCCGAGGGTGTCGCGGTAGAAGGCGACGGAGGCGTTCGGGTCGGTGTGCGGCAGAAAGCTCGAGTGAATCGTGATGTCCATGGCGGTCACGTTAGCTGCGGCTCGGTGACCGTCGCTTCTCGATTCCTGATCGGTCTGGTCACCTGTTTCGCGACGCATGGCGGCATCCCCGCCGTCGCGCGCGCCGCCTGCCGCCGATAGACGCTGGGCGGCATGCCGACCAGTTCGGCGAAGCGAGTGCTGAAGGTGCCCAGCGACGAGCAGCCGACCGCGAAACAGACGTCGGTGACGCTGAGATCGCCACGACGCAGCAGCGCCATCGCACGCTCGATGCGCCGCGTCATCAGGTAGCCGTACGGCGACTCGCCGTAGGCGCGCTTGAACTCGCGGCTGAGGTGCCCGGCCGACATGTTCACGCCGCGGGCCAGCGCCTCGACATCTAGCGGCTGCGCGTACTCACCGTCGATCCGGTCCCGGACACGGCGCAGCAGCGCGAGGTCGCGCAGGTGCTGCGCCGCGGCTGGATTGCTGGTCACAAGTGAGATCGTGCCACGTCGCGATCGGACTTGCCCAGCGTGGCCGGCGTCCGCCCCATTCCGCGTCCGCTCTGACCTGTCCTCGCGCACGAAGGCGACGTTAGAAGTCGGTAAGGCAGGCGGCCGGAACGCTCCCTCGTGGGTGAGGCATCAGATCGACAAGTGACACACCAACGCGAGGAAAGGGGCGCGGACATGATCGGGCCTAGTCTCACCGTGGATCCCGACGAGCTGGCCGGCGTTGCCGCGAGCGTTCGTTCGGCCGTTGAGGGAGTCGATCTCGACGAGCTGGCCGGGACGCTCGGCGGCGCGGAGTTCGGCCACGACGGGCTGCAGGGTGCGGTCGCCGGGTTGGCGGCCGCGGCGCAGCAGGCGGTGGCGTCGCTGCGTGCCGACGCATCGCAGCTGGCCACCGGCGTCACCGCCGCGGCGGCCGGACATGTCGACAACGACTTCGACGCCGGCCAGATGCTGGTGGCGTCCGCGCAGGGAGGAGCACTCTGATGGCCGCGCAACTCGGCAGCACGACCGACCCCAAGGCACTGGTTCCTGGGGTGCCGGATGCCATCCAGGACGTCGCGAGCGCACTGCGCAGGCACGCGAAGGGGGTGGAGGACTCGGGCACCGACGTCGGCAAGGTCGATGTGGGTGGCTGGGCCGGCTTGTCCAGCGATGCCTTCCGCGACAAGGTCGCCGTCCACCCGCCGAAGTGGTTCAAGATCGCCGACGCGCTCAGCGCCGCGGCGCAGAACGTGGACGCGTTCGCCGACACGCTGCGCTGGGCGCAATCCCAGGCGCGCGAAGCCATCGAGCTATGGGAACAGGGCAAGGCACGCTCCGCGGCCGAAGCCGTGTCGGCCACCGTGACCGCGCAGCCCGACCAGGCGAACGCCGACCCCGGCGCGGGGTTACGCCAGCAAGCGGAGCAGCTACTGGAGCGCGCGCGTACCCAGTTGCGGGAAGCCGGCGACGAGGCAACCGGAGCGCTGGGCGGCACGCAGCCAACCGGCACCGGCGCACCGCCGAAGACACTCGGGCCCATCCAGGATTTCTTCGACGAGCTGGGCTCCGGCGGCGCACCGCCGGTCGGCACCGGTGAACCACCGGGAACGACCGGGCCCCTCGTGGATCTCGCCGGTAAGCTCTACGGCGATTTCGATACGTGGAGCCAGGGCCCGCATGTTCAGCACGACTGGACCGGTCCGAGTGGCAACATCCTCGACGAGGACGGTCTGTCTCTCGGTCACGGCAGGGCGGGTGCGTACCTGGCGCGTGGCGGGTTCAACGAGCACGGCTCGATCTTCGGCATCGACGTCAACGGCAAGGGCGAGTACGGCGTCGGCGCGGAAGGACACTACTCCGGCCACGTCGGTCCCACCGGCGCCGATGTCGAAGCGGGCGCGCGGGTCGGCGCCTGGGGATCGGTGGAGCGGTCCTTCGAGGCCGGTCCGGCGAGCCTGCGTGGAGGCGCCGAGGGATTCGTCGGCGCGGAGGCCAACGCGCATTACAAGGCGGGGCCGGACGGCGTCTCGGCCGGTGCCGACTACTTCCACGGTGCGAGGGTTGGCGCCGACGTGGCCGGCGACATCGGCCCGGTCGGCGGGCAGGCGCACGGCGAGGCATCCGCCGGAGCCGAAGCGAACGCCAACGCGAGCCTGGACAAGAACGGCGCGCACGCCGGGGCCGGCGCGTTCGCCGGAGCCAAAGCCAGCGGGGATATCGGTGGGGACATCGGCGGTATCGGGGTGAACGCCTCCGGCGAGGCGTCCGTGGGTGCGGGTGCGCACGCCGGCGTCGACTTCGGACGCGACCCGGAAACCGGTGCGATCACGCTCGGTGCGGACGCCGGAGCCGCGGCCGGTGTTGGCGGTGGCGGTGGCCTCGAGGTCACGGTCGACCCCAACAAGGTCGCGAATACCGCCCAAGACGGGGGGCGTGCCATCGGTGATGCGGTGGACAAGGTCACCCCGTGGTGAGCCGTACTGGAAGATCGGGAAGTAGCCGGCCAACACCTCGTGGGGTCGTGAGAACCGTTGGGGCAGCCGGGTTCGAACCAGCAGCTGGGTTCGAACCCAGCGGGCACAAGCGGCAAAGCGCGTCATTCTCGCCGCGAACCGTGCGGCCACACGACGGTGACGGGTACCCCGCGTTCGCGGGCGGCATGGACGACATCGGCCGTGCCGCCATACCCGCGTGCCGGTTGACCGTCCCAAACCGCGAGAACGTGGTCAGCCTCGTCGAGCATCCGTTCCGATGCGGCCATGTGGGATTCGCTCGTCGAATCCTTGTAGCCCAACGCAATTGTGTCCACTGCCCGGGAGTACAGCTCGTCATAGGTTTGATGATGTTCAGCGGGAAGACCGTCGCGGTACCCGGCTGCGGGGATAATGGCGACCAGTTCGCCGTCCGCGTCGAGAACGGCGCGTGCGAACATCGCGTCTGCGCCGTCAGCGAGACAGGACAAGCCGACGAGTGCGCCGCCTTGCGCGTGGCGGTCGACCTCGGCACGAAGTGCTTTATCCACAAGTTTTTCTGTCTCCGCAGGCAACCCGCGGTGCCCCGTAATCGCGAGTCGAGTCACTCGATCCCTCTGAGTAGAGCGCTTTAGCACGTCGTCCAGCTCCCGAGTTTCCGGAAGTTGTGTCCACTAAGGACAGAATCGGTGCGGCCGTGCCGCGGCTGCCGACGGAAACGCGATGGTCACATGTTTTGGGCACCTGCCTGGATTGCCTGTCGAATTCGGTAGTAGGTTCCGCATCGGCAGATGTTGCGGATCTCGTCTATGTCGGCATCGTCGATCTCATGGCCGTTGCGCCGAGTCTCGTTGACCTTGGCCACCGCGGCCATGATCTGTCCCGGCTGGCAATAGCCACATTGCGCGACGTCGAGATCGAGCCAGGCGTCCTGCATCGGGTGTAGCTCCGCGCCGGCGGTGGCTGGCAGGCCCTCGATGGTCGTTACCTCGTCGGTTGGCTGGATGTCTTTCACCTGTACCGAGCAGGGATTGAACGCCTTGCCGTTGATGTGGGAGGTGCAAGCCTTGCAGACATTGATGCCGCAACCGTATTTCGGCCCGGTGATGCCGAGGACGTCGCGCAGCACCCAGAGCAGGCGAACGTCATCCTCCACGTCGACCGTGACCTGTTTGCCGTTGATCTTGAATGTGTGTTCGGGCATGGGAGCTCCCTCAGAAGGCGTACTTGAGGCCGTCGGTCGGGGATTGGGGGATGGATGGCTTCCTCGGTTTCGGCGTGAACGAAAGCGTTCCATGGTTGATCGGCCAGAAGCTTGTCTGGTTGCCCATGGCCCGGGAGTAGGCACAGGCCGTGGCCGCGGTGCTCGGAGCCACCCCGGCTTCGCCCGCACCGGCCATCTTCTCGTTCTTGTCGGCGGGCAGGGTGATCACTTGCACGTCGAGGGGCGTGTTCCAGTGCCTCGTGTAGAAGTAGTCGTCCCAGCTGCCTTCCAGGTAGAGGCCGTCCTTCAAGTGCAAGCTTGACGTCAGGGCGATGGCGATACCGTCCACGATCCCGCCCTGCAGCTGCGCCTCCATCCCCATCGGGTTGATCACCATGCCGCCGGGGATGTGCGCGAAAACCACCTTGGTGACCCGCGGACCGGTGACTCCGTTCCGAATAGGACGATTCACTGTCTCCGGTCGACAATCGATCTCCACAAGGCATGCCATCGTCTGTTTGTACTCACGGTGCACGCCGATCCCCTGCGCCATGCCAGCCGGCAGTTTCTTGCCCCACTCGCCGGCTTCGCCGACGGTCTCGAGGACTTTGCGGAAGTGCTCGTCCTTCGCGTAGGCAAGGCGGAATTCGTAGGGATCCTTACCCAGCTGCGCGGCGATCTTGTCGACGAACAGCTCGTGCGCGGTGACCACGTTCGGCGAGTAGACGTTGCGCATGCTGGTGGTCTTGAAGCCGCCGTAGTACTGGTTGTCCGCGGGGCTTTGATGGGTTTCCATCAGCAATTGCTTGGTGGGCCCGAAGCTGTAAGGCACCAGCTGGGTGGTCTCGAAGATCGTTTCTGACACGCCGAGCCCGGCAAGCGGCGCCCGGGTAGCGGTGGCGCTGATGAGCTCACCGAAACCATGGCTGAAATCGGTGCGCACGCTCGCGTGGTGTTGCTCGAACGAGACCACGTTGTTGTTCAGCACGTTCGCCCGGATCTTCGAGACGGACATCGGGTGTGCCCTGCCGTGTCGGCACTCGTCCGTACGGTGCCACATCAGCTTGACCGGCTTGCCCATCGCCTGGGACGCCTCGGCCGCGTCGCTGGCCGCGTCGTGGAACAGCCGCCTGCCGAAGGAACCGCCGCCGGTCACCACGTGAACCTTCACCGCGGACTGCGGCAAACCGAGCGTCTGCGCGATCTCGCCCTGCGCGGTGATCGGGATCTTCAGGCTGGACCAGATTTCCGCGCTGTCCCTCCTGACGTCGGCTATCGCGGTACTGGGCTCAAGCGGCGCGGGGCTGGCGAAGGCGAAGGTGTACTCGGCTTCCACCACCGTCGCACCAGGGACGCCGGGCACCGCCAGCGGCAGGTTCGCCGCCTTCAGTTCCTTTTCCACACTCTCGTCCGACTCCGTGGCGATCGGACCAGGGTTCCAGCTGATCTCCAGTGCCCGGACGGCGTCGATGCATTGCCCAAACGTCTTGGCACGTACCGCAACACCAGTGGAGATCGTCGCGACATCGGTGACGCCCGGCATCTTCCGCACCGCATCAGCGTTCGCAACCGCCTTCGGCGTTCCATTGATGGTGTCCGCCCTTGCCACCATGGTCGGCAGCGCATCGGGGACGTTCATGTCCATTGCGAACTGTTTGCGACCGGTTATCGCATCGAGGGCGTCAACTCGCCTGGTTGGCTTGCCCATGATGCTGAATTTGGACTCGTCCTTGAGCTCGACGGGAACCTGTTTGGTCTCCCTGCTGGCGGCCTTCTCCGTCAGCTCTCCGTAGGTCAGCTTCTGGCCCGCATGCGACAGGATGACGCCACCCTTGGCAGTCAGAGTCGACTTGAGATCGTCGAACTCAGCGGCCGCGGCGTCCAGCAACCTCCCCTTCGCCAGCGCGGCCGCTACCCGCACCGGCGTGAACATCGAGTTGATCGTGTTGGTCCCCCCTGTCAGCTGATTGAACATCAGTTCCGGACGCGCGTCCGACAGCGTCACGTCGACCTTCTCCAGCGGCAGATCCATCTCCTCGGCGATCACCATGGCGATCGCCGTTGTGATGCCCTGCCCTACCTCGGCGCGCGGCAGCGCGAACGACGCTGTGCCATCAGGGTTCATCTGGACCGAGATCAGGTTGGACGTCGGCCTCGCCGCATCGGTCAGCAGGTCCTCAAGGTCGTAGACATCGGCGACCTGCGGGTTGGCCGGCGCGGCTCCTGCCTTCGGCGGCGCCAGCGGGCCTGCCGCGTCTCCGGCAAGGCTTCGACCCAGCTCGGCGGCGGTGGCCAGGACCGGTGCCGCCAACAGGTAGCCAAGGAAACGACGGCGTCCAGTCGCCGCTGGTTCAACGGATGCCGGGTCGTGTGCTGTCTCTGCTGTGTCCGGCGGTGGCGGCTCGGCATGGCGAGAGGCGCGCTGAGCCGGGCGACGTGGTGGCATCAGGTCTCCTCGTTGGCGGCTGGTCAGTCAGTTCCGACGAAAGTTAGATCGCCCACAGCCGAGCCAACTACTGCCAAAAGGAAGTAGGGCAGCACCCGTCCATTAGGGGCTACACCTTCTACCCGCAGGTATAACGTCTCGTAATCGTTCATCACGCGATCAGGTGATGCTGTCTGTTTTTAGGGCCGGTAGCCTTCACCAACATTTTTCGGCTGATGCCTGCCGGCCACGACGCGACATCGCCAACGAGGGCGAGACACGATGGGCTCACAACGACTCGATGACGCTCAGCTCCAACAGGTCCTGGCCGACCTCCGCGCCGCGACCGAAGTGGACACTTGCTTCGGTGGCCGCGTGGGATCCCGGTCGTCGGACTTCGTGATCAGCCATACCGACGGCGCGAGAACCCACGCTCTGCACAATCTGCAGATTCGATGTGGTCTCGGGTTGGGTGGCAAGGCGATCAGCCTGCGCCGGCCCGTGTGGGTGCGGGATTATCCGGAAGCGCAAGGAATCACACACGACTACGACCAGGCCGTTCAAGCCGAGCAGTTACGTGCCGTGTTCGCTATTCCGCTGGTGGTTGACCAGACGGTATACGGCGTGGTGTACGGCGCGTTACGTCAAGACCTCGCCATCGGCGACCGGGTACTCAGCGCGGCCGAGCTCGTCGTCCGCCACGTTGCCCGTTACTTTCCCGGCACCAGCACAGCGTCGACGTCGCCGACTCAGCCGCCCGCAACGATGCCGCTCGATTCTGACGGAGCGGACGCGGCGATGGTCGAGACTCTCCGCGACGCACACGCGGAGCTCGTGACCATCGCCGCGCACACCACCGACGAGACCGTACGGCAACGACTCACCGAGGTGGCGAACAAGCTCACCGGTCAAGTCGCAGGTGGCCGCCACCCCACCATCCGACTCGCCCCGCGCGAGCTCGCCGTCCTGACACACATCGGACAGGGCCGCACGAATGCGCAAGTCGCGGAACAGCTCGGCATCCTCCCCGGCACCGTCAAGGCCTACCTGCAGTCCGCGATGCGCAAGCTGGGTACCGGCAACCGGTGGCTCACCGTCTGCGCCGCCCGACGCGCCGGACTGCTCCCGTGAAGTCGCCGTACGCACCCGGTCAAGCGATTCGGACGTAGGCAGCTAGCGGCCGGCGGCCCAGCATTGGTCGGTGCCGCGGCATCGCTCGAGTGCGGCGAGCCTGTCGTGCAATGCGGCTTGGCGGGTAGCCGACAAGGTGCTGTAGGAGTTGGTGAGCTGGTGCGGATCGGTGCGGCGGTCGTAGTACTCGCGTTGCCCGTCCGCGTACTCGACGTAGGTCCCGTCGGGAGTGCGAATCGCCGAATAGGTCGGCGGATTCCCGCCGCCCTTGACGGGACGGTCCGGATCGCCGGCACGCGTGTTCGGTCCGTGGTGCTCAATGAGTGAAGCGGTTTTCCAGCCCGGTGCCGGCTTACCGGTCAACGGGCCCACGAAGCTGTGTCCGTCCACGTCGGGTGCGGGCGGTGCCCCGGCGAGTTCGGCGAACGTCGGGCGCAGGTCGACGTTCTCGACCTGTTGTTCCGCCACACGACCCGCCGATACACCCGGCCCGGTTACGAATAGCGGGACGTTGGTGTCGGTACTGAAGGCGGTCTGTTTGCCCGGCTTCAGCCGGTGCTGTCCCATGTGGAATCCGTTGTCCGAGTTGAAGACGATGTGGGTATTGCTGGCCTGGCCGGTGGCTTCCAGCGTGGCCCGAAAACGGCGGAGCATGTCGTCGACGGCCTGCAGTGACTTGGCGCGCTTGCGGTACTTGCGGTCGATCTTTGATACCTGCTTAGGGGACAGCGCGGGCTGATCGCGCAGCCACCGCGGCTTGTCCGACATGTCGGCCTCGTTGAACGCCGGTCCGCGCGGGGCGGTCAGCCCCGGGAACGCGCCCTTGTCACGCGGTGCTGGTGTGGCCGGCGCGTGCGGGGTGAAAGTGGACACTTCGAGGAAGAACGGACGTCGTGCCTCCGCGTTCTGCCGGATGAACTTGTTGCCCTTGCGAGCCAGGACGTCGGTGAGGTAGTCGCGAGGCTCATCGCCATGTGTGGTCAGCTTGCCGTTCTCGTTGAGCGTGTAGTTGTATCCCGGGTATCCGTTGCCAGCCACGGCCCACTCATTCCACCCTGGCGGTACGTAGGGCTGCTGCCCGCCCTGCTTGTTCCGAGGGTGGTAGCCGTTGAGGTACTTGCCCATGAACCCGGTCCGGTACCCCGCCTGCTGCAAGTGCGTGCCGATGGTGGATCGCTCACCGCCGCGGTCGTGGAAAGCCTGGAATCCGCCATCCGGAGGGTCATTGGTGAAGATTCCGGTGTTGTGGGGGAATTGCCCGGCGAGCGTCGAAGCCCGCGACGGGCAACACAACGAGTCCGTGACCGAGTAGCTGGAAAAACTCACGCCCTCGCGCTGCATCCGCTGCACCTCAGGCATGTACCGCAGCAGGCTCGAATCCATGTCGTCGGTCAGCACGTACACGATGTTCGGTCGATCGCCGTCCTGGCGCACCGGGCCCTGCGGGATCGAGGTCGCGGCACCCGAGTCCCCGACACCCGAGTCCGCGGCGCGTCCATCGCCGGTCGAGCAGCCCGCCAGCGAAGCGACGAGCAACGCGGCGAGCGCCGCGGAGCCGGCCCGGTATGAGGTCATCTGGGTCCTCCTTACTCAGCGGCACCACATTGCTGCTGTACCGGGACAAACTCGGCCGGTCATCGAGCCGCCATCACCGCATCACAGGCGTCCCGGCGCGGCAACCGCGCCCGGGAGATTCTCAGGGCTTCATCAGCGCGCTCTCAGCCGCAGCGGCCGGACTGGCGGTGGGCACGCTGAGCCATGTGACAGTGCGAGTCCATTAAGGACCGCATCGTGGTCGCGGCACAGGCCCGCACGAGGCGATGCGGATGGGGCCGGTCGTACTAGGAGGCATTCGGGGTGCTGGCAGCCGCGGCCATGCCGCCATATCTGCTGTGTTCGTGAGTAACGGCAACAGCTGGCATCATCTCCGATCGAGAATGGATCCGAACCAACGCTTCCGGCCCTGACAGCAGGGTTCAGCGGCGATCAGGTCGGAGTAACACCCAGACACCGATCGCCGCGGCGGCGCAGGAACCGGCCACGGACCACGTCACGACATGCCACGCCTCGGAAAGCAATGCGGCATGCGTGGCCCGGTCGGGCCCGTTCAGGTTCCCGGCCGCCACCTCAACGGCGGTCTGGGTACTGCCGAGCCGTGCCTGGAGCAGGTTGATCAGTGCGGTGCCGAAAAGCGTGGTGACGAGTGTGGTTCCCCCGCCGCGAACGGTGTTGAGCAGACCGGCTGCCATGCCGAGCCGCTCAGGCGCCACCTCGTTCATCGCCTGCGCGTCCGTGGTGCCAATCATCAAGCCCATTCCGATCCCGATGGTCAGAAGCGGACCGGCCAATCCCCCGACGCCGATACCGGGGTGCAGCACGGTCAGCCAGCCATTGCCGATCGCGAGCAGCAGCAGGCTGATCGTGATGAGCAGGCGAGGTGCCACGCCGCGATTCACCACCCAGGCCCCCACCTGAGGCATGAGCAGCACCGGTGCGGTAAGCAGCATCATGGTCAGCCCCGCCAGTTGGGTAGATGCGCCGTTGACGCCCTGCAGGAAGGTGGGTAGGAAGGCCAGCACACCGGACGGCCCCGCTGACACGAAAAGGCACGCAAGGCACCAGGCCGCGAACCGGCGGTTGCGCAACACGGCCAGATCCAGCACCGGGTACGGGGCATGGCGCTCGATCACCGTGAACGTGACGGCCAGCCCCATTCCGACGGCGAGAGGCAGCAGCACGCTCGCACTGGCCCAGCCGGCGTCCGCCGCCTGGTTGACGCCGAACATCACGAGGGCAAGTGCACCGATGAGGGTGACCGAGCCGAGCGCGTCGATGCGGGGCCGCCGCGTTGCCCTGGTCTCCGTCATGACCGTCGTGCCCGCCAAGATCAGCAGGCCGATGGCGGCGAACACAGCGAAGAACGCACGCCAGCCGAGCGAGCCGACCAGCCAGCCCGACAGCGTCGGGCCGACCGCCAATCCCACCCCCGCGGTGGTGCCCAGCGCCGCGAACGCCCGGGTGCGGGCGGCCCCGGTGAAAGTGCTGCCGAGGATCGCGCCGCCGCTAGCCATCACGCCGGCGGCGCCGATGCCGGACACCGTCCGGGCCAGGTCCAGCAGGAGAACGCCACCGGCGAAGGCACTGGCCAGCGAGCCGGTGGCGTAGACGAGGGCGCCCGCGGCGAAGACGCGTCGGCGACCGAACAGATCACCGAGCGAGCCGGCCACCAGCATGAGGGAGGATGCCGTCAGGAAGTATCCGACGACGACCCATTGCAGGGCCGCACCGGAGGCACCCACGGCGGTGCCGATCGTCGGCAGCGCGATGGTCGTGCCGGACATAAGCATGGGCAGAGTGAGGTAGCCCAGCAGCACGACGAGAAGCGCCAGTGTATCCCGGCCACGAGCCCGTACTGGGGCCGGCGCGGCATTGTCCACAATGGCCATATTCCCCTCCTCGCGACCGGGTCGACGGCATGGTCAGGCTGGCTGCAGGCTGCTCTCGCGCACCGTCTTCATCGCCCGCGCCCAGGCGATGAGCTCATCGAGCATCTCGTTGAGCGTCGGTTCCTGGTGTTCAGCCGGCGAGCATTCGCCCGGCTGAGTGGGGTCGGCGATCGCGAAGTCGGTGAACGCGGACAGCACGACCTGGCTTCGCACGGTCGCCACCTTCATCTCGGCCAGCGCGAGCCGTAGGTGCTCAACGGCGCGGGTCCCGCCGTGCACGCCGTGGCTGACGAACCCGGCCGCCTTGTCGTTCCACTCGGCGAACAGGTAGTCGATCGCGTTCTTCAGTGCCGCCGGGAACGAGTGGTTGTACTCCGGTGTCACGAACACGAAGCCGTCGAATGAGCGGACCGTCGCCGCCCACCGTTGGGTATGCGGGTTGCGGTACTCACCGAATAGCGCAGGCAGGTCCTCGTCCAGCAACGGCAAGTCGTACTCGGCGACGTCAACCACCTCGAACGTCACCTCACCGGTCGCGACGGCTGGATGCCGTCCAGCGGCCTCGGCGACCCAGCGCGCCGCGACCTCCGTACGACGCACGGGCCGGGTGCTGCCGATAACGATGGCGATACGGATCATAGGATTCCTCTCGTTATTAGGTGGTCCGCTTGGCCACGATGGACTTGCCGGCTACAATACAACGTGCATGGCAATTATTACAACGGTAAATGTAAATATGCCTCGGAGGGATCGGTGACCAGGAGCGATACCGCGAAGTCGCGCCCCCGCGGCGGGCTGGCGGACAAACGCAGGGCGATCCTCACTGGCGCTCTCACGGTGTTCGCCAGGGACGGCTACACACGCGCCAGCATCGACGCGATTGCGGCCGAGGCCGGTGTCTCCACGCGCACCGTCTACAACCACTTCACCGACAAGGCCGAGCTTTTCCAGAGCGTCATCCAGGAAAGCGCCAACCGGGCGGCCGAAGCGCAGATCGCCGTCATCGACCGGCATTTCCACAAGATCACCGACCTCGAACAGGACCTGATCGAATTCGGCATAGCCTGGGCGACGCCAATGACCGCCGAGCACGCCAAACATTTCGCCCTGGTCAGGCAAATTAACGCCGACGCAGGACACATCCCCAAGGAAGCGATCGACGCCTGGCAACAAGCCGGGCCGCAGCGCGTCCGCCGCGAGCTCGCCGACCGGATACGCCAGCTGGCCGACCGGGGCCTGCTGCGCGGCGATGATCCGGAGCGGACGGCCATACACCTGGTGCTGCTCGTCTCGGACGTCGAACCGTCCTACAGCGCCATCACACCCACCGAAGAGGAGATTACCGAGATGGTCACCGCCGGGGTGCGGGCATTCCTGCACGGACACGCGCGCGACTCATGAGTAGATGAACGCCTGGAGCCCGCAGTGGGAAAGTATCGTCCTGAGGCGACGCGATCGAGGACCGCGCGGTGGGGCTTTCACAGGGTCACGGCGCCACGGCGGCACCGGTGCTGAACGGGTCCGTGCCGGCTACGACCTCGTTGCCCGTCGCGCGCATCGCCAGCACCGGCCTGGCCAGCTCGTATCCGTAGGGTTCGTGCTGCTCGTTGACCAGCCGCACCGGCACGTCCAGCTCGGGTAGCTGCTCGGCGTGCCGTTCGGAGGCAACCAGCTGGCTGCCGCTGGCGTCCAGCCGCGGTGCGGCGAGCGCGGATTCGGCGTCCATCGCCCGCTCCACAAGATTGAGGATGACCTGCACGACCGCGTTGATGATGCGCCGTCCGCCCGGCGCGCCCAGCGCGGCATACGGCGCGCCGGCGCGGGTGAGCAGCACCGGTCCCATGTTCGCAAGCGGCCGCTTCCCTCCCGCGATGCTGTTCGCCGCACCCGGCCGTGCGTTGAACCAACCCATCGCGGCGTCCAGGGCGAGCCCGGTGCGCGGGCAGAGCACCTTCGCGCCCCAATGGTTCGCCGCCGTGTGCGTAATGGACACCGCGCCACCCGCAGCGTCCATTGTGGACACATGGGTGGTGCCGGCCGGGCTGGGCGTCGCGCCCGCGGGCTGCCAGGACGGCGCGCTCCGGCCCATCGGATCGTGCGCCCACGGGTCGTGCACCGTGCGGCCGGCGAACACCTCCCAGGGAAACCCCGCGCCGGCCGGCAACACCGGCGGCGCGGCGCCGGCACGGATGAGATCCGCGAGTTCGGCGGCGTAACCGCCGGAATACAGCGCCTGCTCGGGCACCGCGACCATGTCCGGGTCGCCGAGCCAGTGGTAGCGGTCCGCGAAGGCGTGCCAGCTGACCTCGGCGAGCTGGCGTAGTCGAAGCGGGTCGTCATGCACCGGCGGTTGGTCCGGGTGCAGCGCCTGCCAGGTGTGCAGCATCTGTAGCTCGGTCACGGCCCCGGACGGCGCGTGCGGCACCCACACGTCGACGTCGCGGAACGGCAGCCGCCGTGCCGCGCCGACGGTGGGTTCGACCGCGGCGAGGTCCTCGGCGGCGAGCAGCCCGTCGCGCTCGGCGACGGTACGCAGCAGGCCGTCCGCGACCTCCCCTCGATAGAAACCGTCGGCGCCGCGCTCGGCGATCAGCTCCAGGGTGCGCCCGAGCCGCGGCTGGCGGATCACCGGGGACGCGCCGAGGGTGGCGGTACCGAGATGTGGCGCGGTGGGCGGATCGCCCGCTACCAGATAGGTTTCCCGCGCACCGGCGTCCGCCCGCAACTCCGCCAGGTTCGCCAACGCCTCCAGTGCGAAGTAGCCGTCCGCAGGGAACCCGTCGTAGGCGGCCGCGATAGCCGGCGCGCAGATCCGGGCGCGGGGTAGTACACCGAAACGCTGGTGCGCGGTGAGTAGCCCGGCGACGGTGGCCGGCACCCCGCAGGCCTTCGCGCCGGTCACGTTCTCGTCATCGACCACTGTGGACACACCGAGGCCACGATCGCTGCTTCGCGCGGCGTCGATGGTGAACATCGCGGGCTGGGCGGCCAACGGGGCGCGCGGGCCGAACTCCACCGAGACGGTGTCCTGCCCCTGCCGGCCGTACAGCAGGAAGCCGCTGCCAGCCAGCGTGGTCTCCATCGGTTCCACCACCCCGGCGACCAGCGCGGCGGCCACCGCCGCGTCCACCGCGTTGCCACCGTCGGACAGGGCCTGGGCGCCGGCGTCCGCGGATCGCTGCCGTGCCGCGGCCACCGCACCACCGGTCCCGGTGGCCACGGTGCGCCACACCTGCTGACGTGCCAGGTTCATCGAGGCTCCTTCGTTACGACGGCTTCGGTGTCCAGGCTGCGATCGCGCGTCTCGCCGAGCAAGGGCAGCGCGAGAAGCGAGGCCGCCGCGCCGCTGGCGACGAGTGCGGCCACCGAGTACACGGTGCCAGTTGTGGCGAACAGCCAGGCTGCGACGAACCCGGTCGGCGCACTCCACAGCACCGAGGCCAGCTGGTAACTCATCGACACGCCGGTGTAGCGGATCTCGGTGGGGAACAGTTCGGCGAGGAAGCTGGACTGCACGGCGTAGGTGCCGGCGTGCCCGAGTGTCCAGGCGAGCACGCTCGCGGCCACCAGCCCGGCGAGCGTGCCGGTCTGCACCAACCAGTAGAACGGGAACGCCATCACCAGCCAGCTCGTGATGCCGATGGCGTACACCGGGCGGCGGCCGATCCGGTCGGAAAGCCGGGAGAAGGCGAAGTAGCAAGGCAGGGATGTCAGCGCACCGGTCATGCCGGCGATGAACACCCAGTTGCTCGGCAGGCCGAGTTCGTCGGTCGCGTAGCTGCCGAAGTACGTGATCAATCCGTAGGCCCCCAGCGAGAAGGCCGCCTGCAGCAGCACGCTGGCCGCGAGCTTGCCGGGATAGTGGCGCAGCAGGCTCAGCAACGGCACCGTGGCGGTCCGCTCCCCCTGTTTGGCGCGCTGGAACACGCTGGATTCGGTGATGCGGATGCGGATGTACAGGCCGACGATGACCAGCAGCCCGCTGGCCAGAAAGCCGATGCGCCATCCCCACGCGAGCAGCGCCTCCTCGGAGAGCGTGAACACGACCAGTTGCAGCACCCCGTTGGCGAGGAAGTAGCCAAGGGGATTGCCGAGCTGGGCGAACACGCCGTAGAAGCCGCGCCGTCCCGATGGCGCGTGCTCCACGGCGAGCAGCGCGGCACCGCCCCACTCGCCACCGAGCGCGAAACCCTGGCACAGCCGCAACACCGCGAGCAGCAGCGGTGCACCGATACCGATCGTCCGGTAGTCCGGCAGCAGGCCGATCAGGAACGTCGCGATGCCCATCAGAAGCAAGGTGGACACCAGCGTCGCCTTGCGGCCAATGCGGTCACCAAGATGCCCGAACAGCGCGGCGCCGACGGGCCGGGCGATGAACGCGACCCCGAAGGTGGCGAACGAGCCGAGCGTGGCGGCCGTCGGGTTGCCTTCCGGGAAGAACACGTGCGGGAACACCACCGCGGCGCAGACCCCGAACAAGAAGAAGTCGTACCACTCGATGGTCGTGCCGATCATGCTCGCCGCGGCCACCCGGCGCAGGCGAGGCGTGGAGTCATCGGTCATGTCACTCCCCCTCAGCGGAGAGGTTGCAAATCGTTTTGCGCCGACACACTAGCGGCCGAACGGCGGATGCAAAAGGTTTTGCGGGACAATTCGTGTCATGCACTCGCGATCACCACAGGTGACGATCAAGGACGTCGCGCGCGAGGCCGGGGTGTCCATCACGACCGTGTCGCACGCGCTGTCCGGACGCCGCGCGGTCGCCGAGGAGACCCGCACCCGGGTGCTGCAGGCCGCCGAACGGCTCGGCTACTTCGCGCACCCCGCGGCGAGGTCCCTGCGCACCGGCCGGATCGGCGTGATCGGGCTGGTGTTTCGCCCGCGCGACGCGGTTCGCGGCTCGCTGGCCGGCACCGAGTATCACCTACGGCTCGGCGGAGCGGCGGCCACCGCGGCCGTGAACGCCGGCTTCGGGCTGCTGCACGTACCCGACCCGCTCGCCACGCCGGCCCAGCTGCCGATGGACGGCTGCATCCTGGTTGCCCCATCCGGCTCGGACAAGCTACTGAGCACTCTGCTGCGGCGTGACATGCCGGTGGTGACCGCCGACCCCGACCCGGATCGGCCCGACCTCGGCTGGTGGGTCGGCCGGGACGAGGCGGCCGGGCTTACCGCCGTACTCGATCATCTGCGGGAAGCGGGAGCGCGACGGATCGCGTTGCTTTCCGGGACCGACGACAACGCCTGGCACCGACACTCGCAGCAGGCATACCGGGACTGGGTCGCGGCCAACGAGATGTCACCCACGGTGGTGCGATGCTACGAGGGCGACGGCGCTGGAGGTGCGGCGAAGACCGTGGCGCCCCTGCTGGCCGGTGTGGACCGGCCGGATGCCGTGGTCGCGGCGTCGAGCAGGTTCGCAACCGGCGTGGTCAGCGCGGCCGGCGAACTCGGTCTGGACATTCCAGGGCAGCTACTTGTGGTCGCGCTCTCGGACAGCGAGGTGGCCCGCGCGCACACCCCGTCGATCACCGCGCTGGACCTGCAGCCCGACATGCTCGGGCGGGCCGTGGTCGACCTGATGCTGCACAGGTTGGAGGGCGCGAAGGCCCCGAAGCCCGTGCGTGTGCGGCCGGTGTTGCACCCACGAACATCGACCAAGGGCTGAGCGCCAGCTCATCGAGGTTCGGCTGTCCCGCGTCGTAGGCGCTCCAGGTAGGAACCGATCGAGCCGTCCCGCAGGCTGGCCTCCCACAGCCGCGTCACTGCCCGATCTTGCTCTGGGCGCAGCCGTGCCAACCGCTCGTTGACGTCATGACGCAGCTGCCACTTGGTGAACTCGTATGTTTCGGCGGGGATGGTGCCCGCCAGCCGTCGCGCGGCCTGGACAGCCCGCGACACAACCTCGGTGGAGCCGACGACCTCGTCAACGAATCCGCGCGTCAACGCCTCGTCAGCGGTGAACGTGCTCGCCTCGAACACCGCACGCCGCGCAGGCCCATCCCCAACGGCGAACCGCAGAATCTCCATCGCGGACAACGGAAACGGCACGCCGACCGCTAGCTCCGTGACGCCGATACTTCCCGCTTCGCCCATGATCCGGTGGTCGCAGGCAGTAGCCAGGATGCAGCCGCCGGCGATGGCGTGTCCGTTCACCGCTGCGACGACCGGCCTACCGATGCTGAACACGGCCTCAAAGGCATCGGCCAAGGCAGGCAGAAACCTGCGCACATAGCCCGGCCCTCCATCGAGGACGCGAGGAAGGTCCACGCCCGCGGAGAACGCCTTGCCCGATCCGGTCAGCACGATCGGCCGCACCGAGCCGTCACCCAAGCTCGTGAAGGTCTCCGTGATCGCCGTAACGAGCTCCAAGTCCAGCGCATTGACCTTGCCGCGTGCCAGCCGGACGATCTCGACCCCGTCGAGGCTCTCCCGTTCGATCACCACCGAAGCCTAACGTTCCAGGGAAAACCCGTGCGGATACCGCGGGTGCTCCCGATACGGTGGTGGGCGTGTCCTTTCCCGAGCAGCGACCGCGTGATGATCGCCTGCGCGACCGGGCGTCTGGATGAAAGGAAACAGCGAGGAAGCCAGCCCTGGCCTGGCGCCCGGTGTCCGCAGGCCCGCGGGTTCCATGTTCGCGGCGCTGTACGGCGAGCTGGCGCCGCACCCGTGGAGGGATCCGGGCACCGACCGGGATCCGTACATCCTGTTCTACGAGCGCTCGCTTGCCATGGGATGGCTTGACGACACCGCCACGGCCGTTCGGAAGACCGCAGAGGGCACCGAGGAAAGAGAGGTCGGGGCGGCGGGCCTGTGGGGCATGAACGACGCTGGGCAAGATCACCCGCTGGCCACGCCCGAGGCGTCACTGATCGCCTGGTTCCAGGTGGGGATCGAACCGGTGCCCGGCGACCGGCCGCTGCCGGTGCAGCCGTTCCTCCGCTGCGCCGGTGACGCGGCGACGCGGATCGGCAGCCTGACGCTGCGGGCGGTGCAGGTGTTGCTGCCCGTTCACGGCCTTGACACCTCGTCGCGCCCGGAGCGTGCCCTGATGCCTTCGCTCCTTACCACCGGCTGGTTCAACGACCGCGACCCGCGCTCAAGCACGCCGGTGCGGGTCACGCTGGATAGCGGCCAGTCCCCGTCCATCCCCTCGGCGACGCCGCGGATTCGGGAGTGGATGAGCCGGCTGGACCAGGACGTGTTCGAGTGCGAGTCGCATTCCCTTGCCGATCATGATCCGCTGACGATGAAGCCCCCGTTCGACGACGGCTTCTGGAACGGCCCGCCTCTCCACCGGGCGACCTTCCACGGGACGCTCGCCGAGTGGTCTCTGGATGCCGTCGGCTGGCTGGGTGCTTTCCTCGCCGACCTGAGCGCCAGGGAAGGCGTCACCGGCCCGCTGCTGCTCACCGCCAGCCGGTCGTAACCGGCGAGCTGCCAGAAACACGCCGGCGACGAGGCTGCTCCCGCCCTCCCCGGGTCAGGTCTCCGCCGCCACTACCCGGACCGGGTCCCGTAGCCAGCGCTCCGCCGGGTCGTCGTCGAGGCGAGCGCGCCATTCGCTCTCGAGTAGTACCCCGCGGGTCGCTGCAACGATTAACAACGTCGCGTTGTAGATCTTGGCGAAGCTGCTGTTTCTGTTCGCGATCACGGAGCCTTAGCGTCGGATGTGTCGTCAGTCACTTGTTCGGAGTCCACGACGTCCGGCGGAAGGGGTGCGCGGTGCAGCTGGTGACGTATCGAGACGCCAGTTCGGAGCATGATCGGCTGGGAGCACTCCGTGGCGAGAGCCAGCTGGTCGATCTGACCGCTGCGGCCGGCGGTGAGCACCCCGGCGCGATGCTCGATCTGCTGCGGGGTGGGCAACGCGAGATCGACTGGGCGAGGTCGGTCGCGCACAGTGTTTCCGACGATCACGAGCTGCTCCGTCGCGTCGCTGAAGTCCGGCTGTGCGCGCCGCTGCCCCGGCCGAATTCGATGCGGGATTTCATGCTCGTCGAAGAGCACGTGCGGAACAGCCTCGGCCAGGTGCCGGACGAGTGGTACGAGATCCCGGTCTACTGGAAAGGTAACTGTGACACCGTCTTCGGGCCCGAGGACACCATCCCGTGGCCTTCCTACACGGACAAGTTGGACTACGAGCTGGAGATCGGGGCGGTGATCGGCCGTCCCGCCTTCCGCGTGGACGTGGAGGAGGCCGCGACGTGCATCGCGGGATACACGATCTTCAACGACTGGAGCGCGCGGGACATCCAGTTCCGCGAGATGAAGGTCGGGCTCGGCCCCGGCCTTGGCAAGGATTTCGCGACGTCCCTCGGTCCATGCCTGACCACGGCAGACGCCATCGACATCGCCAGTACACCGATGCGAGCTCGGGTGAACGGCGAGACGTGGTCGGAGGGGTCCGTTGGAGCGATGCGGTTCAGCTTTCCGGAAGTCATCGCACACCTGTCGCGGGAACAGCCGTTGCAACCAGGTGACGTACTGGGCAGCGGCACTGTCGGTCGGGGTTGCGGACTCGAACTCGATCGCTGGCTGAAGCCGGGAGACGTCGCCGAGTTGGACGTCGACGGCATCGGCGTGCTGCGCAACCAGGTCGGCCCGAAGGGCACGCAGTAGATCATCAAGCAGAAGCGCAAGGAGGCGACCATGCCCGAAACAATCCTCCAGGTCTACCCGTCCATGGGCGACGAAGAGGAGATGCTCAAGCGCCGCCCGATCGGGCGCGACAATGAGGCGTACCAACACATGCTCGAGGGGCTGGTGGAGGTCTGCAAGGCCGCCGACGAGCTCGGGTACTGGGGCATCACGCACGTCGAGCACCACATGCACTCCGAGGGGATGGAGATCTCCCCCGCTCCCCTGCTGCTCAACGTTTATCTCGCGTCGTTCACCAAACGTCTGCGGCACGGCCAGCTCGGCTTGGTGCTGCCCGCGCACGACCCGATCCGGCTGGCCGAGGAGATCGCGATCGCCGACCACATGTTGAAAGGACGGCTGTTCGTCGGTATGGCACGTGGCTATCAAGCGCGTTGGCAGAACATCCTGTGCCAGCGGTTCGGCGTCACCTCGACGGCCTCCGATCAGAGCGAAGCCGACCAGCGCAACAGGCTGCTGTTCAACGAGAATTTCAAGATCATGAAGGCTGCGTGGGCCAACGACCTGTTCACCTATGACGGCCCCACGTATCAGGTCCCGTACCCGCACGAGGGAATCGAGAACTGGCCGCCGACCGAGACGATCACCGGGAAGTACGGTGTGCCGGGAGAGGTGGACGAGGCAGGCACCGTCAAGGGCGTCGGTGTCGTGCCCCGCCCGTACAGCGAACCACACCCCCAAATGTTCCAGGCGTTCGGCGCAAGCCCCGGCACGCTGCAGTGGTGCGGTGAGGAGAACGTGACTCCGACGATCCTGATGGGATCGATGACCAAGCTCAAGCAACTGTGCGAGATCTACGTTCAGGGCGCCGAATCCCGCGGCCGGCATCCCAAGTTCGGCGAGGGAATCGGGGTGTGCCGAACCTTCTACATTTTCGAGAACGGCACGAGCGACGACGAGGTTCGGGCGCGTATCCGACAGTCCGTTGAAAGGTACGAGGCTCCCGTTTGGCAGGGCTGGTACCAACAGTTCGGCTTCATGGAGGGCGCCCGGCTGGACGACGAGGAAGGTCCGGTCCCAAAGCCTGGGGAACACCTCGCCGACCGCCTGATCAACAGTGGGTTGCTAATCGGCGGAACCGTCGACCAGGTAAAGCGTCAGGTCGAGGACTTCCTCGGCCAGCTACCGATCGACTACTTCGTCTGGCTGTTCCACTGGGGAATGATCCCCAGGGACGAGGGACTGCGCATGCTCGACCTCTACGCCAACGAGATCATGCCCGAGTTCGGTATGAGCACGGCCGGTGTGCCGGCCTGATTCGCGAATTCCACGGGTTCGAGGTAGTCGGCGACCGCGACGACGGTCGTCGGCGACCCCCGCGCACAGGAAGGGCGGGCCTGGCCGAAACAGCGACCACCGAAGGAGTACCGATCATGACCACCGTCAAAGACGCGGCAGACCGCGTGCCGGCCCCCACCGTGCAGGACCTTGGCAACGGTTTCTACACCTACGTGCAGCTCGATGGCAGCTGGGGCCTCAACAACTGCGGGATATTCGTCGGTCGCACAGGGGCCCTCCTGGTGGATACCGTGTTCACCGTCAGCAGGGCCCGCGCGCTGTCCAAAACGCTCGCCGGTCTGACCGACAAGCGAGTGCACACCATCGTCAACACCCACCACCACGGTGACCACACGTACGGCAACTTCGCGTTCCCGGATGCCGTAGTGATCGGTCACCAGCGCTGCCGAGAGGCCGTGCTCGCGACGGGGCTGGAAACAACCAAATGGTTCCCCGGCGTGGACTTCGGCGAAATCCGCGTGATGCCACCGTTCGTGACGTTCCAGGACAGCCTGACCGTGTACTGCGACGACTACCGGGTCGAGCTGCGCGCGACGGAGGCACCCGCGCACACCAACAACGACATCACGGCGTGGGTCGAGGAACTCGGGTTGCTGTTCGCCGGCGATCTGGTATTCCACGGCGGCACACCGTTCGTGGTGATGGGATCGATCGAAGGGCTGAAGCGCTCGCTGAGGAGCCTCCAGGAGTACGGCGCCTCCACCATCGTGCCCGGACACGGCACGCTCTGCGGGCCAGAGGTGATCCGCGACCAGCTCGACTACCTCGAGTTCGTCCAGGATCTCGCGCGCACGTCGTTCGATGCCGGGGTGCCGCCACTCGAAGCGGCACACGCCGCCGACCTCGGGAGGTTCGCGGAGTGGACGGACAGCGAACGGTTGGTGGGGAACCTGCACCGTGCCTACTCGGAGTTGCGAGGGGAAGCGCTCGGAACCCCGCTCGACTACGACGCGATCGTGGACGAGATGGTCAGCTTCAACGACGGCCGGCCGCTGCGCTGCCTGGCATGAGCACGGCGGTCACCGATGACCTCACGCATCCGGAAGCGCGCGCAGGGCGCCCTTCGTGCCGGTACCCGGCGCCGCGACCAGACTCCCGTCGTCGCCGCGCGGTTCCGGCGCCATCCACAACTCCCGCCGGGACACGTGCCGTGCCACCGCCACAAGCTTCGACACGGTCGCGCCACCGGCCCGCTTCCAGAACATGTGCAGCGGCACGGTCGGCGCGGGCTCCAGTGCTCGCCACACATAGCCTGGCGGCAGGGACTCGTATTGCCGGGGAAAGGCAACCGAGAATGCCCGGCACTCCGCCACCTTGACCCGCGCCGCCGTATCGCTGAACAGCACACCGGAGCCGAGGTTCTCGAACTCGTGGATCGGGCCGTCGAAACGATGCGCGCGCAATGCCTCAACCACGCGGTCGTAGAAGCCGGGCGAGAGCGACCGCGGCCAGATGGTCAGCGTCTCGTCGGCGAGATCGGCCACCCGCACGATATCCGTGCTGGCAAGGGGGTGCGCGGAGCCAAGGACGATGCCGAGTGGCTCCTCCCGGATGCTCACACATTCCAGGTCGCCACGGATTTTCGGGCAGCGCGCGAACCCGATGTCGAACCGTCCCTCGTCAACCGCGGCAACCGACTCCGCCTGCCACATCTCGCATGCCCGCATGCTCACGTCCGGATGTTGCCTATGCATCTCGAGCATGAGCTTCGGCAGTGCCTCCGCCGCGACCGTCGGGGTGTACGCGATGGACAGCTGGCCGATCTCGCCGGAGTAGGCTCGCCGAGTCTGTTCACACGCGATGTCGAACGATTTGAGTATGGGCAGCGCGTGCGCCAGCAGCGTTCGCCCGGCCTGGGTCAGCTCGACCTTCCTGGTGGTGCGCTGGAACAGCTGCACCTCGAGCCCTTTCTCCATCTGCCGTATCTGGCTGCTCAGCGCCTGCTGCGCGATGTGCAACCGCCGAGCGGCACGAGAGAAACTCAGCTCTTCGGCAACCGTCACGAACGCGCGAAGGTGACGCAGTTCCGGGGTCGCACTCATGCTCACCATGGTGCGCAGTCGCGAGCGGAAACACCAGCACCGGCACATGGACAGGTCGGGTGAGCGAGCGGATGGACAGAGTGGACGGTGTGTCGCTGGTGGCGTCCGATATCGCGGCGGGCAAGCCGGTCGTGGTACTCGAGGACGCCGCCGACCCCGCGGTGGGCAGCGTGGTGTGCGCGGCGGGTACCGCGACCGCACCGCTGATCGCCTTTACGATCAGGCACACCACGGGATTCGTCCAGGTGCCGTTGATCCAGGCACACTGCGATCGGCTGAATCTCCCGCCGATGTCAGGTGGCGATCACGGCGGACCATGTGCCGGTCAGCGGGTGTCGGTGGACGCTCGGGACGGCGTGACCACCGGGATCTCGGCGAGCGACCGTGCCAGGACGATTCGTGTGCTCGCTGATCCGCATGCCACGGCTGATGCGCTCGCCCGCCCAGGGCACGTCGTGCCGTTGTGCGTGCCGGACGGCGGAGTGCTGCGCCGACCCGGCCGATGTGAAGCAGCCGCGGATCTCGCCGCATTGGCTGGGTTGCCGCCAGCCGGTGTTCTCAGCGACGTAGTGTCCACAGAGGATCGAGGCGAACTCGCCCGCCGCGACGAGTTGCGGGCCTTCGCCGGCCGACACGATATGCGGCTCGTCACGGTCACCGATCTGGTCCGGTATCGCCGACGTACCGAAGCACGCTTGATCCGCTCCACGGAGGAAGCCGTTCCCACGCAGCTCGGAACCTTCCGGGCGATCAGCTACGACTCGTGGCCGGATGGCTCCAGACATGTCGCCCTGACGATGGGAAACCTCGGCGACGGGCAGCACGTTTCGGTGTGGCTGCACCACGAGTGCCCGGCCGGCACCGTGCTAGGCACGCTCGGCTGTCTCTGCCGCCAGCGACTGGATGCCGGCTTGACGGCGATCGCCACGAAGGGCCGTGGCGCACTGCGCTACCTGCGCCGCCCCACGGACGAACCCGACCCACCGCTGACCTGCCCGAACCGCAAAGGATGCCAGACAGAGCCGCGAGACGGTGCCACCGCCGCGCTCATCCTCGCCGACCTCGGAATACCCGACCCGTTGGTCGGCCGCCGAACGGTCGCCGAAGAGGAGGACACGTCATGGCCGCACGGAATCAGACCGCACCGATCGACGATCAGCACGTGGCTCGGTTCCGGGAGGCGATGGCCTCGTTCCCGAGCGGAGTAACGATCGTGACGACCACCGACCGCGGTGGCGCATGGTGGGGGTTCACCGCCACGTCGTTTTGCTCGCTGTCAGCCGATCCACCGGCGGTGCTGGTGTGCCTGGCGAAAGATGCCCAATGCCATCCCGCGTTTGTCGACGCCCGATCCTGGCTGGTGCACGTCATACACCCGGACCATGCCGAGCTGGCTATCCGTTTCGCCACCCACGGAGCCGACAAGTTCGCCACCGGCGATTTCCACGCGAACGAGCGCGGTCTCCCCTTGCTGCACCGGTACTGTGCGGCGTTGGAATGCACCACTCGCTCCCTGTGCGACGCCGGCGACCACACGATCCTTATCGGACAGGCTGACAACACCCAGCTCGGCTGGGATCTCCCGGCCGTGTACTTCCGTCGCTCTTTCCACCGGCTCGCCCACCCGTGACCGAGCCCGCATTCAGTGCGGCATACGCAGCCCGGTCATGGTGACAGTGGCGAGGCGGCGAACCGCAGCCTTCGACGACAGGTTGCCGGCAGCCGCAAGGGCGTGCAAGCAATAGTCTGCGAGCTCCCCGGGGGAGACGTCGCTCCGGATGTGGCCATCCTGTGCGGCTTCGGCCACCAGCTCGGTCACCATGGTCCGTACCTGGTGCTCCGCCCGCGTGACGTGCAGGCCCCGATGCAGCACCGCCGCGAGTTCGGAGCCGGGGTGCTCGTGGGAGGCGCGTCTGTAGCAAATGAAGGCGTAAGCCTCCAACACCGCTTCAAGCCGCTGACCGGCGTCGCCGTCCTGGCGTCGAAGCTCCGCGAGTTGGTCGAGGTGCCTGCTGATCTGGTGCTGATGCCACGCATCCAGGACGGCTTCGACGTCTGGGAAGTACTTGTACAGCGTCGCCCTGCCGATGCCGGCCCGCTCGGCGATCTCCGACATGGTCACCGACAGCAACCCGCGCTCGGTGACCAGCGCCGCGGTGGCGTCCAAGATCGCCTCACGTACCTCACGACGATGTGCCTCGATCGTCTCCGTCCACAGCCTCGGCATGATCACACTATACGAGACGACTGAGTGTAGACACTATGCTTTGATTAATACAACATGTCTCGATAAACTCTGTTGACGCCGAGGCATGAGGAGAGGAGACGGGCATGGCTGACCCATCCCGCCACACCGGTACCGCACACAACACCGAACACACGTTGCCGCCGCGGATGCCTCGTTGGGTCAAGGTGGCCGCGATCGTTGCCGGTCTGCTGATCCTGGTATTCGTCGTGCTGAAGCTCAGCGGCATTGGCGGAGAGCATGGCCCCGGACGCCACCTGTCGGCCGGCGACACCGCCTCGGCCACGGTCATGGGTCAGTACGCAGCGGCCGGCCAAGACGTGCATGGCCTCGACGGGTCACTGCGGGCCGCCTGATGACCATGTCGCCCCGCGTCCGCAAGGCCGTGCTCACGACGCACATCGCGACCTCTGTCGGATGGCTCGGCGCAGTGGCCGTCTATATCGGTCTTGACGTCACTGCCGTGACGAGTTCGGACGTCGAGCTCGTGCGCGTCGCCTACCTGGCGATGGAGATGATCACCTATACGGCCGTCGTCCCTCTGGCGCTCGCGGCGGTACTGATCGGGATCATCAACGCACTCGGAACGCCCTGGGGCTTGTTTCGCCACTACTGGGTATTGACCAAACTCTTGCTCACCCTGCTCGCGGCCACGGTTTTGTTGATCGAGACGCGGACAATCAGCCAACTCGCGGACGCCGCGCTGCGGGTTTCCGATCCGCGCGACCAACCCGGCACGCTTCCCCATTCCATCGGCGGCTTCATCGTGTTGCTCACTGCCACGATTCTCTCCGTGTACAAGCCTCGAGGCGTTACCCGCTACGGATGGCACCAGCAGCAGAAGCAACGGCTCAACCCGATGCCCGATCCAACCGCTACGCCGTGATCGTCGGTCAGCCCGTTGCCTGCTGATCAGTCAAGCGTGAACGAACGGTGAAGTCGACGCCTAAAATTCTCCGCGGTTCGGCACCGACAGTGTCATGCGTTCAGGCTAGGCGCTGGATTGACCCAGGCCGATTGAAGATGGCAGCCCAGCGCGGCGGACGAGATAGTGGGCGTCACGATCGACGCCGCGCAAGGTGGCGGATGCGAAGCTGCGCTGCCACTCCAATCCGACGTAGCCCAGTCCCGGGACGGTGGCGGACAGTCCGCGCTTGTGCCACGGCGTTCCATCGGGCGCGAGCGCATCGAGTCCTTCCAGATAGGACAGTTCAGGACGGTAACCGGTGGCCAGGACGATCGTGTCGACGTGTTCGCGGGTGCCATCGGGCCAAGTGAGGATGTCGCCGTCGATGTGGGTGAACATCCGGCGCTGATCGGGTCGCCCTGCGCCGATGGCGGCGCGGTAGCGGCCGTCGTCGTTAACCGGCATGGACGGCGGGGTGCGTAGTAGGTGCCCGATGGGCAGGTGATCGAAGCCGGTGACCACGGACCAGAAGTGCACGTCGCGTCCAAGCGGGCGCTGTGGCGCGAACTTCACGGGGTGGCGGGTGGCCAGGGTTACCGTGGCGTGCCCGGCCAGTTCCGCGCCGATCTGCACCGCGGAGTTAGCGGCGCCGACCACGACGACGCGCTGTCCGGCGAAGCGGGTGGGTTCGCGGTAGTCGCTGGTGTGCAGCACGGTGCCGGTGAAGCTCGCCAGGCCGGGCAGTGCCGGCCGATGGGGACGGCTGAACGCGCCGGTCGCGGCGATCAGGATCGGCGCGGTGAACGCGTCACCGTTCTGAACGTGGGCCACGAAACGGGTGCCGTCGCGGGACACGGTGGCCACGTGGTGGCCGGTGCGGATGTCGACATCGAGGTTCCTGGCGTAGCGACGCAGGTAGTCGATGACCTCGTCGCGCTGCGGGTAGTGCTCGGGGTCGCCGGGAAAGGCCATGCCGGGCAGAGCGCTGTAGCGGCCCGGGGAGAAGAGAGTGAGGCTGTCGTAGTAGGCCGGCCACGACCCCACGGGTTCCGGGCCGGCCTCAAGCACGATTGGCCTGGAACCGGCGCGCCGCAACGCATGGGCGGTGGCCAAGCCAGCCTGCCCGCCACCGATCACCAGAGCGTCGCCATCGGTCATTGTTCGGGGTTCCTTTCCGGGTTTGTGGCAAGCGAGAGGCCGGCGGCGGCGACGGCGACCGCGCCGAGAACGAGAAAGGTGGTCGCGTAGCCGCCCAGCAGGCTCGCCAGGGCGGCACCGGCGAACGGGGCCAGCGCCATGGTGATCGTCAGCGGTGCGGAGAGCAGGCCGGTGAGTTGACCGTAATACCGCGGTCCCCACCGGTCGGTGACCGCGGTGGCGTGTAGGAGCGTGAACACGCCGCGCGCCATCCCGGCGAGTACCGCCGTGACGATCAGCACGGCGACCGATGTGAGCACACCCAGCGCGGCTGTGGTCACCGCCATGGCGAGCACGATCAGCGCGGTGCGTGTCCGCACGGTGGTGTGGCGGGCCAGGGTGGCGTAGCCAAGCCGGCCGGCGACTTGCCCCGCGCCACCGAGCCCGAGTGCGAGCGCGGCTGTGCCGGTGTCCACGCCCCGTTCGGCCAGCAACGGCACGAGGTTGATCACGACGGCGAAGGTGGCGAATGCGGCAAGGCTCAACGCCACGGTGAGCGTGACGAACGCGCGGCTGCGCGCTATCCGCCCCGGATGGGCGTTGCGGTGCCGCGGCTCGGCGACCGGCTGCTCGGGCCAGGGCAACCGCAGACCCCACCAGTGGCCGGGAATCGTGACCACCGCAAGGATTCCGGCCAGTACCAGGTAGGTGGCCCGCCAGTCCAGCCGTGCCGACAATGCGGCCGTCAGTGGCGCGAACACGGTGCTCGCCAGCCCGGCCGCCAACGTCAGGATGGTTAACGCGCGGACCCGCTCGGGTCCGTGCCAGCGGGTCAGTGCGGCGAACGCGGGTGGATAGAGCACCGCGCCCATCGCCACCCCGGCCAGCAGCCACGCGGCGAGGAACCACACCAGATTCGGTGCCGTGGCGATCGCGACCACCGACGGCACCGCCAGCACCGACCCACCGGTCATCACCCCGCGCGGACCGCGCCTGTCGAGCCACCCGCCGACCGGAATCCCCACCAGCGCGGCCACCAGCTGGCTGGCCGACAACGCCGCGGTGATGGCCGCGGTCGGCCAGCCGGTGTCCGCGGTGATGTCCCCGGCCAGCACGGGGAAGGCGTAATAGAGCACGCCCCAGCTGGTGATCTCGGTGACGCACAGGGTCACCAGCACCCGCCGCAACCCGGCACGCGGCAGAACGTCCCGTGCCGGCGCGGTCCCCATGCTCACCACTCAGCGGACCGTGGCAGCCGGCAGGGCCGCCGTGTCCTGCTCCGTTGACGCGCCGCAGCAGCCACCCGCCTCCGCGGGTTCGTTGGTGGGTGCGTCGAACAGCCCTGCTCCGCCGCAGACTCCGGTCTCCGGAAGCACCAGTTCGACCCGCTCGGCGGATCGCTGGTCGCCGGCGAGTGCGGCGGCGATGCTGCGCACCTGCTCGTAGCCGGTCAATGCAAGGAAAGTGGGTGCACGTCCGTAGCTCTTCATCCCCGCAAGGAACAACCCTGGTTCGGGGTGCGACAGCTCCGCCACGCCGTGCGGGTAGACCGTGCCGCACGAGTGCACGTTCGGATCGATCAACGGCGCCAGAGCCGTGGGTGCCTGCAGGGTCGCGTCCAGGCTCAGCCGGACCTCCGACAGCCAGGACAGATCCGGGCGGAATCCGGTCAGCACCACGACCTCGTCGACCGCCTCCACCCGGTACCCCTCGGTGGAGACCAGCGCTATGCGATGCTGGCCGTCCCTCTCGACGGTCGCGGTGCGGAATCCGGTCACCACCGCGATCCGCCCGGCCTCGACCGCGGCCCGCGCCCGCTGTCCCAACGCGCCCCGCGCGGGCAGCTGATCGGCCGTGCCGCCACCGAAGGCCTCGCCGATCTGACCGCGCCGCATCAGCCAGGTGATCCGGGTGTCCGGATCCTGCGCGGCCAGCTGGTCGAAGGCGACCAACGCCGTCAACGCCGAATGCCCACTACCCGCAACCACCACATGCCGACCCGCATACCGTTCTCGGGTGCTCTGTTCGGCCAGATCCGGCATGGAATAGGCGATCCGCTCAGCGGAAGCGGCCTCACCAAGCGCCGGTAGCCCATCCCCGCCGAGCGGATTGGGCGTGCCCCACGTGCCGGACGCATCGATCACAGCCCGGGCATCCAGCCGCTCCTCCACCCCCGAAGCGCCGCGAATGTGCACGGTCAGCGGCTCGGACTCCCGCCCCGCGTCCACCACCCGATCCCGGCCACGACGCGCCACCCCCACGACCTCGGCGCCGAACCGCACCCGCTCCCCCAACGCCGCGGCCAGCGGCCGCAGGTAGCGCTCGGCCCACTCCCCGCCTGTCGGGTAGCTCTCCTCATCCGGATGCCGCCAACCACCGGACTCCAACAGCCGCCGCGCGGCCGGATCGACCAACTCCGCCCAGCGGGAGAACAACCTGACGTGCTGCCACTGCAACACTCCCGCACCGGCCCGCTCCGCGCGCTCCAGCACCAGCGGCTCCTGGCCCCGCTCGACCAACTCCGCCGCCGCGGCCAAGCCGATCGGCCCGGCACCCACCACAACCACAGGCAACCCGTCCACGACCACTCCTTCTATCGATTCCACTCGATTGAGTTGACGCGAATATATCGACTGATGTCGATATAGGCAACCATCGATCCCAGCCGATATACTGATCGCATGCCGATCGCGCTCCCGCAAGCCCAGGTACTGCCCACCGCCGAGGCCGCCACCTACGCCGACTGGTTCGCGTGCCTTGCCGAACCGGTCAGGGTGCGGCTGCTGCACGCGGTAGCCACCAGCCCGAAAGGCGTCACCGTCGGCGCCCTCACCCAGATCCTGGGCACCAGCCAGTCCACCTGTTCCTTCCATCTACGCAAGCTCGCCGAGGTCGGCTTCGTTCGCACCCATAAGGAAGGCACCGCCACGATCGTCACGATCAACGAGGCGTGCTGCACCGGCCTGCCACACGCCGCCGACGCCGTGATGGGACTACTCGGCCCGCAGCCATGCTGCCCGGACAACCTGCCAACCGACGTGACCGTGCGTGCCCTCGACCCGGGCGACTGGCCCGCCGTACGGCGCATCTACGGCGAAGGCATCGCGACCGGCATCGCCACCTTCGAGACGACCGTGCCCAACCGCGCCACCCTGGACGCGAGGTGGCTTCCCGACCACAGGTGGGTCGCCGAACTCGACGGTGAGCTCGTCGGCTGGACCGCCGCCGCACCGGTGTCCGCTCGCGACTGCTACGCCGGCGTCGCCGAAACCGCCGTCTACGTCGCCGAGGCCCACCGCGGCCGCGGGATCGGGAAGGCGCTGCTGTACAAACAAGTCACCGAAGCCGACACCGCCGGGCTCTGGACCCTGCAAACCTCCATCTTCACCGAGAACCGCGCCAGCCTCGCTCTGCACCACGCAGCCGGCTACCGCACCATCGGCCTCCGCGAACGGATCGCCCGGCGCGACGACACCTGGCACGACACCTTCTTCGTCGAACGCCGCTCACCAGTGAACTGACGCGCTACCGGTCTGGGACGAGACGGCTCAAGTCCCTGGCTTCGGCTTCTTGGCGGCCTCGGCGGTCTTGCCGGCCACGATCAGCACCACGCCGACCGGGATGAACACCCACCACATGCCGAGGAAGACGGTCAACAGGATCGCCGCGGGAATGCCGAAGATGAAGCTCAGCCCTGCAACGACCTCGAGCGCCTTACTGGCCTCCGTCTCCACCAGCTCATCCGATCTGCTCGCGCCCCCTGGAGCGCGGACCAACTGTCCGGCCTTCTGGATCAGCTGAGCCGGAGGGGTCGCCGAGCTAAGGTCGGGATGTGGCGCGGGGAGGTCGTCGAACAGCGCCTCGAGTTCCGCCCGCGTACGGGCGGCCGCGGCCCGCCCACACCGCTCCTCGCACTCGGGCAGCTCCAGCCGACCGGCGGCCAGGTGCACCCCGAGTGTCGAGACGGCGTCGTCCCGTTCGGCGCTGCTGATCCGTATGTCGCCATTGCCGGCCATGTACGAATTGTACGGGCGGTCTTCCGTTGACCCGGCCGAAAACGGGGCCGCTCCGGTCCTAGCGTCGTGCACGGCGTCCGACGGCGGCACAGCGGGAGCCCCGCTAGAACTCGAAGCCGCCCGGTTTCCCGTTCCGATCGGCGATGAGGCCGGCGACCGTCGCGATGGCGATCTCCGCCGGTGTCCTGGACCCGATGTTCAGCCCGATCGGCCGGTGCATCCGCTCGATCTGCTCGTCCGGCACGCCCAGCTCGCGCAAGGCCGGAATGTGCGGCGCCGGGTGCCGGGGATTGCCCATCACGCCGATCCAGCGCGCGCCCCCGGAAAGGGCGTCCCGCAGCACCGGCCCGAGCTCCGTGCGGTGATGGTCGGTGACCACCACGTCGGTCTCACCGTCCAGCCCGGCGACGGCCGGGACGATCGGGGAGCCAGGGTCGTCGAAGCCGCCGGCCTTGTCGGCATCCGGCTCCACCAGCAGCGGTCGAAAACCCAGATCCCGCCCGTAGCGGAGCAGGAACGAGGCGACCGGGGAGGCAAACACCGCAACCAGCGTCCGCTCAAGTGTGGGCGTCGATTCCTTGCCGTGGGCCACGTCGCAGGCCGCGAGCTCCTCTGCCATGCCGCCAGTCTGCCCGGCCATCGCGGGCACGGCCAGATCCGGCCGGATGCCTACACCGCGACGGGTGGGCCAGCGGGTGTGGTTCAACGGACGATGTTGTCCAGGTCGGCCCGCGCGGGCCGACCTGGACAGTCACGCTCAGGCGACGTCGAACCGATCGAGGTTCATGACCTTGTCCCACGCGGCCACGAAGTCGTGCACGAACTTCTCCTCCGCGTCGTCGCTCGCGTAGACCTCCGCGACCGCGCGCAGCTCGGAGTTCGAGCCGAAGACGAGGTCGGCGCGGCTGCCGGTCCAGTTGACCTTGCCCGTTGCGGTGTCGCGACCCTCGAAGGTCTCGGCATCCTCGGACGTCGGCTCCCACTTCGTGCCCATGTCGAGCAGGTTCACGAAGAAGTCGTTGCTCAACGAACCAGGGTTGTCGGTGAAGACACCGAGCGTCGAGTTGTCGTAGTTCGTACCAAGGGCGCGGAGACCACCGACGAGCACCGTCATCTCGGGCGCGCTCAGCGTGAGCAGGTTCGCCCGGTCGATGAGGAGGTACTCGGTCGGCAGCGGGTTGCCCTTGCCGAGGTAGTTGCGGAATGCGTCCGCCCGCGGCTCGAGGTGGGAGAAGGACTCCACATCGGTCTGTTCGGCCGACGCATCCATGCGTCCCGGCGTGAACGGCACCTCGACGTTGTGGCCAGCGTTCTTCGCGGCCTGTTCGACGCCGGCACACCCGCCGAGGACGATCAGGTCCGCCAGCGAGACCCGCTTGTTCCCGCTCTGCGAGGAGTTGAAGGTCTCCTGGATTCCCTCAAGCGTACGCAGCACCGTCGCGAGCTGGTCGGGGTTGTTGACCTCCCAGCTCCGCTGCGGTTCGAGCCGGATGCGCCCTCCGTTCGCCCCGCCGCGCTTGTCGCTACCGCGGAAGGACGAGGCCGCCGCCCACGCGGTGGAGACCAGCTGCGAGACCGACAGTCCCGAGGCGAGGATCTGGCTCTTGAGGTTGGCGATGTCCTCGGCTCCGACCAGCTCGTGATCCACCTCGGGGATCGGGTCCTGCCAGATCAGCGTCTCGCTGGGAACCTCGGGCCCGAGGTAGCGCTGGATCGGGCCCATGTCGCGGTGGGTCAGCTTGAACCATGCCCTGGCGAACGCGTCCGCGAGCTCGTCGGGGTTCTCCATGAACCGCCGCGCGATCGGCTCGTAGATCGGGTCGACCTTGAGCGAGAGGTCCGTGGTGAGCATGTTCGGCGCGATCTTCTTCGACGAGTCGTGGGCATGCGGTACCGTTCCCTCGCCCGCGCCGCCCTTCGGCTTCCACTGCCAGCCGCCGCCAGGGCCCTGGTACAGCTCCCACTCGTAGCCGAGCAGGTTCTCGAAGAAGCTGTTGCTCCACTGGGTGGGTGTGCTGGTCCAGGTGACCTCGAGGCCGCTGGTAATGGCGTCGGCGCCCACGCCGGTGCCGTAGCTGTTCTGCCACCCGAGACCCTGCACTTCGAGTGGGGCCGCCTCCGGGTCGGGGCCGTTGTGGGAATCGGGGGCCGCACCGTGGGTCTTACCGAAGGTGTGCCCACCGGCGATCAGCGCGACGGTTTCCTCGTCGTTCATCGCCATCCGGCCGAAGGTCTCGCGGATGTCGCGGGCGGCGGCAACGGGGTCCGGCTTGCCTTCCGGGCCCTCCGGGTTGACGTAGATCAGGCCCATGTGGGTCGCGCCAAGCGGGTTCTCGAGCTCACGCTTCTCGCCGCCCGAGATGCGCTGATCACTGCCGAGCCAGGTGGTCTCCGAGCCCCAGTAGACGTCGTCTTCGGGCTCCCAGGTGTCCTCCCTACCACCGGCGAAGCCGAAGGTCTTGAAGCCCATCGACTCCAGCGCGACGTTGCCGGTCAGGACCATCAGGTCCGCCCACGAAATCTTGCGGCCGTACTTCTGCTTGACCGGCCACAGCAGGCGGCGGGCCTTGTCCAGGCTGACGTTGTCCGGCCAGCTGTTGATGGGCGCGAAGCGCTGCTGGCCGGCGCCGGCGCCGCCGCGGCCGTCGCTGACCCGGTACGTGCCCGCGCTGTGCCACGCCATCCGGATCATGAGCGGCCCATAGTGCCCGAAGTCGGCGGGCCACCAGTCCTGCGAGGTGGTCAGCACCTCCGCGATGTCCTGCTTCACCGCGGGGAGGTCGAGGGTCTTGAACTCCTCGGCGTAGTTGAACCCTTCACCCATCGGGTCGGCCACGGCAGGGTTCTTGGCCAGGATCTTCAGGTTGAGACGGTTCGGCCACCAGAAACTGTTGGCTCCGCCTTGGGTGGGGTGCGGGAGGCGGTTGCCGTGCGCGACCGGGCAGCCACCGCCGCTCTCGGTGTTCGCATCGTGGTTCTCAGGCATGGGATCCTTCCCGGGTTTTGGCGTGATCAGGAACTGCGTTCGCGGGAACAGTTGGGGCACAGGCCCCAGAAGATGACCTCGGCCTCGTCGATCGCGAAACCGTGGTCTTCGGACGCGGTCAAGCAGGGCGTGGTGCCGACGGCACAGTCGACGTCGGCGATGGAACCGCATGACCGGCACACCACGTGATGGTGGTTGTCCCCGACCCGCGACTCGTAGCGAGCCACGGAGCCGGATGGCTGGATACGCCGCACCAGACCCGCCGCCGTCAGCGTGTGCAGCGAGTCATACACGGCCTGGCCGGACACCTTTGGGAGGTCCCTGCGCACGGCTGAGATGATCGAGTCCGTGTCGGCGTGCGGATGCGTGTGCACCGCGCTCAGCACCGCCAGCCGAGGACGGGTCACCCGCAAAGCGGCCCCCCGCAGCATCTGCCGGAAGTCCAAAGGCGTGGCCACGCCCCGCAGTCTTGCGTGTTTTCTGGATTCAGTCAAGAATACTGCTCCGCGCCACGCGGGGAGCGGAACTGTGGGTCCGGCTTCTCGTCCTGGTCAAGGTGCGGCGCGGCCGAGTAGCTCGGCGCCGAGAACGCCCTCGAGCCAGGTGCGGTATCGCCGGCTGCTCCACCCGCGGTGGCGGCGCAGCAGCTGGTGCAGATGTGGCGATCCCAGGGCGTATAGGATGTCGGCCGCGTCGACCGCGGTGAGACCCTCGCGCAAGGCTCCGCGTGCGTGCAGTTGTTCGGTGAACGCCAGCCACAGCCGGTGCGTCTCCGTTGCTCCAGCGTCGGCGGCCGCCCGCATGTCCGGATCGCTGCCCGCGGCCTCGACGCTGACCATGATCAGGTCGCCGGCCCGGTCCAGCAGAGCCGCCAGGTATTCGACGTACTGCGCGATCGCCGCTGCGGGATCGCCCTCGTCGCGTGCGGCACGCACTTCCGGCCGATCAGCAACCGGTACCGGCTGCTCGTCGCCGACCGTCGCCACTCCGAGGGTGTGCCCGAACAGCGCTGTCTTGCTGGGAAAGGCGTCGTAGAGGGTCCGCTCGCCGACCCGGGCCCGCTTTGCGACATCGCGCATCGTCGTCGCGACAAACCCGCGCTCGACGAACAGCTCGGCGGCGGCTTCGCGGATCCGAGCTCGGGTCGCGGCGGCAGCAGCCGCGCGCTGGGGCGACCGGTATCGCCTCTTGACGTATTCGGACATATCGCGCAGACTATCATCATTCACCGCAGTCTCACTGCGGCTAATTTCGGGAGGCATCATGTCGCACCCTGAACTGGCGGGTATTCATCACGTGAAGATCCCGGTCACCGATCTGGCGCGGTCCGTCGACTGGTACGGAAAGGTCTTCGGCTACCGCACCACGTGGGAGTTCCCCGAGGCCGACGGCGTGGTCCGCGGGGTTGGCGGCGAGGTGCCCGGACTCGGCTGCACGCTGGCCTTCCGGGTGAACCCGAAGGCAGCCGAGGGCTGCCGCGACTTCGACCCGGTGAGCTTCGGGGTACGGGATCGCGAGCACGTCGAGGAATGGGCCGCCCACTTGGACGGGCTCGGCGTCCCCCACTCCCCCGTCATCGAGGCCAGCCTCGGGTGGCTGCTGGTCTTCGACGATCCCGACGGGCTCCAGTTGCACCTCTACAGCTGGGCCGAGCACGGCATCGACCAGTCGCACCGGCCCGGCTACGGACGCCGCGTCGCGACGGCCGGCACGCCCCAGTCGTAAGCACCGCGGAGCTTCAGGCGCTTGGCCCGGATGCGGGGAATCAGTCAGGCACGGCGGGCGGTGATGATCCAGGCGCGCGAATCGAAGTACACGCCGCTGCCCGTGTCGTGTGCGGCGAGGGTGGCGCGTAGTCGCTCGCGCGCGTGCTCGGCAGCCGCGGCGTCCAGCTTGGCGAGCTGGTCGTTCGGCCCCTGTAGGCGCAGCACGTTGTGGTACGCGCTGTCGTTGTCAAGGCCGTAGTAGATGGGCTCGTGCACGTCCGTGAAGCCGACGTCCACGAAGCCGGCCGACGCGAGGATGCCTTCGGTGACGGCGGGATCGGCAAGCGAGAACGGGTCCTGGCCGATGCGGGGAGGGGCTGGCGCGGTGGTTCCGGCAAGGGCACGGTCGATTTCGGCGGACCACTCATTGCGCTCGGCGCTCTGCCAGACCATCAGCACAAGACGCGCTGCGGGGCGCAACGCGTGCGCGACGTTGGTGAACGCGGCGACCGGGTCGGCGAAGAACATCGTTCCGAACCGGCTGATGCAGAGGTCGAAGTGCGCGGGCCGGAAGTGGTGCGCTTGGGCGTCGGCTTGTAGATAGCTGACGTTGCGTACTGCCTCGTCGTCGCTGAGCCGGCGGGCTCGGTCGAGCAGCCGTGCGGAGAGGTCCACGCCCAGCGCGTGTCCGGCGACGGCGGCGCGGGCAGCCTCGCGGGTCGAAAGGCCCGCGCCGCAACCGATGTCGAGCACGCGGTCGCGGGGCCGGACACCCGTGGCGACGCGAAAATGCTCGTTGTGCAAGCGCAATTCGGCGTCATAGTCGAACAGGTCGCCGGTGCCGGGTCGGGTCATGGCCGCTCACCCGCGACCAGAGTCGCACCGCCGGCCACGGTCATGGTCTTGGTCATGACAGCCACGGTAGACCGCGAAACCCCAGAGCGTGTCCAACATGATCCTGCCCGAGGTCGTGCGGTCGTCAAGCCTCGTCGTTGAAGGCTCTCTCAGCACGCGACTCATACGCTGTGGATGACCGTTCGCCAAGGGAGACGCCATGCGAACCGTTCTGATAACCGGAGGCACCGGCAGCCTCGGTTCGGCGACCATACGAGGCCTGGTCCGGTATCCCGGCTGGCACGTCGTCGTCACCGGCCGCGACCTCGCCCGCACGACGGAGCGTGCCGAAGTGCTCTCGGCCGACCTCGGCACGCCGGTCACGCCGGTGGAGCTCGACTTGGAGTCGCTCGACGCTGTGCGAACGTTCACACGAGAGTGGCCCGCGCGCGAGCTGCCGCCGTTGCACGCGCTGGTGTGCAACGCGGGGACCATGGTGGTCTCCGGTCTGCGGCACACCGCGGATGGCCACGAGGTGACCTTCGCGATCAACCACTTGGCGCATTTCCTGCTGGCCAACCTGCTGCGGCAGCATCTGACCGAGCCCGCCCGCATCGTGTTCGTGTCGAGCGATACGCACGACCCGGCGCGTCGCCACGGCTTTCCAGCTCCGCGCTACACGAGCGGGCACGAACTAGCGCGGCCGGCGGATACCGGCGGCGATCCGATGGAGGCAGGCCGCCGGCAGTACACCGCGTCGAAGCTGTGCGCCGTGCTCACCGCGTACCAGATGGATCGGGTATTCGGGGCCGACCAGCGGATCAGCGTGAACGCGTTCGACCCTGGCATGATGCCGGGCACTGGCTTGGCCCGCGACTACAACCCGTTCTTCCGGTTCGCGTGGAAGTACCTGATGCCGGCCCTGACGGTGCTGCCGCGCAACTTCCACACGACGCGCACGTCCGGTGCGGCACTCGCCCATCTCATCGCCGACCCCGCGCTCGACGGCGTCAGCGGCAAGTACTTCCAGGGCCGCAGGCCGAGTCGATCGTCCGCGGAGTCGTACGACCCCGACAGGGCCGCCGAGCTGTGGCGCAGCAGCGCGGAGCTGGTTGGGATGCCCGAACTCGCCGAAACTCCCTGAGGGTGGATCGGCCGTTACCCCGCGGCCGCCCGTTGCCTCACGCGGCGAGTGCCGGCATCACCTTGTCGTGCACCAGTTGCAGCTGCTCGGGCATACTCAGCACGCCAGGCAACTCCATCCCGGAGAACGCCTTCACCAGTGCCGAGTCGGTGATCGCGAGGATCATGTGGTTCACCCCGCTTGGCACGATCTCTCGCTTGATCTTGTCAATACACTCCTGCGGGGTCCCCGCGATGGACAGCTTCTCGGCGAGTTCGGGTGAGGTCAGTTCATAGGCGCGCCGCAGGTCGCCCGCGCCGACCGCGGCGATGATGTCCTGCAGCGACTCCGGGGTGACATCGTTGCGGTGCAACTGTTCCGCCGGCATCGACGAGGCGTACAGCCCGACCATGGCACGGGCTGCCTGCTTCGCGGCCTCGCCATCCTCGCCGGTCGCGAACACCACCCACGCGCCGATGTCCAGCGACTGCCAATCCCGCCCGGCCCGCTCCGCGCCGATCTTGACGTTGTCCACGAGGTAGTCGTACGCCTGCCGGGTGTAGCTCAGCGCGTGGTGCACGCCGTCCGAGATCTCCCCCGCGGCCTGGAAGGACTTCGGCCCGCGCATCGCGCCGAGCTTCAACGGGAGATGCTCCTGCACCGGCCGGGCGAAGCTGAACAGCCCCGTGTAATTGTAGAAATCCCCATCGAAGGTGATGGCGCCCTCGTCAAGGAAGGTGCGCATCACCGAGTGGGCCTCCTTCACCCTGGACAGCGGTTTCGTCTTCGCCCAGTCGATCCCGTACTGGGCGAGCAGGCCGAAGTTGCCGCTCGATATCACGCATTCCGCCCGCCCACCGGTCAGCTCGTCAAGCGTCGCGGCGGCCTGGCAGATCAGTGTCGGCTCCCGCAGCGTGATCGGTGATAGGTTCGGCCCGAACCGGATGTTCTTCGTCTTGTCCGCCGCCGCGGCGAACAGCAGCCATAGGTCCTTGTGCCAGGTCTCGTCCGCGGCGTAGGCGGCGTAGTAGCCGAGTTCGTCGGCCAGCTTGATCGACTCGATGGTCTCGGCAAGCGGGTAGTCGGGAAGCATCACGTAGCTTATTCTCATCGAGATCACCTCTCGTTAGCTGTCCAAATTGGACATTACGTGCTTGACTCTGGTGTAGTCCTCCAACCCGTACATGGAGAGATCCTTGCCGTAACCGGAGTGTTTGAACCCGCCATGCGGCATCTCAGCAACCAGTGGGATATGGGTGTTGATCCAGACACAGCCGAAGTCCAACCGCTTGGACATCCGCATGGCTCGCCCGTGGTCCTTGGTCCACACCGACGAGGCGAGGCCGTATTCAACCCCGTTCGCCCAGCGCACTGCCTCGTCCTCGTCGGTGAACTTCTGCACCGTGATCACCGGCCCGAAGATCTCCTGCTGGATCGCGTCGTCGTCCTGCCGGAGACCGGAAACCACGGTGGGCGCGTAGAAGTAACCACGGTCACCGACCCGCGAGCCGCCGGTGGGCACCGACGCGTGATCCGGCAGGCTGTCCACATATCCGGCCACTTTGGACAGTTGATCCGCGTTGTTCACCGGGCCGTACGCGGCGTCCTCCGCGGTGCCTGTCGTGGTGCCACGGGCCTGCTCGGTGAGCGCGGCGAGGAAGTCGTCGTGCACTCTCGGGCCGGCCAGCACCCGGGTGGCGGCGGTGCAGTCCTGCCCCGCGTTGAAGTACCCCGCTTCCGCGATCGCCGCGGACGCCGCCTCGAGATCCGCGTCATCGAACACCACGACCGGCGCCTTGCCGCCGAGTTCCAGGTGCACGCGCTTGAGGTCGGGGGCCGCCGCCTGCGCCACTTCCATGCCGGCCCGGACGCTTCCGGTGATCGACACCATGTCCGGCTCGGGATCGGACACCAGGGCCCTGCCCGTGTCCCGATCCCCGCAGATCACGTTGAACACGCCTGGCGGGAGGAATTCCGCCATGATCTCGGCCATCAGTACGGTAGAGACCGGTGTGGTGTCGGACGGTTTGAGCACCACGGTGTTCCCGGCGGCCAACGCCGGCGCGAACTTCCAGATCGCCATCAGGATCGGGTAGTTCCACGGCGTCACCTGGGCGCACACCCCGACGGGCTCGCGACGGACCCACGAAGTCAAGCCTGCCATGTACTCCGCGCTCGCCCGGCCCTCAAGGCAACGCGCCGCACCGGCGAAGAACCGCACATGATCGAGGATCATCGGGAGCTCTTCGGACCGGGCAAGCGCGGCGGGCTTGCCGGTGTTCTCGCATTCCGCGGCCAGCAGCTCATCGGCGCGCTCCTCGAACGCGTCCGCGATCCGGTTGAGTGCCAGCTGCCGTTCGGCGGGCGTGGTCTCCCGCCAGCCTTCGAACGCCGCGCGCGCCGCGCCAAGCGCCTGCCGTACGTCCACGGCCCCGGACACCGGCGCCTCCGCGAACGGTTCGCCGGTTGCCGGATCGATCACCGGTGCGGTACGCCCTTCGGCGGCATCCACCAGCTTGCCGTTCACGAAATTGCGCAGCACCCGCGCTTGCGTCATACGATCACTCCGTCCTTTCTGGCGTTGCTTGGTGGTATCGCGTCACCGGCCGGCGCGGTGCTCTTCGAGCGCGCACAGCGGCAGCACGTCAGTCCTCGAGCTCGTCGAGCAGGCGCTGACCGGATACCACTTTCTCGGCCCAGTGCCGGTGCATCCAGTCCAGGTGATCGTGCCTGCTCGCGACGATCCGCAAGGTGTCCCAGTTCGGGAAAACTTGTTGCACGACATGTGCGCTCATCAGCTTCGGGTCGACCTCGAAGACCTCGTCGAAGCGCTCGATCGCGACGTCGGTGATCTGCTTGGCATCCGGCGGCTGGGACTGCTCCGAGTATCGATAGGTGCTCATCGGCCAACCCCTTCATCCAGCTGGTACGCCCGGTCCAGTCCGTACTTGCCGGGGTTCATGATGTTGTTCGGATCGATGGCGCGCTTCACGTCGAGCATCACGTCGTAGCCACCGCCCAGCTCCTGCGGAACCAGGTCGACCTCACCCTCCCGGCAGGATCCGTGGCAGGCGCTGATCGATCCGCCATAGTGCAGCGCGACTGCCGCGATGTCCTTTTTGGCCTGTACCCAGGCGGCCCAGGACTCGTCGTCTAGCTGCTGTTCCCAGATGCCGACATCGATCTCGGCGAGGTAGTCGACGCCGGTGTTCGCGCTGGTGTAGGTGAACATGCCCCAGTCGTCGAACATGTCGAAACGCTCACGCAGCTTGCGCACGATCTCGTGCCACTCGATACGCACCTGCGGCAGGTTGCTGTAGTTGATCGCCGCGTCCTCGCAGTGCCAGCTCATCGGCACCACCTGCCCGGCCTTGGTGCGCCCGTGCAGCGGGGTCGCATACCTGTCGTGCCGCGCCGCCCAGTCCCCTTCGGACACTTCATCACCGAGATACCGCGCCCCGTTTTCCTTGGCGATACGCATCAATCGCCGTCCGCCGGCGATCACCTCGTCCTCGTAGCCGTAGGCGACCGCGCACACCAGCGCGCGCACGTCGGCGGGTTGCGAGATGTAGGCCTCGTCGTCCCGGCGAAGGTAGTCGACCTTCCACTCGTCGAACAGCACCGCGCCGGCGAAGGTGGCAACGCCGGCGCGGGCCAGCTGACCGACAGTGCGATACGCGCTGTCGTAGTCGGGGAACGCGAAGAACGGCGAGAGCTCCGCCTCCGGTTTGGGGAACAGCTTCAGAGTGGCCTCGGTGGCGATCCCGAGCGTGCCCTGATGCCCCATGAACAGGTGCTTGAGCTGGTACCCGCTGGAGCTCTTGGAGAGCTTGTGCCCGGCACCGTCCCCGAGGTGGATCACCTTGCCGCTTGGCAACACGAAGTCGAAGCTCAGCACCAGGTCCCTGGAATGCCCGTAGCGGCTGCCGATCAACGACCAGCCACTGGTGCCGATCCGGCCGCCGACCAGCGAGCACGGGTAGGAAGCGGGATCGTCCGGGTAGATCAGCCCGTACTTGCCGAGCACCTCGTTGAGCTTGAGCATGTTGATGCCGGTGCCCACCGTGCAGGTGCGGTTGACCTCGTCGATCTCCTTGATGTCGTTCATCCGCTTAACGTCGACCACGATTCCGTGTCGCAGCGGCACCGCCCCGTCGGTGAGGCCGGTGCCGCCGTCCCGCGGCACGATCGGAATCCGGTGCGCGTTGGCGATGCGGACCACTTCGGACACTTCCGCGGTTGACCCGGGAAGTACCACCAGATCCGGTACCCGCTCGGCCCAGCGATGCACCGGGAAGGGTGCGGGCACCCTTGCGCGGTTGAAGCGCGCGGCTTTGCCGGTGAGCACGTGCTCGTCGCCGAGCACCTGACGCAGCTCTTCCAGTACCGGTTCGGCGAGTTCCGGCGCGATCGTCACTCTCCTCGCCTCCCGCCAACCTCGATGCCGAGTGATTCGGCGAGCAGCTCATGAATGTCGATCACGTCGATCTGCTTGGCGTCGCCCGCTTCGGACAGTGGGCGTTCCGACCAGGGGCACGCGGACACCAGCGTGTCCACTCCGAGCTCGGCGGCCTTGTCCACTCTGGACTCACTGATCTTCGCGGTGAGTTCGGGTTTCTCGATCGGCAGGCCTCCCCCGCCGCCGGAGCAGTAGGACCACTGGGTGACCCGATCGACGTCGTTGAACACCAGTCCTGGGATCGCGGAGAGGATCTCCCTCGGTTCCTTCCAGACCCCCTTGCGCTTGTTCAGCCGGCACGGGTCGTGATACGTGATCGTCCGCTCGATGGGGATCGTCGGATTCAGCCTGCCGTCCCGGATCATCTCCGCGAGCAGCTCGACGACCAGCACGATCTCGATCTCGTAGTCCGCGCCGAAGTATTTCGGGTAGTCCTCGGTGAAGGTGATGTAGTCGTGCGGGTCGAGCACCAGCACGCGCTGCACGCCGTTCGCGCGCCAGTCGTCCAGGTTGTGCCGAGCGAACCGCTTCGACTGCTCGAGGTAGCCCATCTCCGCTGCCGGCCCGCCGCAGCACCACTGCTCGTTCATCAACCCGAACTCGTAGCCGGCGCGTTGCAGCAGCTGCGCGACCGCGCGGGGCACCGAGGTCCGGTAGAACGCCGCCTCGCAGTCCACGAACAGGATGGTTTCCCCGCCGACGGGGATGTTCAGCCCGTCCGACCAGTCGCGCACGTGCTCCTGGCTCACCGGAGTGTCGCCGAGCACCGGTTCGTGGGTGCGCTCGTCGGTGAGCAGATTCCAGCGCTGCCACCCCTGCTGGTGCACGTCGTTGTCCACGGCCAGCGCACGCACCGCCTTCACGAGATCCACGGTGCGGGTGCGGAACCGGTAGAAGTCACCGGTGAACAGGGTGTTGGGGCAGCGCAGCTCGCACGCGCCGCAACCGGTGCAGTTGACGTAATCCTCGGCGATGTCGGCGATTTCCAGCTCGCCCTTCTCCATCGCGACGACGTTGGCGTGGAAGGCCGTCGGGGTCCACGACTCGTTCCGGGTCACCTGCATGACGGGGCAGACTTCACGGCAGAACTTGTGCCCCGAGGAGAAGCAGTTGTACGCGGCGTTCCGCCATTGCTCGACGAACTCCTCGGTACTGCCGTCCCCGTTTGCGGACGGCGAGGTGTCCGCTTCGTGGTGGGTCATGTCGGTCATCAGTCAGTCCACTCCAAAGGCGGCGCGTGGCCACGGGAGGCGCGGTGGTGGCAGTTCGGGCGAAGGTGACTTGCATCACTTACCATGCTAAACATATGAAACCATATTTCAAATCGCAACCCCAGATCGAGGGATCGACGGGCCCGTAACGCAAACTTCAGGTGCGGCCACGGGCAGGAGCGAAGGAGGTGCGCGTGGACGGCAACAGCGTTTCCGGAGCGGCGCGGCACGCGGCCTTCGCGCCACTCGAAGATGGTGGCCGTGCCGAGGTGGTGGCGCGCAGGCTCGGCGAGGCGATCGCGCTCGGCCTGCTCGGCGACGGCGAGCAGCTGCCGAGCGAGTCGGAGCTGGCCGCCCAGCTCAAGGTCGCCACCGTGACGTTGCGGGAGGCGCTGTCCGCGCTGCGCCACGACGGGCTGGTTGAGACCCGGCGCGGCCGCGGCGGCGGCAGCTTCGCCCGCTCCCCCGCCGACGCCTCGCTCGCGCGGCTGCGCAAGACGCTGCGCGAGCTCAGCGTGCACGAGCTGCGCGAGATCGCCGATCAACATCTCGCGATCGGCGGGACCGGGGCGCTGCTGGCCGCTGAGCGAGCAGGCGAGGAAGATGTCGCGACCCTGCACGGGCTCGTCGACCAGCTCGAGTCGGCGAGCGCCCCTGGCGATCGGCGGCGCGCGGACGCGCGGTTTCACATCGAGATCGCCGCTGCCGCGCAGTCCTCCCGGCTCACCAGGCAGGAGATCGCCTTGCAAGCGGAGGTCGGCGAGCTGCTGTGGATGCCGTCCAGCGAGGCCATCCTGCACCGGGACGCGGTGGCCGAACACCGCGAGATCCTGAGTGCCATCGAGGACAGGGACGGCCAGCTCGCGCGGTCGATCGCCGAGCGGCATATCCATCGCGGCATCGAGCGCTTGATCGAGTTCCACCTCCGGCTTGCGGGCGCATGAGAATGTCTGTGCAACCATCCGCCGATCCGGGAAGTGGGGCGAACGTGACTGACGCTCGACGCGCGGAGATCGGTGTCGCGGCCAATCGGGTCGCCGCCGTGATCGACGACGCCTTCAACTGGCTGGACCGGCTGGCCGAGCGGTTGCGGGGGTTGCACGAGGAAGCGCGGACGCGGCATCGCGCGTTGCGCGCCGACGAGCTCACCGCGCTGCGCGAGTCGATCTTCGGGCGGCTACGTGAGCATCCCAGGCTGATCGCCGGCACCGGGGTGATCCTGGCCGAAGACATGCTCGCGGACCGGACGCACTGGTTGGAATGGTGGCAGAACCAGCCCGATGGCCAACCCACGTTCCTGGAGGTCGACCACAACCCGGCGAGCGTCGACTACTACGACTACGCCGCCGCCGCATGGTTCGCGCTACCGCGGCGCACCGGCAAGCGGGTGGTCGTCGGCCCGTACGTGGACTACTCCGGCACCGACGAGTACATGCTCACGCTGGCCAATCCGGCGTACTCCGGCGAGCACTTCCTGGGTGTGGCTGCCACCGATATCCGCGCCGACGAGTTCGAGTCACTGCTGCTCGGTGCGCTCGGCGGAGCCGGGCCGCCCGCGGCGCTGGTGAACGCCACCGGCCGGGTGGTCGCGTCGAACACCCCGCAGAAGATCGCCGGATCCCTTGTCGCGGAGCGCGAACTGGACCGGGACTGGCCGGAGTTCACCGTGGGAGCGCCCGCAACGGGCGAGTGTGCCGGGCTGCCATGGCGAGTCTCCGTCCTGCGTGGCTGAACACTCACGAGCGGTGACAGACACTCTGCGGGGCAGGATTCTCCTGAAGAGTTCCTCATGTCTGTTTCATCCGGAAGATCGCTCTGTCGAATGATGCTCTTCCCCGACCGGACGACAAGGAATCCGGCTCAACGGAAGGAGTTTCGCGATGAGATCGACTGGAGCCGGGAGGTTGCTCGCGGCGGTGCTGTTCGGATTCGGCCTCACCATCGGGGCCGCCGCGCCCGCCATGGCGGCCCCCGCGTTACCTGCCATCGCCGCGCAGGACGACGACGGCGGCGGTGACGACGACGGTGGCAACCGCGGTGACGACGACGGAGCGGCCCGAGGCGGTGACGACGACAGTGCCGACGACGGCGCCGTGCCTCGCGGCGGCGTCGAGACCGGCTTCGGCGGCACCGCCGACGAGGCCGAGGTGCTGCTGCCGCTGAGTGTCGTCGGCGGAACGGCGCTGGCCGCGGCCGGCGGTGTGCTCCTCGTCCGCAGGCGGCTCGGCAACGGGAACGGCTGAGCGGAGGCACGACGTGACGGACCCGATCCGGCACGCCCGCGGCGGCGGCCGATCCCGGCGATCGGCGGCCGCCGCATTGGCCGCCCTCGCGATGGCGCTGACCGCCTGTCACAGCGGGCCCGAACTGCCGGCGAAGGGCGTGGTGGTCAGCCCGAAACCCGCACAGCCGCGCGCCACGACGACCGTGGACACCCAGGCGGCCGCACCGGTACGCGTCCGCGTCCCGGCCATCGGCGTCGACGCGCCAGTGGAGCCGCTGGATCTCGATGCAAGAGGCGTGCTGCCCGCACCGGGCGGCAACCACGTGACCGGCTGGTGGCGCGCGGGACCCGAGCCGGGCGAGCGCGGTCCCGCGGTGATCGCCGGTCACGTCGACTCCTACCGGGGACCAGCCGTGTTCTTCCGGCTCACCGAGCTGGCAGCGGGGCAGCGGATCCTGGTGGACCGCGAGGACGGCACGACCGTCGCCTTCGCGGTGACACACCTCGAGCGGCACGCGAAGGACGCCTTCCCCACCGCCGCCGTGTACGGCGACACACCCGGCCCGGAGTTGCGGCTCATCACGTGCGGCGGGGAGTTCGACTCAGCGGATCGGCGCTACCTCGACAACATCATCGTCCACGCGCAACGCGCCTGACACGGGTCTGTGGTCAGGCTTCGGTGGCGGCCTTCCACAGATAGCCGTCCGGGTCACCGAGGTAGCCGAAGTACCGGTACGGGCGTGGGTGGCGTAGAGCGTTAACCCGACAAAGGTTATGCCGCCGACCAGATTGCCGACAATGGTGGGAATCTCGTTCCAGATGAAGTAGTCCCCGATCGAGAATTCGCCGCCGAGCATCAGGCCGGAAGGGAACAGGAACATGTTCACGATCGAATGCTCGAACCCCATGTAGAAGAAGACCAGGACGGGCAGATCACCGGCGGTAAGTCGCCGTACTCGAATTCGTTGACCATGTACGGTGATCAATTCGAAACGGACCTTGAGGAGTTCATCGCCACGCCCGCCTCGGTCGACCTCACCGTTGACGTAACGGAGGTCTTGCCGGGCGCGTAGGGACCTACTGTGGGGGGTCGGGCTAGCTAATTGAGTGTCAGTTGTTCTTCAGCGCGGACAGGAACGCCGTCCACTCGGCGGCATCCACTGTCAGATGCCCGGCGGTGCGGTTCTTCGAGTCCCGAACACCAACCGCAGGACTCAGGCGAACCTCAACACAGTTGTTGCCGCCCCCACTGAAGCTGCTTTTGCGCCACGTCGCCGTAGCTTGCGTGTCCACGGCTATCCCTTCACTTTCTGTGCATCGTCCACCAGACGCTTGCTCGCATCCTCATCAAGCGACTGTTCACATAGTGTCTCGAATACATTTTCCAGCTTCGACACCGCGTGCGTACCTCGCCAACCATCCGCTACCAGAAGCTACAAAACCGTTTCCCCAGGTCACCCAAATTCAGCAGCACCGACGGGTTGTGGCTGTTTTTCGACCTACCCGCCTGCCTGGATCGTTCGGTCGGACGAGTGCAAAGCATCGGTTGGCCGCGTAAAGTCTCACGCCGCATCGGGTGCCGTCGATAGTTCTCTTTCCGCCACTTACCGATGTTGGCGGGGCCGCCACCGCGGACGGCTATTCGTCACGACGACGGTCCGTACGAGCGGAGGCCCGCTTGAGGATCCTGCTGCTGTGTTCGGCGTTCAACGGTCTCAGCCAGCGCGCCTGGGCACTACTCCGCGCCCATCACCAAGTCACGGCGCGGACCGTGCACGACCCGGAAGCTATGGCCGATGCCGCGGCTGCCACCGACCCCGAACTGATCATCTGCCCGTTCCTGCGCCTACGGATACCCGAGGTGGTCTGGCGGAACTATCGCACGATCATCATCCATCCCGGCCCGGAAGGCGACCGAGGCCCGTCGTCGCTGGACTGGGCGATCATGGACGCGGAGCCCAGGTGGGGCGTGACCGCCCTGCAGGCGATCGAGAAGCTGGACGCCGGACCGATCTGGGGTACGAGGACCTTTCCGATGCCCACCGATCCGCCACGCAAGAGCACGCTGTACAACAGCCAGGTCGCCGACGTGGCGATGAGCCTGATAAGCGAAGTAGTGGCCAAGGCCGAAGACCCCGGCTTCGTGCCGCGAAGCCTCGAATACCACCGGTCCGGCACGGCGGGCCGGTACCGTCCGGTGGCTCGTCAGGCCGATCGTGGCTTCTCGTGGGACGACTCGACCCGGCACATCATGCTCCGCATCCGCGCCGCGGACGGCAGCCCTGGCGTGCACACCACCTTGGCCGGTATCGCGGTCGAGGTGTTCGACGCGCATCCCGGAGCCGCCGCGCCCGGTGAGCCCAGCACGATCGCGGCGCGACGGCACGGCGCGGTGCTGGTGCGCACCGGCGACGGCGCGCTCTGGGTGGGACAGGCTCGCCGAGCAGACCCCGCCGACGGCGCAACGGTCAAGCTGCCCGCGACCCTCGTCCTCGGCCACGCCCTGGACGACATCTCCGAGGCGATGGAGCCGCCGGAAGCCGGGGAACCATCGGGACATCGGGAGATCAGCTACCGGCGGCTCGGAAAGGTCGGGCTGTTGCGCTTCGAGTTCTACAACGGTGCGATGTCGACCACGCAGTGTCGGCGGCTCGCGGCTGCCGCGCGCTACGCGGCGGCACAGGACACCAAAGTACTGGTTCTGGCCGGTGGTGAGGTGTTCTCCAACGGCGTGCACCTCGGCGTCATCGAGGCACATCCGAACCCCGCGATGGAAGCGTGGCGGAACATCAACGCGATCAACGACCTCTGCCGGGAGATCATCACCTGCACTAGCCAGATCGTGGTGTCCGCGCTCGGCGGCGGTGCGGGCGCCGGCGGCGTCATGCTGGCACTCGCCGCCGACAGAGTGATCGCACGGGACGGCGTGATGCTGAACCCGCACTACGCGACCATGGGCCTGTACGGCTCGGAGTACTGGACCTACGTGCTGCCACGCCGGGTCGGCGAGGCGCAGGCACGGCGGCTGACCACTCGCTGTGAGCCGATCAGCGCGGCCGACGCGGTTGACGTCGGGATGGTCGACCAGCTCGCGGTGAGCGATACGGAGCGGTTCACCGCCGCCGCTCTCGACTACGCCTCCGACCTCGCCACCAGCACACAGCTGCGCACTCTGCTCCACGACAAGCAGGCCGTCCGAGCGGCCGACGAGCAGCGCAGACCCCTCGACTCCTACCGGGCGCGGGAACTCGCCGAGATGCGCCGGGACATCTTCGACGACCGGCACGGGTTCACCGAGGCTAGGCGCGCCTTCCTCACGAACCGGGCCACCGGTCCAACGGCCGGCGACCACGCCAAGGTGCCAACCCCCGGGCCCCGCCGGGTGGGACCCACGCGCTGACGGACGTTCCGCGACGAGCCGAGCCCGCGAGGAAGCGTAAAGCCTGCGAGCCCGTGGGCGACCACTGCGAGTGCGCTCCCTGGCGGGCAGCCACACTGGCGTGATGGATCAGATTCCAGAAATCGTGGGGCTGGTCGGCGACGTGCTTGGCCCCGAGGCCATCGGCATCTACCCGCACGGATCTTCAGTGCTCGGCGGCCTCAAGCCGGCCAGCGACCTGGACGTCTGTGTCGTTTCCCGGCGGCGCATGGACGATCACGAACGCGAGGCACTCCTCGACGGACTGTTCAAGATCTCCGGTTTCACGGCCGGGCTCCGCCCCGTCGAACTCACCGTTGTAGTCCAGTCCGAGGTGTGTCCGTGGCGGTTCCCACCGACCGGTGATTTCCTGTACGGCGAGTGGCTACGTGGCGAGCTGAAGGCCACCGGACCTCCGCAGCCGGAACCGAATCCGGATCTAGCCCTGCTGATCACGATGGTGCTGGCCGGCGACCATCCCCTCGTCGGCCCTCCCCCGGCGCAGATCCTGGACCCCGTCCCGCACGCGGACCTGGTCCGGGCAAGCGTTGCGAGTATCCGTGAGCTGCTCGACGATCTGGACACCGACACCCGCAACGTCGTGCTGACCTTCGCTCGCATCTGGACCACCCTCGCTACGGGTGAGATCACCGCGAAGGACACCGCCGCCAACTGGGTCCTCGCTCAACTTCCAGCGCAGCACCGCCCCGTCCTTGAGCATGCCAGGCAGCTGTATCTCGGCCGCCGATACTCCGAAGAGAGCTGGAGCGACGAGCTGAAGGCACAGGTACGTCCGTACGTGGACGAGGTGCTCGCGGAGATTGGCCGGCTGTCGTAGCGGTGGGCGCCCGTGCGAGCGGACCGGTTACCTGTTTCTTACGGTTCCCGTGTTTGCCGGGCATCAGGGGCATGGGTGTGCCATAGGCTCTGGCCTACGCCGCATGGCGGGTTACCGGCGACAGGATCACCTCGCTGAGTTGGCTCGTGGAGCCCGCTGGCGTGAAACCACCATGGGGCCGTACTACGGGAGGTGTCGGTGAAGGCTGGAGTCCGAACGTACGGGCTGATGATCATCACGGTCGCGCTGGCCACGGCGTGCGGAACGGAGAAGCCAAGCAACGAGTCGCAGCCGCCGGCGCCACCAGCTTCCCAGCAAGCGCCCTCCCAGGCTGGTCCATCCCCAGACAAGGCGGCGCCACCCGAGGAATTGCGGTTCAGCGCGACCACCGTCGATGGGAAGAAATTCTCCGGGGAGAACCTGGCGGGGAAACCGACCGTACTGTGGTTCTGGGCCGCGTGGTGTCCCGTCTGCGAGCGTGAATCCCCCGGTGTCGCCAGGGTGGCGCGGGCCAACCAGGACAAGGTCAACTTCCTCGGGGTGGCCTCCCTCAGCGACGTACCGAAGATGCGGCAGTTCGTCAGCGACAACGGTATCGGCTCATTCCCCAACGTCGCCGACACGGAAAGCTCGGTGTGGCAACGCTTCGGGGTTACCTCGCAGCCGGCGTACGCCTTCATCGACGCCGACGGGACGGTGGATACCGTGAAGGGCTCGTTGTCCGAGGACGAGCTCGCCTCCCGCGTGGAACAGCTCGACTCCCCCTGAGCGCGCCCAGTGGACACCTCGACGCTGGGATTCGCACTGGCCGCGGGTTTGGTCGCGGCGGTCAACCCGTGCGGTTTCGCGATGCTGCCCAGCTACCTGACGCTGGTGGTGCTGGGCAGCGGCGAGCAGCACAGCCGTGCCACGGCGGTGTTGCGGGCACTGCTTGCCACTGCGGCGATGGCGGTCGGCTTCCTGGCCGTGTTCGCCTCGTTCGGTCTGATCATCGCGCCGCTGTCCAGCCAGGTACAGCGTTACCTGCCGATCGTCACCATCGCGATCGGTGTTGCCCTGGTTGCCCTCGGGGTGTGGATGCTCTCCGGCAGGGAAATCACCCTGCTGCTACCCAAGCCTGGGCGTGGCGCACCCACCGCCGCGTTGCGGTCGATGTTCGGCTACGGGCTCGCCTACGCGACGGCCTCGCTGTCCTGCACTGTCGGACCATTCCTGGCGGTTACCGGCGCCACCTTTCGCAGCGGCTCCGTCCTGGAAGGCGTGCTGGCGTATCTTGCCTATGCCGCAGGGATAGTGCTCGTTGTCGGCGTGCTGGCCGCCGCCATCGCGCTCGCCGGCGCGAACATGGCGATCCGGGCGCGGCGGGTGCTTCGGTATGTCAACCGCGTCGGCGGCGGCCTGATCGTGCTGGTCGGTTTGTACGTGGGGTACTACGGGATCTACGAAACGCGGCTCTATCTCGGCGGGGGCGAGGCCAGCGATCCGGTCGTCGACACCGCCACCACGATCCAGCAGGAGCTGACCAGCTTGGTCGATGCGATCGGCGTGGTCCCGCTGATCGCCGCGCTGGGTGTCCTGCTGCTCGGTGCCGTGGCGGCGGTACGTCACCGGGCGCGCAAGTCGAAGTCACCACGCTGAGCAGGTCGACCGAGCGAGGGGCACGTTCGGGGCATCTAGTGCCCGTAAGGTGGCCTTCACGGCAAAGGTCAGCTGTCGCCGGAACGCCAGTCACCCGGCGAGCAGCAGCCGCGCCACCATGATCGCGGCGATAAATGGCCACAAAATTGTTGACAATGCATGCGTGCGGGTCTCTACTCCTGTTGTGTCCCTCGGAGCGCTTGCCAATGCCGGCCGCCGCGGTCTTCGCGGGCACACGATCGCCGGGGTTCGCCCGCCAAACCGAGATCGCGCGCTTTCAGGCATTGCCGGAAGGGAGAGCCGTGGACAGGATCCTTGTGACACACGCAGGAAGCTTGATCCGACCGCCGGAGCTGCTGTCCTTCCTCGCAGCCAAGGAAAGCGGCGGGCCTGTTGACGAGGACGCCTACACACGATGCCTGCGCGATTCGGTGGCCGACGTGGTACGCCGCCAAGTCGATGCCGGGATCGACGTCGTGGACGACGGCGAGATGGGCAAGGCGAGCTGGATTACCTATCTGTACGAGCGGGTGAGCGGGCTCGAAGCCCGACCGATGGACACCCGTGGGGGCAGCATCCTGCCGCCCAGCCGCGATCGCCAGGCGTTTCCCGGCGCCTACGCCGAACTGGATGCGCTGGACGAAGCCGCTTCGCGGCAGAGTGCCGCCGCGGCCGGGGGCACGACGGCCGAGCAGGACACCGAGACCGGTGGCGCCGTGTCGTGGGTGTGCACCGGACCGCTGCGCTACGACCGAACGGCGCTCGATCGAGACATCGCGAACCTGACAGCGGCGCTCGCCGATCACGACGGCACCGAAGCTTTCCTTCCCGTCGTGGCCCCGGCCAGCGCCTACTGGTTGACCAACGAGTACTACAAGGACGACGAGGAGTTCGTGTTCGCCCTCGCCGACGTGTTGCACGAGGAGTACCGCGCGATTGTGGACAGCGGTCTGCTGCTGCAGGTCGACGACGCCGTACTGATGCACGAGTGCGACACCATCATGTCGCGGAGCGGGTCCTTTGAGGATTATCGACGGTGGGCCGAGTTGCGGGTGCGCGCCCTCAACCACGCGCTGCGCGGCATCCCCGAGGAGCGGGTGCGTTACCACGTGTGCTTCGGCAGCTGGCACGGCCCGCACGCGTTCGATCCGCCACTTCGGGACGTGGTCGACCTGGTCTTGGACGTGCACGCCGGCGCCTATGCGATCGAACAGGCCAATCCGCGGCACGAACACGAGTGGCGCCTTTGGGAGGACGTGAAGCTTCCCGACGGCAAGAAGCTCATTCCGGGCGTCGTCACGCACCACACGAACGTTGTCGAGCATCCCGAACTCGTTGCGCAGAGACTCGCCCGGCTGGCGAACGTCGTCGGCAGGGACAACGTGATCGGTGGGACCGACTGTGGCTTCGCGCAAGGAGCTTTCATCACGCGAGTACACCCCGAGATCCAGTGGGCCAAACTGGCCGCGCTCGCCGAGGGAGCACGGTTGGCCTCAGAACAGCTACGGGGCGCCCGGGCGGCTTGAGCCCCCCGTGCGTCAGTGCGCGGGTGATGCCCCCCGTGCCGCTGTCATCAGGACCGGGACGGCACCGCTGCCCTCGTCGTTGGGAATGATCGTCGCGACTCCATGCGAGCACGCCCCGCTGGTTCCACCGCGCATCGCCAGCCGAAAAAGGGTCTGGTGCGAAGCACACAAATCGGCCATTCTTGGCTCATTGGGGGACAAAAGGGGGAAATCATGCGAATCGTCATAGTCGGCGCGGGAATCGGCGGTCTGATCACGGCCCTTCGACTGCACAACGAAGGTATCGACTGCGAGATCTACGAGCAGAGCGACCAGATCCGCGAGCTGGGCGTCGGGATCAACCTGCTGCCGAACGCGGTCAAGGAGCTGGCCGTGGTCGGATTGCTCGACCAGCTGAACGAGGTGGGAATCCGGACCCACGAGCTGTTCTATACCCACCGGCTGGGGCATCAGATCCTGCGCAAGCCATGCGGCCTGGATGCCGGATTCACGCTTCCCCAGTTCAGCATTCATCGGGGCAGCCTGCAGGGCCTGCTGCTGCGCGCCGTGCGCGAGCGGCTCGGAGCGGGCGCGGTGCACACCGGGCACCGGCTGATCGGCTTCGAGCAGGATGCGAAGGGAGTACGTGCGCGGTTCGTCCACAGGCACGGCGACGCCTCGCAACCGGTCCACGGCGACGCGCTGGTGGCCGCCGACGGCATCCACTCGACGGTGCGAGCCATCCTGTTCCCGGCGGAAGGTCCGCCCCGCTGGAACGGCGTCATGATGTGGCGGGGAGCTACCGACTGGCCAGCGTTCGGCACCGGGCGCTCAATGATCATCGCAGGCGGCAACACGGCCAAGTTTGTCGTCTACCCGATCGCCGAGGGACGGACCCACGGCACCAAGCTCACCAACTGGGCGCTTTGCGTACTGACCGGCCAGCCAGGTGATCCGCCGCCGGGACGCCAGGACTGGTCCCGCCCAGCCGATCCGGCCGACCTGGAGCGGCATGTCGGCCTCTTCCGCATGTCGCTCGACCACGTCGCACTAGTCAAGGCCACCGGTGAGGCATTCGAGTTCCCGATGTGCGACCGGGATCCGCTGCCCTACTGGACCAAGGGGCGGGTGACGCTGCTGGGGGACGCCGCTCACCCGATGTACCCGATGGGATCCAACGGTGCCGGCCAATCCATCCTGGACGCCGCGAGCCTCGGCGGCCACCTGGCGCGGCACGCCGACCCCGCCGACGCGTTGCGGGCGTATCAGGATGATCGCCTACCCGCCACCAGCGAAGTGGTACTCCGCAACCGCGTGGGCGGGCCGGAAAGCGTGATCGACGAGGTCGAACGTCGTGCCCCCGAAGGATTTTCCCGTATCGAGGACGTGATCGACGCCGCGGAGATCGAGGCAGCCGTCAAGGGTTACGCCCAGGCGTCCGGATCCTCTCAAGAGCAAGTGAACCGTCCGGGCTCGGTTGCCGGTTCGCGGACGCCGTCGGCCGAACCAGGCTGATTTTCGGGTACGCGCTGTCCATGACGGTTCATTCGCCGGGCGCGATCGTGCCGGCGAGCGATCGGGCCGTCTCGGTGATCAGAGCATCGTCCGACGCCGCGTCGCGCTCATGCTTGGTCGACAGCACGGCCAGCACGATCGGCGTGCCGCGGGTGGTCCACGCGACGCCGACGTCGTTGGTCGTGCCGTAATCGCCGGAGCCGGTCTTGTCGCCGATCTCCCAGCCGTCGGGTAGTCCGGCACGC
>WHSZ01000064.1 GCA_009379845.1 Pseudonocardiaceae bacterium | reverse complement strand
TGGGCGTACGGGTCATTGAACAGCCGGTCGCCCCTGAGGCTCTCGCGGGCCCTCACCATCGCCACCCCCAGCGCCGTCTTCGCCACGCCCTTCAGTGAGCCGTCTGGCCCCATCGCTGCCTCCTCGATCGAACCTCATTCATCGCCAACGATACATCTCTAACGATACTTCTGTGGCGATGTAGCCTTCGCACATGGATGGCGGACAGTTGCACCGGCTGGGGAAGCGCCTCATCGAGCTGTCCTCGCAGGTCACCGGCGAGACCGGCGACCTGTCGCTCACACCCGGCGAGGCCGCTGTCCTGGAAGACGTGATCAAGCACCCCGCCAGCTCGATCAGCGAGATCCACCAACGGACAGGCTTTGTGCAGAGCCACGTCTCCACGTCGGTCTCGCGCCTCAAAGAGCGCGGGCTGGTGAAAGCCGAAACCGACCCGAGCGACGGACGGCGCACCCGGGTCCGAGTCACGGACGGAGCCATGCAGGCGATCGGCCGCCGCGCCGCCCGCAGCATCGACCAGGCGATCGGCCGCACCATCGGCGACCCCGGTCAGGCTCGCCGGACGACCGAGCTATTGCAGGAGCTGGCCGACATCCTGCTGTGAACCGCGCCAGCAAACCTTAAGGTCCACCCCCTACCCCGCCGACACCCTGCCATCACAACAGTCGCCTTACGTCAACCCCCGAAGGACTTCCGGAGCCGACCACTTAGTGTCCGCCGCCACCGCTGGAGCGCTCGGTGGTCGCGGCGGCGATCGGTACGTCCATCGAGACCTCACCGGCATCGCGGAACACGAACGTCACCGGCACGGTCTGGCCGGGGATCACGTCGGCCTTCAGCCCGGTGAGCACGATCCGAACGCTGCCCCGCTCCAGCGGCCCTTCGCCGCCAGGGGCGGGCTCGGCCGGGGTGGATTCGGCCGGGGTGGATTCGGCCGGCGAGCTCCCCGCCGGAGCGGACCCGCCCGGGGACTCACCCGGCGCGGACTCACCCGGCGCGGACTCACCCGGCGCTGGCTCACCCGGTGCGGGTGACTGCCCCGGCGACGCGTGCGACGGAGTCCGCAAAGCCGTGGCGTGTGTACCTTCCGTGCCCTCCCCGGCACCCTCCGGCGCCACGGCGATCAGTGACTCGCCCTGCGGGAGCTTCTTGGTGCCTTCCACCGTCGCGCCACCGGCCAGCGGGCTGCGCACCGCCACCAGTGCGTCGTCCCTGTTGCCGGTGTTCGAGATCATCACAAGCACGGGCGCCGAATCGCCCTTGCGATAGATGCCGTTCGGGTCCGAAGGAAAGGCCAGCTCGGCGTTGCGGACCGCGATCGGCCCGGCGTTGCCGTGCGCCCCGTTCACTGCGGCCTGCTGCTCGCCGGTCTGAGTGATCTGCCCGGCGCCGCACCCGGTGAGCACTAGCGCGAGACCGCTCCCTACCACGGCCAACAGACGTGCACGCCGACCGGCCCACTTCCGCTGTGCGCAGCTCACGTTGGCGAGTCCTTCCTGCCCGATCTCGAGTTGGCCCTGGACCACCCTCGAAGGCGTTGTCACCATTCGGTTCGAAGAGTAGCCGTGGCCGCGTCGGCTGCCGGAACCCGGGCCGTCCCAGCGCCGTGATCGAGCGGCGTCCATTGTGGAGGAGCGGCCTGCTCGGGGGTGGCGTGAGCACGCTCATCGCGGATTTGTCAAGCCCTCGTCCGTCCGGCGTTAGCCCGCTGACCTGCGGTTACCGATCCCGGGGCGCTGTCGGAGGGGGGCTACGGCGTGCTAACATGGAGACAGCGAAAGGGGCAGAGGACACATGGTTTTCAAGGTCGGAGAGACCGTCGTCTACCCGCACCACGGTGCCGCACTCATCGAAGCAATCGAGACACGTGTGATCAAAGGCGAGGAGAAGCAGTACCTCGTGCTCAAGGTCGCGCAGGGTGATCTCACGGTTCGAGTGCCAGCAGACAATGCGGAAATCGTTGGCGTACGTGACGTAGTTGGCGAGGAAGGCCTGAATCGGGTCTTCGACGTACTGCGAACGCCGCACACCGAGGAACCAACCAACTGGTCCCGTCGGTACAAGGCCAACCTTGAAAAGCTCGCCTCCGGCGACGTGAACAAGGTTGCCGAAGTGGTGCGCGACCTCTGGCGGCGCGAAAAAGATCGCGGTTTGTCCGCGGGCGAAAAGCGAATGCTGGCCAAGGCTCGGCAGATACTGGTGAGTGAGCTGGCACTCGCCGAGGGCACTGACGAAGACAAGGCGGCAGTGTTGCTCGACGAGGTCCTGGCGACCGCGGTCGTCTGACGTCCGGTAGCCCGGTAGCGGTTTTGGACGTCGCCGCACTCGTTTCTGTTGTCGGCCAGGTTGGGCGCGCCGGATCGGGCGCGCCCAACGCATGGACTCCGGTGCGCGGCGAGCCGTTGTTGACGCACGCCGTTCGCTCGCTGCTGGCGTCGGAATGCGTCGCGCACGTTTTCGTGTCCGCCTCGGCGTCCGATGTGGACAGAACGGCCCGCGCCGTGTCCGGGTTGCCCGCGACCGTACTCGAGGCAGGCGAACATCGAAACGACGCCCTGCGGTTGGGGTTGCGCACCGCGCAGGCCGAACTTCCACGGCTGTCCGTGATCCTGCTGCACGACCCGACGCGGGCTTTCGCCCCGCCTGCCCTGACCCGTTCCGTGGTGGACGCGGTGCGGGCCGGCGCGCCCGCGGCGGTGCCGGTGTTGCCGGTCGCGGACACGATCAAGCAGGTGAACGCCGAGGGCGTGGTGCTCGGCACCCAGGATCGGGGCGAGTTGCGCGCCCCGCAAACCCCGCAGGGCTTCGCGGTGGACGTGCTGTGCGCGGCATGTGCCGCGGATACCCCGCCACTGGACCACGTAGCCGCGCCGGTCACCGTGCCCGGCCACCCATATGCCGTGAAGATCGCTACTCCTTTCGACCTCACCGCGGCCGAGGCGGTGTTCGCGGGCGACGAGCACACCGTCGGTGTACACCACGCGCGAGGGTCACGATGACGCCACGGGTCGGGCTCGGCACCGATGTGCATCCGATCGAGCCTGGTCGGCCGTGCTGGATCGCCGGGTTGCACTGGGACGGTGTGGACGGCTGCGCGGGACATTCGGACGGCGACGTCGCCGCGCACGCGCTGTGCGACGCGCTGCTGTCCGCGGCCGGCCTCGGTGATCTCGGTGCGGTGTTCGGCAACGGCGACCCGCGATGGTCCGGCGCGACGGGTATCGCGCTGCTCGCCGAGGTCCGGCGCCGAGTGCGCGAAGCCGGCTACACGCTCGGAAACGCTGCCGTGCAAGTGATCGGCAACGCACCGAAGATCGGGAAGCGCCGCGCGGAGGCGGAGCGCGTGCTCTCCGATGCGGCAGGCGGGCCGGTCAGCGTGTCCGGCACGACCAGCGACGGCTTGGGACTCACCGGGCGCGGCGAGGGCCTCGCGGCGATCGCCACCGCACTGCTGACCGAGCCGAGCTAGTCCAACCCCAATATGCATCCATATTGGGGTCTAGGGGCGCCCGCCCGGCATCATGCCGCGGTCAGCACCACCGGTCCGCCTTCGGTGATCGCGACGGTGTGTTCCACGTGGACAGCGCGGCTGCCGTCGATCGTGCACAGCGACCAGCCGTCGTCGGCGATCCGGTAGCCGTCCCTTCCGCCTGCCATGAACATCGGTTCCAGCGCGATTACCAATCCTGGCCGGAGCGGGAATCCCTTGCCCGGCCTACCTTCATTGGGCACCGGCGGGTCCTCGTGCATCCGGCGCCCCACACCGTGCCCGCCGAAATCCGCCGGTATGCCGTACCCACCGCGGCGGCCGATACGGCCGATCGCCTCGGACATATCGCCCATCCTGGCACCTGCGGTCGCGGCCTCGATTCCCGCCCGCAGCGCGCTTCTGGCATCCTCGAGCATCTTCGCGTCGGCGTCCCGCAGCCCGCCGACCGGGATGGTGACCGCCGAGTCGCCGTGGAATCCACCCAGCTCCGCTCCACAATCGACGCTCAGCAGGTCGTGCTCGGCCAACCGGTAGTCGTCCGGGATCCCGTGCACCACGACGTCGTTCACGGAGGTGCAGATGACGCCGGGGAACGGGCTCGAGGCGAAGTGCGGCTGATAGTTCAAAAAGGACGGTCGAGCGCCCGCATCGGCGATCACGCCGGCCGCCACGGCGTCCAGCTCGCGAAGCGGGACACCCGGTTCGGCATGCCGGGCCACCGCGTCCAGTGCGCGGGCCACCACCCGGCCGGCCTCGCGCATCGCCGCGATCTCGGTGTCGGTCTTCAGCTCGACCACGCGTCCTCCGTTCGGCTTTACCAATTACTATACCGGTATTATTATCACGGGCATGGTTCGGCCACCATTGAGCCAGCGGGAGCTGGACAGGGGCGCCCGGCTCGGCCGGCTGCTGCGTGACGCGCGGGCGGAGCGCCCAACCGCCGAGGTCGCGGCGGCAGCCGGGATCTCGATGGAAACGCTGCGCAAGATCGAGCACGGGCGGATCGCCACGCCCGCCTTCTTCACCGTGGTCGCGATCGCCGAGGCGATCCAGCTCCCGGTCCCAGAGCTGTGCCGCCAGCTCGAGCCGTCGTCCGAGCCGTGAGTACTCTCGCGATCATGCCGATCCGCGGGGTGCTGTTCGATTTCTCGGGAACGCTGTTCCGGCTGGAAGCCGACGAGGTCTGGCTGGACGCCGCACTGCGCAAGGCCGGCGCGGAGCTGGACGAGACGGTAAAGGCGAACCTGCTCGACCAGCTGACCACTCCGACCGGGCATTCCGTGCGACTGCCCGACCACCTGCGGGATGCGTGGCACCGCAGGGACCTCGACCCTGCCCTGCACCACAAGATCTACCGGCACGTGCTGAACTCGTTCCTCGAGCACGACGCCGCCGCGGAGGAGATCTACGCGCAGCTGACCTCGCCGGCCAACTGGTTTCCGTACCCGGACACCGCGGACACCCTGCGGCACCTGCGGAAGACCGGCATCGCGGTCGGCGTGGTCAGCAACATCGCGTGGGACATCAGGGATGCCTTCACCCGCTACGACCTGCGAGAGGACGTCGACGCGTTCGTGCTGTCCTACGAGTTCGGCGCGATGAAGCCGGAAGCCAGCATCTTCCGGCACGCCTGCCAGGCCATCGGCGTGCCGCCGGACGCGTGCCTGATGGTCGGGGACAGCGAGGTGGCCGATGGCGGCGCGACCGCGCTCGGCACCCCGCTTGCCGTGGTCGAACCACTACCGACCACGCGGCGACCGCGGGCGCTGCTCGACGTCCTGGAGGCCCACGACCTGCGGTGAACGCGCGGCCCGTACCATCGCGGCGTGGGCCTGCAGCTGTATGACACCGCGACGAGGACAACACGGGAGTTCCATCCCGTGCGCACCGGCACGGCGTCGATCTATGTCTGTGGACCCACCGTGCAGGGCGTGCCACATATCGGACATGTGCGCGGGATGCTCAACTACGACGTGCTGCGCCGCTGGCTCGTCCACAATGGACAAGACGTGCTACTGGTGCGCAACGTCACGGACATCGAGGACAAGGTGCTGGCCAAGGCCGCGGACGCCGGGCGGCCGTGGTGGGAGTGGGCCGCCACCCATGAGCGCGCGTTCGAGGACGCTTTCGACGGGCTCGGCTGCCTGCCGGCCTCCGCGACCCCGCGCGCGGCGGGGCACGTCACCGAGATGGTCGAGCTGATCCAGCGACTGATCGACGCGGGTCACGCCTACGCTGCCGACGGTGACGTGTACTTCGCGGTGGACACCTTCCCGGACTACGGCGCGCTTTCCGGCCAGCACCCGGACCAGATGCAGCAGGGTGAGTCCGCGGCGACGGGCAAGCGCGATCACCGCGACTTCACGCTCTGGAAGGCCGCCAAGCCGGGCGAACCGTCCTGGCCGACGCCTTGGGGGCGCGGGCGGCCCGGCTGGCATCTGGAGTGCTCGGCGATGGCAACCACGTACCTCGGCGCGGAGTTCGACATCCACGGCGGCGGCTCCGACCTGATCTTCCCGCACCACGAGAACGAACTGGCGCAGTCCCGGGCAGCGGGCGATGCGTTCGCCAGGTACTGGATGCACACGTCGTGGGTCACCATGGGCGGCGAGAAGATGTCCAAATCGCTCGGCAACGTGGTGGCCATCCCGGCGATGCTGCAGCGGGTACGCGCCGTGGAGCTGCGGTACTACCTGGTCACGCCGCACTACCGGTCCAGGATCGAGTACACCGAGGAGGCGTTGGAGGATGCGGCGGTCGCGTACCGGCGGATCGAGTCGTTCCTGCGCCGGGTGGTGCAACGCACCGGCACCGTGCCCGCTGGCCGGCCGAGCGCGGAGTTCGGCGCCGCGCTCGACGACGACCTTTCCACGCCCACCGCGCTTGCCGAGGTGCACAACGCGGTGACGAAGGGAAACGCCGCGCTGGAAGGCGGTTCCGAGACGGAAGCTCGCGAGCAGGCCGCGTCGGTCCGCGCGATGACCGACGTCCTCGGGCTTGATCCGCTTTCCGCCAAGTGGGCCGCGGAGTCCACTGCGGACACACCGATTCGCCAGGCGCTGGTTTCCCTTGTGGACGGCATGCTCGAGGCACGTAGCCGCGCCCGCTCGGAAAAGGACTTCGGCACCGCGGACGCGATCCGCGATCGCTTGCTGAAGGCGGGAATCGCGGTGGAGGACACCCCCGATGGTCCACTATGGACAGTTAAGGATACTTGATGCCCGGTAATTCGAGGCGCCGGGGTGCGATCCGCAAGCCCGGCACGAAGAAGGGCCCTGTCGCCGGCTCCGGGGGACAGAAATCCAAGGGGCTGCAGGGCAAGGGTCCGACACCGAGGGCGGAGCGGCGCCCGGGACATCCGGCACAGCGCAAGGCGGCCGCGGCGGCGAAAGCGGAGCAGGCAAGGGCCAACCGGCGGGAGGGCCCGGAACTGGTGGCCGGCCGTAACCCCGTGGTGGAGTGCCTGCGGGCGGAAGTGCCGGCGACCGCGCTGTACGTGGCGCTCGGCGTGGATAACGACGACCGGGTGAGCGAAGCGGTGCACACCGCGGCCGATCGCGGGATCTCTGTGCTCGAGGTGCCGCGCCACGAGCTGGACCGGCTGACCGGTGGCGCCGTGCACCAGGGGCTGGGCCTGCAGGTACCGCCGTACTCGTACGCCGATCCGGAAGACGTGGCGCAGGCGGCCGAGGAATCCGGCGACGCCCCGTTGCTGGTGGCGTTGGATGGCGTGACGGATCCGCGCAACCTTGGCGCGGTGATCCGGTCCTCGGCTGCTTTCGGCGCGCACGGGGTTCTGCTGCCGCAGCGGCGCAGCGCCGGGATGACCGCCGTGGCGTGGCGAACGAGCGCGGGAACCGCGGCGCGGTTGCCGGTCGCCGTGGCGACCAACCTGACGCGGACGCTCCGCGCGCTCGCCAAGGACGGGATGATGATCGTCGGGCTGGACGCGGACGGTTCGACGAGCGTCGATGATCTGTCGGTGGCCACCTCGCCGATGGTGCTGGTGGTCGGCTCCGAGGGGCGCGGGCTGTCCCGGCTGGTGCGGGAGACGTGCGACGTGACGGTGTCCATCCCGATGGCGACCGGCGTTGACTCGTTGAACGCCTCCGTTGCGGCGAGCGTGCTGCTCGCCGAGATCGCCCGCCGGCGCCGCGCCGCCGGCCGCACCTGACCCCGGCCGCGGTTATGTACCCAGACCGCTTATATGACGGCGTTACATTAGCGATCCGAGGACATAACGCGGAACGGGCCCTGGCGGGTGGCGGCTCGGATAAGGTCAAGCGGCGCAACCGCTGACCCGAGGCGTAGAGGATGTCGTTCGCTAGCCCGCTTTTCCTGTGGTACTTCGTGCCGGCCACGCTCGTCGCCGTCCTCATCGCACCTCGCAGCTGGCGAAACGGCATCATCGCCACCGGCAGTTTGATCTTCTACGCCACCGGCGCCGGGCCGACCACGCTGCTGCTGCTGTCCTGCATGGTGGTCAACTTCCTCGCCGGCCCCGCGCTGGAACCCGACGAATGGGACTTACGTGGCGCCCGCCGCCGCGTCGTGCTGATCTGCGTGATCGTCTTCGACGTCACGGTGCTGGTGATCTGGAAGTACGCGGGGTTCGCAACCGAGCAGCTCGCCGGGTTCGCCCAGCTACTCGGTGGGGACTTCCCCGTCGTGCACCTGGCGCTGCCGATCGGAATCTCGTTCTACACGTTCCACCACATTTCCTACGTGGTGGACATCTACCGCGGTGAGCGGAAGGCGCTGCGCAACCCGGTCTCGTTCGCCACCTACATCTCGATGTTCCCGCAGCTGGTCGCCGGGCCGATCGTGCGCTACCGGGAGATCGCCGATCAGTTGCCGCAGCGGCGCAGCCACCGGCTGGACGACGTGGCCGCCGGCTTTCCGCGGTTCGCGCTCGGCTTGTGCAAGAAGGTGATCGTCGCGGATTCGCTGGCACCGCTGGTGGACGCGTGCTTCGATACCCCGGCCGGGGACATGACGTTCGCGATCGCCTGGCTCGGCGCGATCGGATTCACCTTGCAGCTGTACTTCGATTTCTCCGGCTACTCGGATATGGCGATCGGGCTCGGCCGCATGCTCGGCTTCCGGTTGCCGGAGAATTTCGCGCGACCGTACTCGTCGATCACCGTGACCGAATTCTGGCGACGCTGGCATATGTCGCTTTCCCGCTGGTTCCGGGACTATGTGTACATTCCGCTCGGCGGGAATCGGGAGGGCGCTGGCAAGACGTATCGGAACCTGTGCGTCGTGTTCGTGCTGACCGGGTTCTGGCACGGCGCGGCGTGGACATTTCTGGTGTGGGGCGCGTACCACGGCGCATTGCTGATCATCGAGCGCGGCTTCGGCTGGGACCGAACGCCGGAGGGCCGGGGCGCGCGAATTCGCCGGCGGGTACTGACCATGCTGCTCGTGGTGATCGGCTGGGTATTCTTCAATTCCGCGGACATGGGCTCGGCACTCACCATGCTCGGGCATATGTTCCTGCCCGAATTCGACGGGTTGACCGACGCGGTCGAGGCGGCGTTGACGAACCAGCGGGCGTGGATCTTACTCGCCGCGATGGCGATCGTGCTGCTGCCGGCGCATCCGGTCGCCGGGCCGATGCTGGAGTCGTCCCGGGCGCGCAGCGCCAACGTGCTCCGCGTCGGTGTGATGACCGTCGGCCTGCTGTACGCGGCGATCCTGGTGGCCACCGGCACGTTCAGCCCGTTCCTGTACTACCAGTTCTGATCGGCGTTTCCCGCGCCCCCGCAATTCCAAATAGAGATTTCCGCATACGTTTATCAAGAAGGCGGAAATATTACCCGGAAGGCCGATTGTGACAGAGCGCTCTCGACCAATCTCGGCGCGTGCCGTAGCGTCGAAAGCGTCCGTGTCAATGGAGGTGAAGCTAGTGTCCCTGACCGTTTCTCCCGAACTGATGGAACAGGCAGAGCAAGGCAAGGTCGACGACGCCGCGTTTATTGACTGCATTCGTACGTCGCTGCCATACGCGTGGTCGGTGATAAGCCGTCTGGCAGACGACTTGCGCGACCATGGCGGCGAATTCGCCGACAACAGGATTACCCCGCCAGATGAATCCGCGTGGGGCCAGCTATTTCGCATGATGGCAAGTGACGCGATCAGGGGCGCGCTGGAACAGCATTTTGGAGTCCGTTTGGCATTCCAGAACTGCTGCCGTGCCGCCGTTTTCCGGCGGGATGCCGAGGAAGCGTACGCCGCGTTCACCACCCCGGAGTCGCAGATTCTGAACCAAACCCCGGAACTGCTCAACTGCTAATAGTTTCCGTGCCACGTACCGCAATATGGATTCATATTGCGGTACGTGGCGGAGCTGGCCTGCGTTCTCGCCACCAGCCGGCAGGCGGCTTCCGCGGTTGACATGGAGCACACTCCAGCTTGTTCGATGGGGTGTATGGGCGCCATCGAACGTGATCAACCGACCGAACACAGATAGGCTCGGCCACATGCCAGGTTCACTGCTGGGAAACGAAGTTCGCCGCGTCGAGGACCCCGACCTGCTTCGCGGCCGTGCCTCCTACGTCGACAACCTGCCCTTCGAAGGGGCACTGCACCTGACCTTCGTGCGCTCGCCCATGGCACACGCCGACGTCACCGGCATCGACGTGACCGAAGCCGCGCAGGCTCCGGGCGTGCTCGCCGTGTACACCGCCGCGGACCTGGACCTGCCGCCGATCGCACCGTTCATCGAGGTGAACCCCCGGTGCGCCCGCCACCCGCTGGCGACCGACCGGGTGCGGTTCGCGGGTGAACCGGTTGCCGTGGTGGTCGCGGAGACGGCGGCCGCCGCCACCGACGCGCTGGAACTCGTGGACGTCGACTACCAGCCGCGGCCCGCGGTATCTGACCCGGAACTGGCGCTCGAGCCGGATGCCCCGATGCAGTTCCCCGAGCTGGGCTCGAACGTCGCGGACGGCAGCAGGGAGGCCGCCGGAGCCGAGGTGCTGGACGGCGCCGATGTGGTGGTGCGGGCCAGGATCGAGAACCAGCGACTCGCCGTGGTGCCCATGGAGGGGAACGCTGTCGCCGTGGTGCCTGGCGGCCAGGACGAGGAGTTCGAAGCCAGCATCTACGTGTCCACCCAGATGCCGCACGTGCTGCGCAACGGGGCAGCCAAGATGTTCGGCTGGGCCAAGGACCGGGTGCGGGTGATCGCGCCACACGTCGGAGGGGCGTTCGGCGGCAAGGCCGGGATCGGGCCGGAGCACGCCGTGGCCATCGGGGTCGCGCGCCTGCTCGGCAGGCCGGTGAAGTGGATCGAGACCCGCTCCGAGAACCTGCAGTCCATGCCGCACGGCCGCGCGCAGGTGCAGTACGCCGAGCTCGGGCTGCGCACCGACGGCACGATCGTGGGCCTGCGCTGCCGGATAATCGGGGACGCCGGGGCCTACGCGGGGTTCGGCGGTGGCCTGGTGCTCGGCCCGACGCGGGTCATGGTGCAGGGCGTGTACCGGATCCCGCGAATCAGCTTCGACGGTGTGGTCGCGTTGACCAACACCGCGCCGGTCGGCGCGTTCCGCGGTGCCGGGCGCCCGGAGGCGACCGCCATGCTCGAGCGGCTGATGGACATGGCCGCGGTCGAGCTGGACCTGGAACCGGCGGAGATCCGGCGGCGCAACTTCGTGCCGCCCGAGGAGTTCCCGTACACCACGGTAGTCGGTACGAACTACGACTCCGGCGACTACGACCTGCCGTTGACCGAGGCGCTGCGGCTGGTCGACTACGACAAGCTGCGCGAGGAGCAGGCCCGCCGGATCGAGGCCGGCGAGCATCTGCTGCTTGGCATCGGGATGAGCAGCTACGTCGAGGTCACCGGTGGTGGTGCCGCGGGCGAGTACGCGTCGGTTGAGATCCGCGAGGACGGCGGCGCCACCATCAAGGTGGGCACCTCAGGGCACGGCCAGGGGCACGCCACGTCGTTTTCCATGATCGTCGCGGACCTGCTCGGCATCCCGCTGGAAGCGGTCGAGTTCGTGCAGTCGGACACCGCGACGGTGCCCCGCGGTGGCGGCACGGGCGGTTCGAGGTCGTTGCAGCTGGGCGGCAGCGCGGTGCGGGAGGCCAGCCAGCTGGTGTTCCAGCAGGCCAGGGAACTCGCCGCGAACCGCCTGGAAGCCGCGGTCGAGGACATCGAGCTGACCGAAGACGGCCAGCTCGGCGTGGCCGGGGTGCCTACCGCGAGCCTGAGCTGGGCGGAGCTGGCGCAGGCTGCCGCGGATAAAGACAACGACGGCGGCACCGGGCTGTCCGCGAACACCGACTTCATCCCTGATGGTGCGACGTTCCCGTTCGGCGCGCACGTGTCCGTGGTCGAGGTGGACGTCGAAACGGGGTTCGTGCGGCCGTTGCGGCACATCGCCGTGGACGACTGCGGTCGGGTGCTGAACCCGCTGATCGTGCACGGGCAGCAACACGGCGGCGCGGTGCAGGGCATCGCGCAGGCGTTGTGGGAGCACATGAGCTACGACCCGGATGGCAACCCGGTTACCGGCACGCTGGTGGACTACACGATTCCGTCCGCCGCGGACGTGCCCGGCGTGGACGCGGTGAACACCGAGACGATCACATCGCGAAACCCGTTGGGCGCCAAGGGAATCGGGGAATCCGCCACGGTGGGATCCACCCCGGCCGTGCAGAACGCCGTGGTGGACGCGCTCCGGCACCTCGGCGTTCGGCACATCGACATGCCGGCCACGCCGCAGCGGGTGTGGCGCACCATCGAGGACGCCAAGGCCGGGCGGCTCGCCGAACCGTGGCGCGTACCGCCAGCGGTGTTCGACACGCTCCCGCTGCGCGGTGACGAGGAATCCCTGGAGACCGACGAGGCCGTGGTCTAAGCCGAGCGCGGCAGTCTAGGCCCCGCGCGGCGAGTACATGATCACGGCGACGCCCGCGAGGCAGATCACCGCGCCGACGATGTCGTAGCGGTCCGGCCGGAAGCCGTCCATGATCACGCCCCACAGCAGGGACCCGGCCACGAACACGCCACCGTACGCGGCGAGGATGCGTCCGAAGTGGACCTCGGGCTGGAGGGTGGCCACGAAACCGTAGGCACCGAGGGCCAGCACGCCGCCGAGCATCCACAGCCAGCCGCGATGCTCGCGAACGCCCTGCCAGACCAGCCAGGCACCGCCGATCTCGGCAACCGCGGCGACCACGAACAGGGCGACGGAACGCAAAACGGTCATCGGCGCAGGTTACGACACCGCGCCGTGCGGCGCCTTGACAGGGAAATAGCTAATTAGCAAACTAACTAATTGATGGACGTGACGGTGTTGAAGGCGCTGGCCAGCGTGAAACGCCTGGCTATCCTGAACTGGCTGCGGGACCCGGTCGCGCACTTCCCGCCACAGCAGGACGGCGACCTGGTCACCGACGGCGTCTGCGGCCTGCTGATCGCCCAGAAGCTCGAGGTGAGTCAGCCGACCGCCGCCGAGCACCTGAAGCTGCTCACCGGAGCCGGTTTGCTGCACGCCAAGAAGGTCAAGCAATGGATGTTCTACCGCCGCGATGAAGAACGAATCGCCGAGGTCAAGCGCATGTTCCAGGAAAGTTGGTAGTAGTGACGACCACAACCGCTTACGACCGGCTGCGCTCCGAGCTGGACGCGTCCGGCGCGCGCTATCGACTGATCGAGCACCCGCCGGAGGGCCGCACGGAGATCGTCAGCGGCTACCGGGGAAACGCCGTGGAGCAGGCGGCGAAATGCCTCGTCGTGCTGGTCAAGCTAGGCAAGCGCACCAGCAAGTATTTCCTCGCGGTGGTGCCGGGTGACCGGAAGATCGATCTTGATCGGCTCAAACAGCTGGCCGGCGGTAGCTACGTGGCCTTCGCATCCACCGACAAGGCGGAGACACTCGCCGGAAGCCCGAGCGGCACCATCCTGCCGTTCAGCTTCCACCCCGACCTGGAACTCGTCGCGGACCCAGCGCTGACCGAGCAGCCCGAGATCTTCTTCAACGCCGCCCGGCTGGACCGCTCGCTGGCCCTGCGCACCGAGGACTACCTGCGGATCGCCCAGCCCCGGCTGGTCCCCATCACCCTGTGAGCCGCTTCCCTTGATGCGCCGCACGCCATCGGATGCCTCCTGCTTGTTCCGGCTGAGCGCAACCGGGCCGGCACAGCACTCGCCGACCGTGGCTTACGCTTGATCGTCGGCCGGTGCGGCGCGAAACGGGAGGTCACGAGAGTGGAAGCGATCTTGGCTGACTTCCGCGAGCACTGGTACATCTACGCTTCCATGCCGTTCATCGCCGCGCTGATCGGCTACATCACGAAGACCGTCGCCATCGAGATGATGTTCCGGCCGACGGAGTTCCGCGGCATCAAGCCGATCTTCGGCTGGCAGGGCATTATCCCCCGGAACTCGAGGCGGATGGCAACGGTTGCTGTCGACCTGCTGACCCAGAACCTGGTCAAACCGCAGGAGCTGTTCTCCCGGCTGGACCCTGATCGGGTGGCAAGCGAACTGCACGACCCGATGCTCGAGGTCGTCGAGGACATCACCCGCGAGGTGATGGAGCAGTACCAGCCGCGCACCTGGGAACTGATGCCGACCGCGGCGCAGCGGCTGCTCATGCGGCAGGTACGGGCCGAGGCACCCAAGATGATTCGCAAGATCATGGACGAGGTGTCCGGCAACATCGACAACGTGCTGGACGTCCGGCACATGGTGGTCACCAACCTGATGCGGGACAAGGAGCTCACCGCGCGGCTGTTCCGCGATGTGGGCGCCCCTGAGCTGAAGTTCATCGCCAGGTCGGGCATCTACTTCGGATTCATCATCGGGATCGTGCAGGTCGTCGCCTGGGCGCTGACCAAGAGCCCGTGGATCATGCCGATCTTCGGCGGCCTCACCGGTTGGATCACCGACTGGCTGGCGCTCAAAATGATCTTTTTTCCCAGGGAGCGCAGGCGCGTGTTCGGCCTCTTCACCTGGCAAGGCATGTTCCAGAAACGCAAAGACGAGGTGGCCCGCGATTACGGCGAACTGATCGCAAGGGAAGTCCTCACCATCCGGAACATCCTGGAAGCCGTGTTGACCGGGCCGAAGTCGGACAAGTTGTTCGCGTTGATTCAACGGCACGTGCAGCGGGCGGTGGACGAGCAGACCAGCATCGCCAAACCGTTCGTGGCATTCGCCGTCGGCAGCCGCCGCTTCCAGGAAATGAAACGCGTCGCGGCCAGCAAGGTGATCGAAAAAGTTCCGGAAACCATGGTGTACGTCGAGGAATACGCCACGGACGCGCTCGACGTGCGGAACACCATTGTCGGGAGAATGCGACAACTCACACCCATCCAGTTCGAAGGGTTGCTGCGGCCCGCCTTCCAGCAAGACGAATGGAAACTCATCGCGGCCGGCGCCGTGCTCGGGTTTCTGGTGGGTGAACTACAGGTACTCATCCTGTTGCACTGATTTTCTTTCAATGCCCAATTTCCGGCTCGTGCGCACCGCGCGCTACCGTGATCGCGCCGTGAGCGAAAGGAGGTCGGGCACGTGGACGCCCTGTTGGCCGACCTCGCCGCGCACTGGTATCTGTACCTGGCGCTGCCGATCATCGCGGCCGTAATCGGCTATGTCACCAAGCTGGCCGCGATCGAGATGATGTTCCGGCCGCTCACGTTCACCGGAATCAAGGGCACCTTTCTCGGCTGGCAAGGGGTGGTTCCACGGCACGGCGCGCGAATGGCATCGGTAGCGACGGATCTGCTCACCAAGAATCTGATCGACCCCAAAGAAGTATTCCTTCGAATTGATCCGGATCGCATTGCGAAAGAAGTCGAAGCGCCGCTACTCCGGGCGGTCGACGATATCGCGCGGGAAGTACTCGAAAAGCATCATCCGCAGTTGTGGGAAGCGCTTCCCACACTCGCGCAGGATCTCGTCATCAAACAGGTCCAGGCGTCCATTCCCCGGCTCGTCAAACAACTGACCGAGGAGATCAGGGACAACATCGACGATGTTCTGGACGTGCGCGAGATGGCGGTGACCAACCTGACCAGGGATCGCGCGTTGCTGGTCAGGCTGATTCGGGAGGTGTCCCGCCCCGAAATGGCGTTCATCGCGCGTTCCGGCATCTATTTCGGTTTCACCCTCGGCGTTGTCCAGGCAATCGTGTGGGGCGTCACCAAGGAACCGTGGGTGCTGCCGATCTTCGGCGGGCTGATCGGCTGGTTCACCGACTGGCTGGCCATCAAGATGGTTTTCGTGCCGCGCGAACCGGTCCGGGTCGCCGGGCGGTTCACCGTGCACGGCAAGTTCCAGCGGCGACGTGCCGAGGTGGCCAAGCAGTACGGCGAGATCATCGCGCGCGAGGTGATGACCGTGCCGAACATCGTCGACTCCATCTTGCGGGGTCCCCGTTCCGACCGGGTCGTCGCGATGGTGCAACGCGTCGTGCAGCAGTCGGTCGATCAGCAGGTGAGCATCGCGCGGCCAGTTGTCACCGCCGCGCTGGGCACTCGCAGGCTCGCGGAGATCAAGCAGTCCGCCGCGGACAAGGCGTACCGGACGATGCCGGCCACCGTGCGGCACGCGGAAGGGTATCTCACCGAGGCGATGGACGTGGCGCGGCTGATCGAGCAGCGAATGATGCGGCTGTCCCCCGAGCAGTACGAGGGCCTGCTGCGGCCGGCGTTCCGCCAGGACGAGTGGAAGCTGGTCGCGGTCGGCGCGATCATCGGATTCCTGATCGGCGAGTTGCAGGTCCTGCTGCTGTTGCATTAGCCGGATCCGGGCACGCGGCCTCGGGGGCCGGGATACGGTAAGCGGGTGGTCGTGAACCCCCAGCAACGCCCGGGTGAGTTACCCGCGGTGCACGAGGCGTGGCTGCCGAGGGAGCATTCCCTGCACCGCCCCCGGCACGGCGGCCGCCAGCTCACCGCGCTCAGCTGCGCGCTGGTGTTCTTCGCGACGCCCGTGTTCAGCTGGATGTTCGGGGCACGTGCCGGGGAGATCGAGAACCACAAGCTGGCCAGCTTTCCGAGCATCGCGGACGGCTGGGGCATGTTCACCGGGCTGCCCGCGTGGGCAACCGATCACCTGGTGTTCCGCGCCGCCGCGATCCAGGCGGCGGACGGCGTTTCGCGCGGCGTATTCGGTGAGCCGGCCCCACTCGACCAGGGCAACCGGGAACCGAGTGGTCCGCTGCCCGGCAGCCCGAGCCCGCAGGACGGCGAGCAGGGCGAGGACGCCCCGCAGGCCGGTTCCGGCAGGGTGCTGGAGGGCAAGAACGACTGGCTGTACTTCGGGATGGACGTGGAGTCCAAGTGCGCGCCCGGTCGCCCGTTGAACGAGTCCGTCCAGCAGCTGAACAAGCTGCGCGACGCGGTGACCGATTCGGGGCGGAAGTTCGTGCTGACGGTGACCCCGGACAAGAGCACGATGGTGCCGCAGAACCTACCGGACAGCTATCCCGGCAAGGACTGCGCGCGAGCCGCGAGCGAGAAGCTGTGGCCGGAGGCGATCGACAACGGCGGCGCGATCGACCTGCGCCCCGCGCTGCGGGCGGCAGCCGACCGGCTGCACCGCCCGGTCTATTTCAAACAGGACACGCACTGGACCGACGAGGGGTCGCTCGAGATGGTGCGGGCGCTCGCCGAGAACATCAAGCCGGGCAGCACGGCGACGTGGAACACCCCGGAAAGCGGCATGCGGACCTCGACGGCCGACCTGACCATGATGATGGGCAGGCCGGCCGACAAGCGGGGCATGAGCTACGAATTGCGCCCGGACGGGTTCACCGACCGCACCGGCGAGCTGCTGCGGAACCTGAACCGGCCGGTGCACCGCAAATCGGACTCCACCATCGGCACCATCGACGAGCGCACCACGGTGCTCGGCGACTCGTTCACCAAGGTCGCCTCCCGCTACCTGCCGGCCGCGTTCACCGACCTCACCATGCTGCACTACAACTCGATCACCGATGACGCGCGAGTAGCGGCGAAGTCGCTGGCCGACTCCGAGATCGTCGTGGTGCAGATCGTGGAGCGCAGCCTGGCGAGCGGCAACGCGCCGATCCTCGACCAGGGGTTTATCAACGAGGCGTCAGCGGCGTTGCAGCCCCGCTGACGCTCGTGAGTCTTTTTCGGGGTTATAGCACCTAAAAAGACTCACGAGCTCGCCAGCGGGCGACGAGCCGGCAAGCCACGTAGATCGCGAACGCGATGGCCGTGACGAACGCGCTCACCGGAACACCGGGCGCCAGCGACAGCAGGATCCCGCCGACCATCGCGACCTCGGCGAACACCACGGCCAGCAGGGTGGCCCTCAGCGGGCTGGCCGTCACCCGGCACGCCGCCGCGGCGGGCGTGATCAGCAGCGCCAGCACCAGCAGCGCGCCAACGGTCTGCACGCCCATCGCCGACGCCACCCCGATCAGCACCGCGAACAGCGGCGCGAGCCACCCGGTCGGCACCCCGCGAGCCACCGCGACATCCGGATCGACGCTGGCGAACAGCAACGGCCGGTAGATCACGGCCAGCACCGCGAGCACCACGATCGCGGACCCGGTGAGCAGCGCCAGATCCGTGGTGTCCACCGCTGCGATCTGCCCGACGAGCAGGCCGAACTTGTTCTGCGCGCGCCCCGGGTACAGCCACAGCAGGAACACCCCGACACCGAGCCCGAACGCGAGCACCGCGCCGATCACCGAGTCACGATCGGACTCCCGCTGGCCGAGCAACCCGAGCAGCAGCGCGGCGGCGATCGCCCCGGCCAGCGCGCCGTAACCGATCCCGACGCCGAGCAGCAGCGCCGCGGCGGCCCCGGTGAACGCGAGTTCGCTGGTGCCGTGCACCGCGAACGACATCCGACGGGTGACCACCAGCGGGCCGAGCACCCCGGCGACCAGCCCGACCACCGCGCCGGCGAGCAGTGCGTCCCGTACGAAGTCCAGCTGGAGTAGTTCCATGGTCAGATCGAAGTCGAACATCGCTACTCCCCGACCGCGTGCTCGAGGTGGTGCGGTTCGTCCTCGCACAGCGCGACGTGCGCGCCCGCGACGTGGATCTGGTCGGCGACCCTGATCACCTCGACCCGGGTGCCGTACAGCTCGGACAACGTGGCCGAGTTCATCACCTCGCCCGTCGTGCCGACCCGGAACCGTCCGGCCACCAGGTACAGCACCCGGTCAACCATGGACAGCACCGGGTTGATCTCGTGCGTCACGAACAGCACAGCGGTACCGGCCTCGCGGCGCCGCCGATCGATCAGCTCGCTGACCGTGCGCTGGTGCGCGAGATCGAGCGACAGCAGCGGCTCGTCGCAGAGCAGCACGTCCGGATCACCGACAAGCGCTTGCGCGACACGCAGCCGCTGCTGCTCGCCGCCGGAAAGCTGGCCGACCGGCATGTTCCCGTACTCGCTCGCGCCAACCGCGTCCAGCGCCTCGGCGACCCGCTTCCTCCTGGCCCGCCCGCGCACGCCGACACCCCAGCGGTGCCCGTCAAGGCCGAGCCCGACGAGATCCGTGCCGCGCAACGTCAGCCCGCTCGCCATGGCGCGTTGCTGCGGCACGTAGCCGATCCGGCGGTTGCCCTTGCCAGGCGATTCGCCGACCACCCGAGCGGTCCCCGAGGTCAGCTCCTGCGTACCGAGCAGCACCCGCAGCAGGCTGGTCTTACCGGAACCGTTCGGCCCGAGCACGGCGAGAAACTCACCCGGCTCGACGTCCAGGTTCAGCCCGTTCCACAGCGTGCGCTGGCCGTAGGACAGCCGGGCATCCCGCAGCGACACCGCCTCCGTCTCCGCCGATACGCCGGAAACCGGTTGCGTCATCACACACCCAGCGCTCGGGACAGCGCGTTCACCTGCTTACCCATCCAGTCAACGTAACCGTTCGTACCTTCGGCCAGTGTTTCGGTCACCTGGACGACCGGTATGCCCGAGTTCTTGGCCCGCCGCACGATGTCGGTCGTGGTCGGGGTCTCGGTCTGGGTGTTGTCCAGCACGACGTCGACCTGCTTGCCGGAGACCAGCTTGTTCACCTCCGCCACGGTGACCGGCGGCACGTCGGCTTCGTTCTCGATGGACTCGACGTACTTGTCCGGCGTGACGTCGTTCAGCCCGGCGGCTTCGACCAGGTAGTGGCTGACCGGCTCGGTGGCCAGCACCTTGCTGCCGTGCTTGGCCTTGTTGATCCGCTCAGTTCGCCCGATCAGCTCGTCGATCCGGTCGTGGAACCGGTCGGCGTTCTTCTGGAAGGTCGCTTTCGACTCCGGCTTGAGCTTCCCGAGATCCGTGGCCACGCGATCCGCGACCTTCTGGACGGTCGGGAGGTCGTACCAGACGTGCTCGTTGACCGCACCGTGCTCGTGGCCGTGCTCGCCCTCGGCGTGACCCTGTTCGCCCTCGGCATGGCCGTGCTCGCCCTCGGCATGGCCGTGCTCGCCCTCGGCATGGCCCTGTTCGCCCTCGGCATGACCGTGCTCGCCCTCGGCATGACCGTGCTCGCCCTCGCCGTGGCCGCCCTGCTCACCCTCGGCCTTGCCGGACAGGTCGAAGGCCACCACCTGTTTGGTATTGCCGGCACGGTCCGCGAGCTTGGTGAAGAACTCGTCGTACCCGCCGCCGTTGTAGACCAGCAGCTGAGCGTCGGTCACCGCGGCGGCGTCGGCAGGGGTGTCCTCATAGGAGTGCGGGTCCACGCTGGGGTCGTCGATGATCGACTCCACCGCCACCTGGTCGCCGCCGATCGCCTTCGTGACGCTGCCCCACACGTTGGTGGACGCGGCCACCGAGATCTGTCCCTTCGCCGGCTCGTCGGACACCGACTCCGAACCCCCGCACCCGGACGCGACGAGCGCTACGGAAGCCAGGCCGGCGGTCGCAAGCGTCGTTTTGCGGAGCCGGACGGCTGCTGAGCCTGCTGAGCGGGTGGTGCGGACAATCATTCGGGTACTCCTCATGAACCGGTAATGGAAACCGTTGTCGGAACTACCCTACGCTTCGCCCTGCGCCCATTACCACCGACCGAGTGACAGCACCCGTCTCGAAGTGACCCGAGCCCCGTTGAACAGATCGAAAAGCAGCCGGGGCGCGGATCAGTAGTTGGTCCACTCCTGGCTGGCGTACTCCATGATCACCGGGTGTAGCAGGGTGGACACCGGCATGTTGGGTAGTGGGGCGCGATCCGGCGGGAAGGTCCCACCGGCCCGCAGGGTCGGCCCGTCCAGCGAACGCAGCCGCGGCGTGTCCGGGGCGAGCCGCAGCGGCGGTGCCGAGCGATCAGCCCTCGCCAGGTGGAAGCCCCACTCCCCGAAGCTGGGCACCGATACCTGGAACGGTGTGCCGGTCAAACCGGCCTCGCGCATTGTCGAGGCGATACACCAGAATGCCTTCGGCGCGAAGTACGGTGAGCCGGCTTGCACGTTGACCAGCGCACCGGGCGCCATGGCGTGCCGCACCAGCGAGTAGAACTCCGCCGAATACAGCTTCGCGGTCGCGGTCGAATCTGGATCCGGCATGTCGACAAGCACGGCGTCGTAGCGCTGCCGGTTCTCCCGCAGCCAGCTGAACGCGTCGTCCGTGTGCACCCGAACCCTCGGATCGTCGTACGCGTGCCGGTTCAGCGCGCTCACCGTCGGATCGGTGCGGGCCAGGTTGATCACCGACGGATCCAGCTCGACCAGCGTGACGTGCTCGACGTCCGGATAGCGCAGCACCTCACGCAGCGCGAGCCCGTCACCACCGCCGAGGACGAGCACGTCCCGCCGCTCGCCGGACATCGCGGGATGGACCAGCGCCTCGTGGTAGCGGTACTCGTCAACCGAGCTGAACTGCAGGTCCCCGTTGAGGTACAGCCGGGTGTCCGGGCTTCCGCCGAGCGGCACCGATCGGGTCAGCGCGATGTCCTGGTACTGGCTGCGCTCCGCGCGCACAATGGGGTCGTCGTACAGCGCCTGCCGCGCGGTCACCTCGAAGTCGTCGGACCACGTGTACGCGTAGCCGAGCACCGCGCCGACCACCACGGTGGCCAGCAGCAGCACCAGCCGTGCCCGCTTGGCCAGTTCGCGACGGAACACCGTGAACACCAGGCCGAGCCCGGCGACAGCGTTCAGCAGCCCGACCACCAGCGCGCCCTGCAACTGCCCGAACAGCGGCAGCAGCAGAAACGGGAACGCCAGGCCACCGACGAGCCCGCCGACGTAATCGGCCGCGAACAGGTCAGCCACCGCGGAACCCGCGTCCTGCGTGCGGATCCGCTGCAGCAGCACCATCAGCAACGGGATCTCCGCGCCGATCAACAGGCCGAGTACCAGGGCCATCACGACCAATGCCGGTGTGTACAGGCTCAACCACGCGAACGCCGCGTACAGCAGCAACACGCTCAGCCCGCCGAGCAGCGCGAGCGCGATCTCGATACCCACGAACGCCGCGGCCGCCTTGCGCTGCAACGGTTTCGCCGCCAGCGCGCCCATGCCCATGGCGAACACCATCAGGGAAAGCACGATGGACGCCTGCCCGATCGTGTCGCCGATCAGGTAGCTGCCGAGCGCCACCAGGGCGAGCTCGTACACCAGGCCGCACGCCGCGCACACGAACACCACGAACAGCACCGCCGCCCGCGCCGCACTGGGCCTGCGCGGCTCGGTCCGCGCGCCGCGTTCCTCGGTGCCGGTGGACATCCGGAACTCAGTAGATCGCGGCGGCGATGATCACGCTGATCGCCACGTGCGCGGTCGCCGACACCCACGCACCGGGGTGCAGCTTCTCGTCCGAGAAGACCTCGCTGAGCTTACTCGGCGTGATGAAGTCGATGATCAGGAACGACACGCTCATCAGCACCAGGCCGAGCAGCCCGTAGGACGCCGTGTAGATCAGCCCGTCGAGGAGATCGCCCTCGCTGGCCACGATCGCGGTTGTCAGGATGATGCCCACCCCGAGCAGTCCGGAAACCAGCAGCAGTGCGGCGTTCCCGTTGCGGTGTTCCCAGATCAGGTCGCGAAGCTTGCCGGGCGTGGCCAGATCAACGAGCAGGTAGCCGATGGCCATCAGCACGAGGCCGACCGCACCGTAGGCGAGGCCACCCGCCAGACCGTCGATCAGGTCGGGGTGCGAGGTCTCCATGTCATGCCTTTCACGTACGAGGGCGGATATTCAACGAGTCCTAGGTGGACGGACCGCGACCGGGTGGGGGTGGGCCGTGCCCCGGCGTACCCTGCCAGTACGCAGATTGCCCCGGCGGGGGCGGACCTTCGCGGCCAGGCGGAACCGCGGCGAGCCGGCGCTTCCTTCGCCTGCTGGCCACGATCCCGAGCACCAGGCACGCGAGCACAGCCGCGGCCAGGATGCCGAGGAAGATGATCGTTCCGGTGTACTGCCCGAAGAAGTCGGAACCAGCCTCGTCCAACGGTTGTACCCGCTCGGAAGCCGCACCCTGGTCGAGCTCGACAGGCTGCACGACTCCGCGCTCGGCGAGCAGCAACGGCAGGGAAAGCGCGGCGTATCCCACCGAGCTCACCGGTTCGTCGATCAACTCCCTGGACGTCACGCCGACCCGTTCGAAGTCCTGCGGGCTCGGCGTGCTGCCGAGCAGGTCCGGCGAGCTGCGCACGGTCAGCTGCGCGCTGTCCTCCTGCTCGCTGTTCTCGCTGGTGTACAGCACATCCGCGGACACCTCGACCCACCGCGCGCACTGCTCGGCGTCCGTGCCGACACCACGGCTGGACCCCTCGCTCAGCACCTGGTTCAGCCCACCGTCGATCAGCTGCCAGCCGTAGCAGATGCCATGCGCCCGCTCGGCCGTCGCCAACCGGTTCGCCAGGTCGGCCGAGTCCTGCCGCTCGAAGTTCTCCACCGCGGTGCTCTCGTCCGCGCCGAACGAGCCGATGATCTGGCTGACGAAGTAGCCACCGAGCACCAGTACGGCGAACACCGCCACCAGTGCCTTCGTCTTGCCCGACGCGTCCGGCTGCGACCCACCTCGCTGATAGCTCACTTTCCCGCCCCCGGGCCGCGTCCGCGGAAGGCCTCGCCATGGCCGGACGACCATCCCCAGACCCCGCCGAGGATGCCGTAGTAGTGCCGGTGAGCGCGCTCGACGTCGTCCACCCTGATCACCGAACCGCCGGAGCGCGGCTGGATCAGCACCATGTCGTCGCTGTACCGCAGGAAGATCCCGCCCGCGCTCGGATACTGCGACACCGGCGTCCACGCGTCCACGATCTCGGTGGACGTCTCGCTCGGCGAACGCGGGCTGGTGTATGCCTTCTCCGATCCTCTGTCCATTGTGGACGACCGGGCGTAGTTCTGCGCCACGTAGTCGCGGACCGAGGTGCCGCCGAACAGCATGACGCCGGCGACGATCGCGCCGACCAGCGCCAGAACACCGGCCGTGACGAAGAAGAACTTGGGCCGCATCTCCCGGTTAACCGTTCTGGGACATGGGATAGATCCGAAGCGCGTGCTGGTTGAGGTTCTCCCCGGTGCTGGCTTCCCACTCGGCGCCCTCGTACGACTCGAAGGCCAGCATCGCGCCATCCGCGGCCTCGTAGTCGTAGTAGCGAACCGAACCCTGCTCGGCGAGCCCGGTGGTCGCCTCGCTGCGGAACTTCGCCGTGCCGGACTCGTCCAGCTTGTACCGTCGGCCGCCGTGCTCGACGGCCGAAGGGCCCGGCTCGAGGCCGGCATCCGGTAGCGGCGTCCACACCGACAACTCGAGGTCCGGGTCCTCCTCGACGGAAAGCCACGCCTGGCTGCCCTTGGCGTCGTCGAGGAAGTGCGTCGACCAGGTCCAGCCACCCTCGTCGTACCGCAGGCTGCCGCGCACCGTATACGGCGCGCCGTGAATCTCCACGATGTCGCCGGCCCGGATGGTGCGCGGGTCCCCGAAAAGCGCATTGGAGTCGCCGCTGGCGAACGGATCCGTGGGTGGCGCCTGCGCGCCGGATCGCCGCTGCTTGGCCGGCATCCGCTGGATGAGGCCGATCACCAGCGCGACCACCGCCAGCATCAGCACGATTATGAGGACGACCGCCAGTCCGTCCAAGCCCGTCACCCCTAGCTAAGTCCGCGATATCCGATCCCTCACCGTATCGCCCGGTGCTACCAGGCGTACGTCGTGCCGAGCTGAACCGGGCCGGGACTTCTGGAAAACAATCTGAAACGTTACGGTCCCTCTATGGGGCGGTCTATACACGTGAGACGGCCGGCGACACTGGCGTCGCTGGCCGCTGAGCTAGGCGTGTCACGAACGACGGTCTCGAACGCCTACAACCGGCCGGACCAGCTTTCGCCCGAGCTGCGGGATCGGGTACTGAAAACGGCCGAACGTCTTGGATATCCCGGTCCGGATCCGGTGGCGCGCTCGCTGCGAACCCGCAAGGCCGGCGCGGCCGGCCTGCTACTCACGGAGAACCTCTCGTACGCGTTCCGCGATCCCGCCGCGGTGGGTTTCCTCGAGGGCCTCGCGCTCGCCTGCGAAGACGCCGGGGTTGGCCTGCACCTGGTGCCCGCGAGCCCGCAGCGCGAGGACGTCGCCGCGGTGCACCGGGCTGGCGTGGACGGCTTCGTCGTGTACTCGGTGCCCGACGACGATCCTCATCTGGCCGCCGTGATGTCCCGGCCGGTGCACACCGTGGTGTGTGATCAGCCACAGTTGGAGGACGTGGACAGGGTCGGCATCGACGACGGTGCCGCGATCACCAAGCTGGCCGAGCATGTGCTGCGGCTCGGGCACCGCAGCGTCGGCGTGCTGTGCATGCGCCTCGGGCGGGACCGCAACGACAACTTCGTCAGCGTCGATCGGCAGCGTTCCGCGCACTACCACGTGCAGCGCCGCAGGCTCGGCGCGCTCGCGTCGGTGTTCGAGTCCGCGGGTGTTGACTGGTCGAAGGTGCCAGTGGTCGAGCGTTTCGACCACACCAGCGAGGACGGCGCGTCGGCCGCCGCGCAGCTGCTGGACAAGCACCCCGATGTCACCGCGCTGGTCTGCACCTCGGACATCCTGGCTGTCGGCGCGCTCACCGAGGCGAAGCGCCGGGGGCTGCGGGTGCCGATCGATTTGACCGTGACCGGTTTCGACGGGATCGCCGAAGCCGACCGGGTGGAGCTGACCACCGTGCGGCAGCCGATCCAGGACAAGGGCCGCGCAGCCGGCCAGCTGCTACTCAGTGCCGCGGAGCGTAACGGTCCGAAACTGATCACCCTGGACACCGAATTGCTCATCGGTGCGACCTGCGGATCGCCGCGCAATGCCGAGGAGCCCTGGTTCGGGCCCTGACCCTGCCTCCCAACCCGCGATTCGCCCCCACGGATCGCGGTCTCGAAGAGCACGGCGTCACATCAACCGGAGCCGGGCGGGTGCGCTGATCGACTTGCCGATCTTGCCGGTGACCAGGTACTCGCCGGCCGGCACGACCTGCCGTTCGATGGGACAGCCCGGCTCCGACGTACGCCCCGCCCAGCGCAGATCGAACCTGAGCTGCTGCCCTGGCCGCAGCACCGGCCTCTCGTTCGTCGTCGGCGGGTAGCAGTCGAGGCTCGACCAGATCCGGTTTCGCCGGTCCATGGTGGTCACCACCAGCTCGCGCAGCTGGCGGCTGACGTTCTTCACGCACGGCTCCGGCCCTGCATTGGTGAGCACCATGCTCAGTCGTGGGCGCTCACCGACCCGGTACGCCGGCTTACCCAGCCGCACGACCAGCTTGAGCACCTCGTCCGCACACGCCCTCGGCGGTTCCGGCTTCCGCGGTGACGTCCGTGATGATTCGGGCGGCTTCCCACTCGAAGGCACGGGATGACCGCTGCTGGTCGGCGAGGGGCTCGTCGAGCTGGTCGCCGAGCTCGAGCTGCTGGTGCTGCTCGTCGATGGCGGCGGAGCGCTGGCCGCGATCCCCTCGTCCTTCCCGCCGGTGGGCGCGACGGACTCGTCCGAACCGGAGCTGAGCAGCCAGACGATCAGCAGTAACGCAAGCACCGAACCGACGGCTGCGACCACACGCCGCCGCCAGTACACCGATGGCGGGAGCGGGCCGGTTGGTTCGATCATGGTTTGCAAGGTAAACGGCTAAATCAGCACATCGATGGATATCGCCGTCACCCATTCCGGTTGTGTTGCCCCGGCGAGTGAGCTTGATCTAGGTCGGTTGCCGCCATTCGGCGGAACGTGTCCAATCAAGCGTTATGACCGCGATCGACGAGCTGGTGCGCCGTAACGATGAATTCGGCCAGCGCGCTCCCGGCGACCGCTCCTCGCCGACCCCTTCGTTGCACGTTGCCATCCTGACTTGCATGGACGCCAGGATCCGGGTGTTCGAAGTCTTCGGACTCGCGCACGGCGAGTCACACATCCTGCGCAACGCGGGCGGGGTCGTCACCGACGACGTGATCCGCTCGCTCTCGCTCAGCCAGCGCAAGCTCGGCACCCGCGAAGTGCTGATCGTGCAGCACACCCAGTGCGGCCTGCAGACGGTCACCGAGGACGGCTTCAAAGACGAGCTGGAAGCCGCCACCGGGCTGCGGCCGACCTGGTCGATCGAGGCGTTCCGGGATGTGTCGAGCAGCGTGCGGCAGTCCGTCAAGCGGGTCCGGCAGAGCCCGTTCCTCGAGCACACCGACACCGTGCGAGGGTTCGTCTACGACGTGTCGACCGGCGGGCTGACCGAGGTCGACGCCTCCTGAGGCACGGTAGCGCCGCGCGGGCGAGCGGTAAGCACACCTGCTCGCGGGTGGTTCAGGCTTTCGAGCGACAATTGGCGGCGCTATGTCTGTTGACGTCGACTCCCTGCTGGACTGGTTCGCCGAGACCGCGCGCGACCTGCCGTGGCGGCGACCCGAGTGCACGCCGTGGGGCGTGCTGGTCAGCGAGATCATGCTGCAGCAGACGCCGGTGGCGCGGGTCGAACCGGTGTGGCTGGACTGGATGGCCCGGTGGCCGCGCCCATCCGAGCTGGCTGCGGCGGCCCAGGGCGAGGTCTTGCGTGCCTGGGGGAAACTCGGTTATCCACGCAGAGCGCTGCGGCTGCACGAAGCCGCCGCGGCGATCGCCGAGCGACACGACGACGTTGTTCCGTCCGATGTGGACACCCTGCTAGCGCTACCGGGGATTGGCGCGTACACCGCGCGGGCCGTCGCCGCGTTCGGCTACCAGCGACGCTGCCCTGTGGTGGACACCAACGTGCGCCGAGTGGTCGCACGTGCGGTGCACGGTGCCGGAGATGCCGGCCCGGCCTCGAACACCCGCGACATGTCCGATGTGGACGCGCTGTTGCCCGACGATGACTTCCGGGCCGCGCGGTTTTCCGCCGCGCTGATGGAGCTCGGTGCGACGGTGTGCACCGCGCGGGCGCCGCGCTGCGCGGTTTGCCCGATCTCGCACGAGTGCGCCTGGCAACACGCCGGCCGCCCGGAATACACCGGGCCCGCGAAGCCCGTGCAGCGATTCGCCGGCACCGACCGGCAGGTACGCGGGCTGCTGCTGGACGTGTTGCGTGGCACGGCCGAGCCGGTGGCCAAGGCCAACCTTGACGTCGTGTGGTCGGACGCGGGCCAACGGGACAAGTGCCTGGACTCGCTGCTGGTCGACGGCCTTGTCGAGCAGACGGCGGACGGCCGGTTCGCGCTTCCTGGCGAGCACGGCTGACGCCCATGGCGCAAGCGCTCGAGTTCTCCTTCGACGGTGAGGCCGATTCGTCGGTGCGCTGGCTGTGGCGGCGCCTGGAGCGGGCGGGCGTACCCAGCCTGCACACCCGGACCCACCGGCAACACCGGCCGCACGTCACGTTCGCGATGGCCGGTGGTATCCCGGCGAACACCCGCAAGGCGCTTGCCGGCGAGCTCGACCTGCTCGCGCTGCCCACGCTGTGGCTATACACCCTCGGCACGTTCCCCACCACGGACAACGAGCTGGTGATCACGGCCGTTGTGGACGCCGAGTTGCTGGCCGTGCACTCCGCGATCCACGACGTGCTCGCGAAGAAGACCAAGAACCCGTCGGCTTACTACATGCCGGGCGCCTGGGTGCCGCACTGCACGCTCGCGCAGGAGATCGACAACGCGCAGGTGGCTTCGGGGTTCGCCGCACTGCACCCGATCAAGCCGATCAAGGCGAGCGTGGCCGAGATCGGCATCACGGACACCGCGACCGGTGAGATCGACGTGCTACTGGCTCGCCAAGGGCGTGTCTGACGAATCCGCTTTCCTGCGCGGCACCAGCGCTCGCAACGGAGGATATCCATCAGACACGCCCTAACACCTCGGAAAGGAACGCCTCGACCGCGCCGCGATACATCTCCGGCGCGTCGTCGTGTGCCACGTGCCCGGCGCCCGGCACGAGCACGTGCCGCCCGTCCGGCACCCGCCGCGCCAGCTCCGCCAGCTGACCCGGCGGCATCGCGCTGTGCTCCGGTTCGATCACCAGCAGCGGGCAGCGCACCTTGTCCACAAAGGACCAGTAGTCCCGCCTGCCCCACTCGGCGGCGATCTCGTACATCGCGTCGAGCGGCGCGATCAGATGATAACCGTCCGAACGTTCCTCGACACATTCCGCGAAGTAGTCTCCCGTGTCACCAAAGAATTCCCGGACATGCGCGATCGAGGAGAACGGTACCGGCCACGACTCGAAGTACGAGCGCCACTCGTCGACCGTCTTGCCGCGCTGATCCGGCGCCATGTCCTCCACCACGACCGCACGGGCCAGCTCGGGATGCGACGCCGCCAGCGCCCACGCGTGCAACCCGCCCATGGAATGCCCGATCAGCACGGCCGGCCCGGCATCAAGCGAGCGCACCAGCTCGGCGGCGTCCGCGACGAATTCCTCGGTGCGGGCCGGCTCTCGAACCGGATTACGCCCGTGCGCACGGGCGTCCAGCCCGACCACGTGACCGTAGCGGGTCAGCCACCGCGCGACGCTCCACCAGGTGCGTGCCCGGCCCATCAACCCGTGCAGCAGGACGATCGACGCGCCGGTGCCGCCGAAGTCCACCACCGGAGTCATGGTTCATACAACTATCACGCCCGGCCGGACATGATGGGCAGGTAGACGGGAGCGGATGTGAGCACCAGCGGGCGGCAACTGGCGACGATCTCGGTGGCGTTGCTCGCGCTGACCGCGTGCACCGGCGAGCAGGCGGACGCGCCGCGGTCAGGCACGGCGCAGCCGGGCAGGCCGGGGCACGGCTCGTCCGGCGCCGGCGACTCTTACTACCCGAACGACGGCAACGGCGGATACGACGTGACCGACTACCACGTCGCGGTGGACTACACGCCGGAGAGCGGGCGGTTGGACGGCGACACCACGGTCACCGCGACCGGCACGGACCGGCTCGCCCGGTTCAACCTTGACCTCACGGGGCTTCGGGTGAACTCCGTCGAGGTGAATGGGAAGGAGGCGGGATTCCGTCGCCGTGGCGGTGAGCTGGTGATCACCGCGCCGGTACCGATCGAGGCTGGCACGCGGTTTCAGGCCAGGGTGCGGTACGCGGGCAGGCCGAAGCCACTCGACAGTGGCGAGCTGGGGACGTCCGGCTGGCAGCGGTCCCGCTCCGGCGGCGCGTTCGCGATCGGCCAACCGCATTCCGCCACCGCCTGGTATCCGGTGAACGACACCCCGAGGGACAAGGCCACGTTCCGCCTCACCGCCAGGGTCCCGAGCGGTTGGAGTGTGGTTTCCAACGGCGCCGAGGGGCACACCGACTCCGCGAACGGCTGGACAACGTACCGGTGGATGGAACGCAATCCCATCGCGAGTTACCTGACCACGATCGGGGTCGACAGGTGGACGCTCGACCGGAGCAGGCTGCGTGACGGCACCCCCGTCGTGAACGCATACGCGCCGGGAGCGGAGCACAAACGGTCCGTGCAGCGCCGGTTGCCCGAGGTTCTTGAGTTCCTCTCCGGCAAATTCGGCGAGTACCCGCAGAGCGCGGCCGGTGGCATTTTCCTCGCCGAGGACGTCGGCTATTCTCTGGAAACCCAGACGCGCCCGACGTATACGTGGTCAAGTGACCTGGAAACGCTGGTGCACGAATCCGCGCACGAGTGGTACGGCAATTCGGTTTCGCTGCGGTCCTGGGCGGATATCTGCCTCAATGAATGCGTTGCCAGCTACGCGCAATGGCTGTGGTCCGAGGCGAAGGAGGGCAAGAACCTCAATGCGGACTACCGGCGTGCGATAGACCGCTACCGCGACGATTCCGATTTCTGGTCGAGCAAGCTGTACGACCCGGGCGCCGGACACGAATTCGAGGGCGTTTACGACAAGGGAATTCTCGCGATGCACGCGCTGCGGATGCGAATCGGCGATCAGGCCTTCAACCGGGTGCTGCGGGAATGGCCCGCGCGGCATCGCGGCGGGAACGCGACGTTGCCCGGCTTCGAACGGTTCGTGCAGCGGGTCTCCGGCGACGACCTGCGGGGCTTTTTCGACGCGTGGTTCCGCGGCACCGAGATCCCCGCGGACCAGTACCTCTGAGTGCTTGGCGCGTTAGGCTCGGGTGCATGGCTGTTGTGAAGATCAACGCGATCGAGGTGCCCGAGGGTGCCGGCCCCGAGCTGGAGCGGCGGTTCGCCGACCGGCAACGCTCGGTTGACGATGCTCCCGGCTTCCTCGGGTTCGAGCTGCTCAGGCCGGTGCAGGGGGACAACCGGTACTTCGTGTACACCAAGTGGGAGACCGAAGAGGACTTCCAGGCCTGGGCACAGGGCCCCGCGAAGGAGGCGCACGCCTCGGAGAACCGCAACCCGGTGTCATCCGGCGCGAGCCTGCTGGAATTCGAACTCGTGCTGTCCTCCAAACCCGGTGAGCGCGGCTGAGCTGGACCTGGCGGCCGAGCTGCTGGCCGGCGCCGACGCGCTGCTGGTGTGCGCCGGCGCGGGAATGGGTGTGGATTCCGGCCTGCCGGATTTTCGCGGCGACGAGGGTTTCTGGCGTGCCTACCCGCCGTACGCGCGGCTCGGGCTGCGGTTCGTGGAGCTGGCGGATCCGGAACACTTCGCCGCCGACCCGAAGCTGGCATGGGGTTTCTACGGGCACCGGCTGGCGCTGTACCGGAAAACGGTGCCGCACAAGGGTTTCTCGTTGCTGCTGCGCTGGGGCACCGCGAAGGCCGGCGGCGTGCGGGTGTTCACCTCGAACGTGGACGGGCAGTTCCAGCGCGCCGGCTTCCCGGCGGTCGCGGAGGCGCACGGGTCGATCCATCACCTGCAGTGTGTGCGGCCGTGCCGGCAGCGCGGTGCCAACCGTCCGCCGCTACGCCGAGCTGGCGAGCGAAACCGGTTCGCTGATCCGCATCAACCCGCGGGAACCGGACGTCCCCGGCGGGCGCGGCGTCTCGCTCCCGATGAACGCCCTTGAAGCCCTCACCGAACTCGACGCCCGCGTCGGCTAAACCCAATATGGATGCATAACGGGTGACGAGCGGGCGGGCGCGCGACGAAAGCGGGCGGTCCCCGGGGTGGGGACCGCCCGCTTTCGGGTAGCTGCGGCAGCGAGTTACTCGGACTCGGCCTCGCCGCTGCTGCCGCCTTCGCCACTGGACGCCGAGACCTCCACCGGCGGCGAGTCCGGCACCTCGAGTGCCGGCTTGGACTCGCCACGGAACACGAACCGTGCCTGGTCGTCGACCTTGCTCTCGCCGTCCCAGCCGTCCACGTCCACGATCACGATCTGCCCGGTTTCGATCTCGCCGAACAAGATCTTCTCGGACAGCTGATCCTCGATTTCGCGCTGGATGGTCCGGCGCAGCGGCCGGGCACCAAGCACCGGGTCGAAGCCGCGCTTCGCGAGCAGCGTCTTCGCCTTCGAGGTCAGCTCGATCGCCATGTCCTTGTTCTTCAACTGCTCCTCGACCCTGGAGATCATCAGACCCACCATCTCGACGATCTGGTCCTCGGTGAGCTGGTGGAAGACGATCACATCGTCGATCCGGTTGAGGAACTCGGGCCGGAAGTGCTTCTTCATCTCCTCGTTGACCTTCTGTTTCATCCGGTCGTACTTCGACTCTTCGTCGGTTCCGGTCGAGAAGCCGAGGCTGACGGTCTTGGAGATGTCCGTCGTACCCAGGTTCGAGGTGAAGATCAGCACCGTGTTCTTGAAGTCGACCGTGCGACCCTGGCCATCGGTGAGGCGGCCGTCCTCCAACACCTGCAGCAGCGTGTTGTAGATCTCCTGGTGCGCCTTCTCGATCTCGTCGAACAGCACCACGGAGAACGGCTTGCGCCGCACCTTCTCGGTGAGCTGACCGCCCTCCTCGTAGCCGACGTAGCCCGGAGGGGCACCGAACAGCCGCGAGGCGGTGTAGCGGTCGTGGAACTCGCCCATGTCGATCTGGATGAGCGCGTCATCCTCGCCGAACAGGAAGTTGGCCAGCGCCTTGGACAGCTCGGTCTTACCCACACCGGACGGGCCGGCGAAGATGAACGAGCCGGACGGGCGCTTCGGGTCCTTCAACCCGGCACGGGTGCGGCGGATCGCCTGGGAAACGGCCTTGACCGCGTCCTCCTGGCCGATGATCCGCTTGTGCAGCTCGTCCTCCATGCGCAGCAGCCTGGTGGTTTCCTCCTCGGTGAGCTTGAACACCGGGATACCGGTCCAGTTGGCCAGCACCTCGGCGATCTGCTCGTCGTCCACCTCGGCGACGACGTCCAGGTCGCCGTCCTTCCACTGCTTCTCCCGCTCGGCCTTCTGCCCGAGGAGGGTCTTCTCCTCGTCACGCAGCCGCGCGGCCCGCTCGAAGTCCTGCGCGTCGATCGCGGACTCCTTGTCCCTGCGCACGTCGGCGATCTTCTCGTCGAACTCGCGCAGGTCCGGCGGGGCGGTCATACGACGGATCCGCATCCGCGCACCGGCCTCGTCGATCAGGTCGATCGCCTTGTCCGGCAGGTACCGGTCGTTGATGTAGCGATCGGCCAGCGTCGCCGCGGACACCAGCGCCGGGTCGGTGATGGTGACCCGGTGGTGTGCCTCGTACCGGTCCCGCAGACCCTTCAGGATCTCGATGGTGTGCTCCAGGCTCGGCTCGCCGACCTGGATCGGCTGGAAACGGCGCTCCAGCGCGGGGTCCTTCTCGACGTGCTTGCGGTACTCCTCGAGCGTGGTGGCACCGATGGTCTGCAGCTCACCACGGGCCAGCATCGGCTTGAGGATGGACGCCGCGTCGATCGCGCCCTCGGCGGCACCGGCACCGACCAGCGTGTGGATCTCGTCGATGAACAGGATGATGTCGCCGCGGGTCTTGATCTCCTTGAGCACCTTCTTCAAGCGCTCTTCGAAGTCACCGCGGTACCGCGAACCGGCGACCAGGGAGCCGAGGTCAAGCGTGTACAGCTGCTTGTCTTTCAGCGTCTCCGGGACCTCGCCCTTGACGATGCCCTGGGCAAGCCCCTCCACGACGGCGGTCTTACCGACACCGGGTTCGCCGATGAGCACCGGGTTGTTCTTGGTACGGCGGGAAAGCACCTGCATAACCCGCTCGATTTCCTTGGTCCGGCCGATGACCGGGTCCAAGTTGCCCTCCCGCGCGCTCGCGGTGAGGTTGCGCCCGAACTGGTCGAGCACCAGCGAGGAGGACGGGGTGCCCTCGCCACGGCCGCCGGTCTCGGCGGGCTCCTTGCCCTGGTAGCCGGACAGCAACTGCAGCACCTGCTGGCGCACCCGGTTCAGGTCCGCGCCGAGCTTGACGAGCACCTGGGCCGCTACGCCTT
>WHSZ01000030.1 GCA_009379845.1 Pseudonocardiaceae bacterium | reverse complement strand
GTCAAACAACTCATCGCCGCGATCAGCACCCTCATCAAAACCAGGAACAACCGCCGCCACCCCTTCACCTCGACCAAAACCGCCGACCAGATCCCGCCCCACACCACCCATAAACGAGACTCAGACGCACGACACCAGCCGCGTCGTATCGCTATGGCATGGACCCCGAGGCCCGCGCGAGCACCGTGATGGTGCCGGGGGCGACCTCGGTGAACCCCGCGTCCCGCACCGCGACCACCCGACGTTCCCGCCAGGCGGCCGCCGGATCCCCTGCCGGCTCGATCGCCTTCCACTCCCCCGCGCTCGGCGTGCGGACCGAGCAGCGGTAGTCCCACCGGGCCCATTCGGCGAGTGGCTCCGCGGCACCCTCCGCGCCGAGCAGCGCGGCCATGATCATCGTCGCGTGGCCGACCTGGGCAGCGGCCTTGCCGGCGGTCATTTCCACCACGGGGTTGAGCCACAGCCGTGGCGCACCGGGCTCCGGCACCGCCTCGGCACCGTCCTCGTCCGGGAGCTCGCTACCGGAGATCTGCAACCGCTTCACCTCGTGCGGCGTCTCGGTGACGAGCCCCGGCAGCAGCGCCCGCACCTGCGCATTACCGACCTCGATGGTGACCCCGGCGAGTTCCTGCACGGCCCGCCAGTGTGCGCCGCGCGCCCGCCTCGCCACCTTGCGGATCCGGCCGGCGACCCAGCTCGCGACCTCGTCGTGCCACTCGCCGCCCGGCTGGGCTCGCGGGTCGAGGCACACCGCGACCGAGGCAGCCGCGGCGGCCTCGAGCAGCGCGGTGCGTGTCGGTGGCGCGGCCCTCTCGATACGCAGCACCAGCGGCATCGCGCGAACCTGCTCGGGATCCTCGTCCTCGGTCGAGGCGGTCCGCTCGGCCGGCAGCCCCAGCCAGGACGCGTAACGCGCGGCCAGCGGCTCGAGAACGTTCACCCCGCACTCCCTCGGTTGTTCTTCCGGCAGGATGGCATGCGTGAGTGATCATAAGGAGCGGATGCTTCGCGGTGAACTGTATCGAGACAGCGACCCCGAGCTTGTAGCTGAGCGCCGACGATGCCAGGCGCTGCTCGACAGGTTCAACGTGACCGTTTCAGGGCAGGAAGAGGAACGCCGCGCGATCGTCGGCGAGCCGCTCGGTGCGATCGGGGAGCGATCATGGATCATGCCGCGCTTTCAATGCGACTATGGGTATCTGATTCGCTTGGGACACAACAGCTTCCTTAATTACGATGCGATCTTGATGGACTGCGCACCGATCGTGATCGGCGACGACGTGTCGATCGGCCCGCGTGCGCAGTTGCTGACGGCGTTGCATCCATTGGAGGAGCATGAGCTGCGTCGGCAACGGTGGGAGACCGCCCTACCGATCACGATCGGCGACAACGTCTGGCTGGGTGGCGGTGTGATCGTGTGCCCAGGAGTGGTCATCGGTGCGGACACCGTGGTCGGTGCTGGCAGCGTCGTGACCCGCGACCTTCCGCCGCGTGTGCTCGCGGCCGGCAATCCGTGTCGAGTGATCAGGTCGTTGTAGGACACTGCTCAAGTAGCTGTGCTTCGTGCGCAGGAACCGATCGGCCTCCCGATGCACCGTCCCCTCCGGCCAGACGATCGTGTGTGACCGCAGGCCTCCGGCGCGACCGGCACCGGCTCATGATCAGCAGGATGATCACGGGCGGAGCAGTTCGAGGCCGTCCTCGGCGTCCGCGGCCTCCACCTCGGCCCTGGTCACACCCAGCACGAACAGCACGGCATCCAGGTAAGGGTGGGAAAGCGCGGTGTCCGCGATCTCCCGCAGCGCGGGCTTGGCGTTGAACGCCACCCCCATGCCGGCGGCGGAGAGCATGTCGATGTCGTTGGCGCCGTCCCCGACAGCCACGGACTGCGCGATCGGGACGTCGAACGATTCCGCGAACCGGCGCAGCGCGGTCGCCTTGCCCGGCCGGTCGATGATCTCGCCGATCACCCTGCCGGTGAGCTTGCCATCCTGGACCTCGAGCTCGTTCGCCGCGCAGAAGTCCATGCCGAGCTCATCCACCAGCCGCCGGATCACCCTGGTGAACCCGCCGGAGACCACACCACACCGGAAGCCCAGCCGCTTCAGGGTGCGAATCGTGGTCCGCGCGCCTGGCGTGAGGGACAGCTCCTCGGCTACCTCGTCGAGCACCGACTCGGACAGCCCCTCCAGGACCGCGACCCTGCGCCGCAACGACTCGGTGAAGTCCAGCTCGCCGCGCATCGCCGACTCGGTGACCTTGCGGATCTCGCTTTCGCAGCCGGCGCGTGCCGCCAGCATCTCGATGACCTCGCCCTGGATCAGCGTGGAATCCACGTCGAACACCACAAGGCGCTTGGCCCGCCTGGTAAGCCCGGCGCGCTCCACCGCCACGTCGAGGCCGACCCGCCCTGCCACGTCGACCAGCGCGGAGCGCAGCGCCGAATCGGCGGACGGGGTGTCCTGCGCGACCGATACACGCAACTCCAGCCCGGTCACCGGGTAGTCCGCGACCCGGCGAATGGCGTCGATGTTGGTGTCCAGCGCGGCAAGGCAGCGCGCCACTTCGGTGAACGCGCGCGCGGTCACCGGCCGGCCGAGCACCACCAGCACGTGCGTGGAGCCCAGCTGCGGCGCGGTGAGCAGGTCCGAGCCCAGCTCCACCTCGACGTGCATCGAGACGGTGGCCATCGCCTGCTCGACCGCTTCCTGCAAGCCCTCGGGGTCGGAATCGGTGCCCACCAGCACGCCGAGCACCAGCTGCCCGCGGATGACCACCTGTTCCACATCGAGTACGTCCACCCCGTGCCTGGTCAGCACGGCGAAAAGCACCGAGGACACCCCGGGTTTGTCCGCCCCCGTGACCGTGATCAGGACCGGGGTCGAGGCTGGCCTACTCACCACCGAGGCCGCTCACTTCTCTGTGGGGTCGACGTCGTCCTTCGCGTCCGTCGTGATCGCGGCGGTGATCTCCTCGGACGGCGCGGGCGTGGCCTCCCGGTGCGGGATGGTCCGCCCGGACAGCGTCACATGCCCCTCGTCCCTGAGCCGTTCGACCATGTGCGGGTAGTGCAGCTCGAAGGCCGGGCGTTCGGAGCGGATCCTCGGCAGCTCCGTGAAGTTGTGCCGGGGTGGCGGGCAGGACGTGGCCCACTCCAGCGAGTTGCCGTAGCCCCACGGGTCGTCCACGGTGACCATCGGGCCGTACCGGTAGCTCTTGAACACGTTCCAGATGAACGGAAGCGTGGACGCCCCGAGCACGTAGGCGCTGATCGTGGAGATGGTGTTCAGCACGGTGAACCCGTCGCTGGCCAGGTAGTCGGCGTACCGGCGCGGCATCCCTTCGGCGCCGAGCCAGTGCTGCACGAGGAAGGTGCCGTGGAAGCCGAGGAACGTGGTCCAGAAGTGCAGCTTGCCGAGTGGCTCGTCCATCATCCGGCCGGTGATCTTCGGGAACCAGAAGTAGATCCCGGCGAACGTGGCGAACGCGATCGTCCCGTAGAGCACGTAGTGGAAGTGCGCCACCACGAAATAGCTGTCCGAGACATGGAAGTCGATGGCGGGCGCGGCCAGCAGCACTCCGGTCAGCCCGCCGAACAGGAACGTGACGATGAAGCCGACCGAGAACAGCATCGGCGTTTCGAACGTCAGCTGCCCCTTCCACATCGTGCCAATCCAGTTGAAGAACTTGATCCCGGTCGGCACCGCGATCAGGAACGTCATCAGCGAGAAGAACGGCAGCAGCACCGCACCGGTGGCGTACATGTGGTGCGCCCACACCGCCACGGAAAGGGCCGCGATCGCCAGCGTGGCGTACACCAGGCCCTTGTAGCCGAACAGCGGTTTCCGGCTGAACACCGGGAAGATCTCCGAAACGATGCCGAAGAACGGCAGCGCGACGATGTACACCTCGGGGTGCCCGAAGAACCAGAACAGGTGCTGCCACAGGATGACGCCACCGTTGGCAGGGTCGAACACGTGCGCGCCGAGATGCCGGTCGGCCAGCAGGCCGAACAGGGCCGCGGTCAGGATCGGGAAGGCGAGCAGGATTAGGATGCTGGTCACCAGGATGTTCCAGGTGAAGATCGGCATCCGGAACATGGTCATGCCGGGCGCGCGCAGGCAGGCGACCGTGGTGATCATGTTGACCGCGCCGAGGATGGTGCCGAGACCGCTGACAGCCAGGCCGATGATCCACAAGTCGGCACCGACACCAGGCGAGTGGATCGCGTCGGACAGCGGGGTGTAGGCGAACCAGCCGAAGTCCGCGGCGCCACCGGGGGTGAGGAAACCGGAAACCACGATGGTGCCGCCGAACAGGAACAGCCAGTACGAGAAGGCGTTCAGCCGGGGGAAGGCCACGTCCGGCGAGCCGATCTGCAGCGGCAGGATCACGTTCGCGAAGCCGAACAGGATCGGTGTCGCGTACAGCAGCAGCATGATCGTGCCGTGCATGGTGAACAGCTGGTTGTACTGCTCCTGGGAAAGGAACTGCTGCCCCGGCGCGGCGAGCTCGGTACGGATGAGCATCGCCATCGCGCCGCCGATCATGAAGAAGGCGAACGAGGTGACCAGGTAGAGAACGCCAATCTGCTTCGGATCGGTGGTATGCATCGCCCGTAGCAGGAAAGACCCTTTCGGCGGCTGGTGAGCCGGATGGGGTCGGGTGGCGATCGGCTGTGGCGCTACGGCCGTCACTCCTGCCTCCTGCACTACTGACGGACCTGTCGCTGGGGGCGTCAGATCCTCACCGTTCGGGAAAGCCACACCATCATGACTCGCTCTGGATCGTAACCGCCAGCCTCCGCGCAGCCTCGCCAGGGCAGCCAACTGAGCTCGACGAGCTGCGGAAAGGTCGGCAAGATCACAATTCGCCCTGGCAGGGCCGCGACGAGGTGATGATCATGGCCGGTCGGCGCCGGCCGGCTACCTGGGACGCGACCGCTGGCCGGGATAGCGCCTGCTAGCCGGGTACCACGGCGTACTGCCGCAGGCACAGGTCGCCGTAGGTCACCGGTCCGCGCGGCCCCGGCACCTTGTCGATGTTGATGCCGGTTTCCGGCACGCCGAGCAGCTTGAACCCGTCCAGCAGGCGGGTGGCCGCGTTCCAGAACACGCCGGTGCCGGTGTAGGCGGTCATGAACGCATCGGCGGCCTCGGCGTCCTCCGTGACGATGCCCGCGGCCAAGCCCGAGGTCTCCTCGTTGGCAAGCCGTGCCGCGCGCACCGCGTCGTCGGCCGCGGCAATGGTCACGGTGGCCTCGTGCTCGGCGTCCAGCGCCCACTCGTAGCCGAGCGCGTGCTCGTGTGGCGGCAGCGACGCCCAGACCCCGGCCTTGTCCAGCACCTCGAGTACGCCGGGCAGCAGCTCGTCGTACCCCGACGTGGCGAGCAGCAACAGGTTCAGCCGGTTGCACACACCGAGCCGGTCCAGGCTGGCCGAGATCAGCTGGTACGCCTTGTCCCGGTCCGCGGCGACGTCCACGTACAGCACTCCCCCGCCGTCCGCGTGCGCGAGGGTCCGCACGCCGTACGACGCGGCCTCGCGGCTGAGCTCGCGGGTGCTCTCCCCACTGCCGCGCAGGATCACCAGCGGCACCAGCGCGGGCAGCCGCACCAGTGCCGCCGCGGCCTGCCGATCGGAGCTGGGCACCAGCTGGATCGCGGCCGGGTCGATACCCGCGTCGGAAAGGCCCGGCGCGATAACGGTGTCCAGCAGCGCCCGCGCGGAGCCGAGCGCGGCCGACCCGGTGCGCAGCACTCCAGCGTTGCGGGACTTCACCAGCTGGGAGGCCACATCCACGGTCACGTTCGGCCGCGCCTCATAGTTCGCGCCGATCACGCCGACCGGGCGACGGCGCTCGATCAGCCGCAGCCCACCGTCCAATTCGGACACCGGAACCTCGCGCTCGGGATGATCGGCGGCGGCGAGCAGGCCCAACTGGTCGGCCATGCCGGTCAACCGTTGCTCGGTGATGCGCAGCCGATCGAGCAGGCCGGCACTCATCCCGTCCGCCTCCGCGCGCCGCACATCCTCGGCGTTGGCGGCGAGCACCTGGTCCTTGCTTTCCCCGAGCCGTTTGCCCATCGCGACCAGCGCGGAATCCACCGCCGCGTCGCTCGCGGCGGCCAGCACCGGCGCCGCGCGCCGCGCCTGCGCCGCGCACGCCGCAACCACGTCGTTCACTTGCTGCGCCACCAAAACTGTCCCTTCACGTCAGCGCGGCCCGGACTACTCAGTGTGCCGCATGCCACCGGACACGATATAACCGGCGGTCATGGGTGCGAACGCGCAAGCCCGGCTACTCGGGCTGCTGACCGAACGACCGGCGCAGCCGGACGTCCGAGCCGGTTATCTGGATCTGCTCGGCGGCGCGGCACAGGCCGGGCCGAGCACCGGCCTGGTGCAACGCCTGATGCGTACCAGTGTCGTGCCGACCATCTACGAGCACTACTGGAGACCCGCGCTCGGTCGCGTGATCAAAGGGGTCCGCGGCCCGAGCATGGCGGGCGAGCGGGAATTCGCCGTGGCGCACCTGGGATTGCCGGAGGGTGGCATCGTGCTGGACGTCGCGTGCGGCACCGGCGCGTTCACCCGCGCGTTCGGGACGGCGGTCGGGTCGGACGGACTGTCCGTTGGCCTGGACGGATCCGCGACCATGCTGGCGAGGGCGGTGCCGGCCACGCCGGCCGACGCGCCGGTGGCGTTCCTGCGCGCGGACGCCGCGCGGCCACCGTTGCGCGCCGGGTCCTTCGACGGCATCTGCTGTTTCGCCGCGCTGCACCTGTTTTCCGAGCCAGAGGTCGCGTTGAGCTCGTTCGCCCGGCTGCTGCGACCGGGCGGTCGCCTCGTGCTGATGGCCAGCGCCCGGCGAGGCTGGCAGCCCGCGCGTACCGCGGAATCCGTGTTCGGCCGGCTCAGCGGGATACGCATGTTCGACCGCGGCGAACTCGGCGAACTGTTGCGCGGGCGTGGCTTCGCGGATGTCCTTGAGCGCTACGCGGGCGAGACCCAGTTCGTCGCCGCCCAAAAAACCCGATGAGTACTTTTTGTCGTTATAGCAAGCGAAAAGTAGTCCTCGGGACGGATGCGGTGGCAAGCGAGAAGTACTCCCCCGGACGGATGCAGGGGTTGCGTTAATCGTTTAACATTCTCCGTCAAGTCGATGCGGATCCCGGCCGCGGCGAAAGGTCGCTGGCCGTCTGGGGGGAGGTCCACGGAGACCTCCATGTCGCATCGGCCGGTCCGAAGAATCCACCTGACAGCCACGACGGATGATGGGCATGACTGGCACCCACGTAGAAACCGACGAGCTCCGTTCGGCAGCCAAAAGCATCGCGGATGCGATGGGGACGGCGGATGACACGAATTTGGAACAGGTCCCGAAGAAGGGCGACACGTACGGGCACGACAAGGTGACGACGGCACTCACCAACTTCTGTACCACGTGGGAGCTCGCCAAGAAGATCTTGCAGCAGCGCTCCGCCTCGGCCGGCGAGACCTTGGAAGGTGCCGCGGGCACCTACGACGAGCGGGAGCAACAGGAGAAGTCGAAGTTCCAGGGTGATGGGGGCGGCGGGGCTCCGCAGCCCTCCCCCAGCCCTGGCCCGTCGCCGGCCCCGCAGGGAGCCCCGTGATGGCAGAACTCGGCCAGACCAAGGACCCCAAGGAACTCATCCCTGGCGATCCGGGAGCCGTCACCAGCTCCGCGGACGACCTGCGCGGCAAAGCCAAGATCATGCAAGGCGTGGCCGACGATCTCGGCAACATCCGGATCCCGACCTGGGAAGGACAGGCCAGCAGCGCGTTCTGGGACAAGTTCTCGCCGGAGAAGAAGAACTGGGAGCTCGGGCACGACGCCATGGATTCGGTGGCGAAAACCCTTGACGACCACTCGTCCACGCTGAGCTGGGCGCAGGGGCAAGCCAGCGAGGCGATCGACCTGTGGGAGCGGGGCGAGCAGGCGACCAAGAAGGCAGCAGCCGACTTCGAGGCGAACGGCGGTTCGTTCAATCCAGGTATGGACCCGTCCGCGCCGCCGGGGACGCCGGGCGGGGCGGAGCCCATCGGCGGCGAATTCACCGATCCCGGCGCCAAGCTCCGGCAGCAGGCCCAGGAGGTCCTGGAGCGTGCCCGCAAACAGCTCGAGGACGCGGGCAACACGAGTGCCTCCTCGATCGACGATCAGGGCGGCAAGGGCAAGGGCGCTCCTGGCTGGCTTTCCGGGCCGGCCGACCACGTTGACCAGAAGGGCCCGCAGAAGGTCGCGCGGGACCTCACGGAGGCCGAGTCGTGGGCGGATAAGGCAAAGCGGCAGCAGGAAAACTACCGGCAGGGCGAAGGTGGCAACCGGTTCGCCAAGTACGGGCAGTGGGGCGAGGAGTTCGGGAAGAAATCGCCGGAGATCAGGGCCACGCTGGTCGGCGCGAAGGCGGAGGCGAGCTTGTTCAAGGCGGACGCCAAGGGTGCCACCCAGCTCGGTGATGTCACCGTCGCCGGATCGGCGGAAGTCAAGGCGCTGTCCGCGGACGCCGGCGCCTCGGCGGGCATCGGCCGGGACGGTGCGTTCGGGCAGGCCAAGGCCGGCGCCTACCTCCTCGATGCCTCGGCACGCGGCTCGGCGCACTATGGGATCGCCGAAGTCGGCGGGTCGGCGAGGGGGTACGTTGGCGCCGAAGCCGGGGCCGAAGGTTCCATCGGTCCGAAGGGTGTCAACGTCGGCGCGAACGCGTTCGCTGGCGCCAAAGCCGTGGGCGACGTGCACGGTGATGTCGGCGGTGTCGGCGCCGGTGTCACGGGCGAAGCCTGGGCCGGTGCCGGCGCGGAGGCCAACGCCACGCTCGGCCAGAACGAGGACGGCGAGTGGAAGATCGGCGCGGAGGCCGGGATCGGGCTCGGGGTCGGCGCCAAGCTCGGCGGCGAGGTCACCATCGACCCGCAGGAGATCGGGGACACCGTCGGCGATGCGGCCAGCAAGATCAACCCGTTCGATTGACCGTTCCCGCAACAACCCACGGTTGGAGCACGCACCATGGTTTCCCACCTCCCCATCCGCATTACGTTCTCGCTGCCCGACGGATGGCAGGCGGCACCGCCGGACGAGGTCGGGGCGTCCGGCGTCGCGTTCGTCGCACTACATCCGGGTTCGGCCGATGGTTTCACCCCGAACATCACGATCGCCGGCCAGTTCAGGGACCCGGAGCTGTCCATGGAGGCCATCGCGGACGAGTCGGTGCGGCGCTTGGAAGACGAGACCGGCACCGTGCAGGTCCGGCAACGCACCGACGTCGGCTCGGAGGGCGCACCCGGCATCACCCAGGTGCTGGACATCATGGCCACTGTGGACAATCGCCCGCTGCCGCTCGTTCAGTGCCAGGTGCACGTCTCGATGCACGACATCGATGATCCCTCCAAGCGTGCGGTCATCGAGCTGATCCTGACCTGCAAGCCGACGCAACTGGAAGACGTGTTCGGCGACTTCCAGGAGTTCGTCCGGACCGTGCGGCCGGCCGAGGCCGAACCGGCCGGCGCGGGCGGGCCGGCTCAGTAGCGTTCTCAGCGCAACGCGTCGGCAGGCAGCCGGTCAAGGAAGTCACAGAGGTAGTCGAGGACGGGTTCGACGAGTCGCACGTCGAACCCGTCCTTTTCCTTGTACCAGCCGAGCAGTTCGTGGCCGGCGAACTGCAGCGAGCCGTTGGCCACCCCGGCCAGCGGCGGGTTCGCGTACAACCACTGCTTCACCGGCTCGGTCAATATCCGGTGCGCGAACTGATTGTCGCCGGCGCCCACCACGAACGACTTGTCGAATGCTCGGTCGCCGGTCGTGAAGCCGCGCATCCAGAGCGGGTCCAGGTGCGCTCCGCGAAGTATCAACTTGGGTGCTGATGCGCGAAGCGACACGCTGAAAACACGGAAGTAGGTACGCTGCGCCGGGCCTTCCGTCGGCCGGGCCGGCCGGGGGAACAGGAACTGGAAGCACGCGAACTCCCTGCCTCGATGCGTTCCGGTCACCACGTCGAGCGCCGGCTCGCCGACTCCGGCCGCTCTGTGGAACGGGTACCTGTCGCCGTACCGCTGAAGGTAGTCCTTGCGTTCCGGCGTATAGCTCCACCCTTGTTCGGCTGCCAGCGAAGCCAGCTCCTGCCCGGTCGCCGGGTCCCGCCACTGACGGTTCTTTCTCCCAGGGCGCAACCACAGCCAGATCGTTCCACCGATGATTGCCGCGAACAGCACAAAGAACAGGATCGGCGCCAGCACCGACATCGCGAATCGCTCCCAACGGTTGTGTGGCGAGGCGGATTTGGCCGGAGAGGGTACCCATACGGCGCGCGAGCGCTAGCCAGGCAGCTCGCTGAGGACCTCCGCCAGCAACGTGGCACCGCCGAGCACCACGCAGGTGAGCGCCGCCACCCCGAAGATCAGCACCCAGAGGACGCCCGGTATGCCGGTCAGCCCGGCGAGCTGGTCGGCATCGGAGTGCGGGGCTCGCCCGCGCCTGCGCTTCTGCTGCAGCTCGATCACCGGCCGCAGCCCCGCGAACAGCAGCAGCCAGGTGATCAGGTACGCGAAAGCGGCCTGCACCGGGGCGCTCGCCAGCCAGGCGACGCCGACCAGCACCGCGCCGGTGGCCAGCACGGACAGCACGCCGTAGGCGTTCCGCACCATGATCAGCACGGCCAGCAGCAGCACCGCGCACACCGTGAGCAGCGCGGCGATCCGGCCGCCACCGAGCAGCCCGGCGAAGCCGAGACCGAGCAGGGACGGCGCCGGGTAACCGGCGAACGCGGTGGCCACCATGCCCGGCCCGGTCGTCTTGCCCTTGGACACCGTGACGCCCGAGGTGTCAGAATGTAGCCGGATACCGCTCAGCCTGCGCCCGACCAGCACGGCGATCAACGCATGCCCCGCCTCGTGCACGATCGTGACCACGCCCCTGGCCAGCCGCCACGGACCGCCGGACAGCACGATCAGCAACGCCACCCCGCAGGTCACCAGCGCTACCGCCAGCGGGGGCTGTGGCTGGCCCTCGACGATGCGCTCCCAGAGATCACTCGCCCGTTCCACGCCGCAACATCACCACATCGCGTGTGTGGTCGGCGTTCCGGGGCGTCCGCTCAGAATTCGATTGCGGGCACGGCTACCGTTGCACGCATGGGTTCATTGCACTCGATCCGGCTCCGCACACGCTGAACACAGCGGTAGCCGGACACCTTCCGCTCCAGACACGCTGAGCCTCTCCGCGCTCGGCGTGCGCCGCTGTGTCTCGCGACTTCTTTCCCTTTCCAGCGGCTTTTCCGGAGCACACGCATGCCCAAGTCCGTTTCGTGCACGCCGAACCCGTCCGGCGTGCATTTTCTGTCCAACGCTCGCGTCGCGAACGAACTCGTTCGCGCGTCCGGCGTCGGCTCCGGCGATCTCGTCGTGGAGTTCGGCGCCGGTTTCGGCGCGATCACCGAACCACTCGCCGATACCGGCGCCACCGTGCTCGCGGTGGAACGTGACGAGCACTTCGTCCGGCGCCTGCGACGCCGATTCCAGTGCCGCGACACGGTGCGTATCCGGCACGCCGACGCACGACTGTTTCCCTTGCCACGCAGGAATTTCACGGTCGTCGCGAGCATCCCATTCGCGGTGTCCAGCCCGCTGCTGCGGCGCATGCTCGACCCGGCACGGCGACCGCTTTGCGGGGCGGACATCATCGTGGAATGGGGGTTGGCGAAACGCGTGACCACCCGCATCCCGCGAGACCTGGAAATGGCGTGGTGGAACGCGCGGTACCGCATCCGGGTACACCGGCGGGTGCCCGCGTCGGCCTTCACGCCGGCACCGAGCGTGGACGCGGCGCATCTGACGATCCGGCGCGTGCCAGGAATGACTGGAGCCACCCACAAGGCACTCTGGCTGCTGCTGGCCTCGGCGTACCGGCAGCCGGGGCTGCGCGCCGGAAGCCTGCTCAAAACCGTGCTGGGCGGCAGGCCCCCGCACCGGTCGCTGGAGGCCGCCGGGATCACCCCGCATACCCCGGTCCGCGAGGTAGCTCCCCGGCAGTGGGCCGAACTCGCCCGTGATCTCGCCACCGTCCGCCCTGGCCGCTGGCCGGAACTACCGAAGAAGCTGGCGGAGGACCGCTAGCGGATTCCGGCCTTGCGCAGGCCACGCAGCGTCGCGGTGACGGCTCGCGCGAACGGGCGGTACGGCATCCAGCGAGGCGGCGGGAACAGTCCGGCCCGCTGCGTCGCGATGGCTTGCGTCTCGGTGTACTTCTGGATCCCCTCAACGCCGTGCCGGCGGCCGAGCCCCGAACTGCCCATGCCGCCCATCGGCGCGTCGGTGCTGCCGTACGCGGCGGCGAACCCGTCATTGATATTCACCGAACCCACCCGCAGCCGGGACCCGACGTGGCGCCCCCGCCGCACGTCCCGGGTGAACACGCAGCCGTTCAAGCCGTACTCGCTCGCGTTCGCCATGGCCAGCGCGTCGTCGTCCGATGTGAACGAGTACACCGCCACCACCGGGCCGAACGTCTCCTCGGCGAAGCAGGCCATGTTCTTGGTGACTCCAGTTAGGACGGTCGGCTCGTAGAAGTACGGCCCGATGTCCGGCCGTGCTCGCCCACCGGTGAGCACCGTGGCGCCCTTCGACTTCGCGTCATCCACGAACCGGCTGACCGCCTGCAGCTGGCGCGCGGAGGTCAGCGAACCGATATCCGCGTCGTACTCGTAGCTCGCGGCGAGCCGCAGCTTGCCGATCCGGGCCAGGAACCGATCGAGGAACGCCGCGCGCACGCTCTCGTGCACGTACAACCGCTCGGCGCAGAGGCACACCTGGCCGGCGTTGGTGAAACACGCGGATACCGCCGCACGGGCCGCGCGATCCAGGTCGGCGTCGTCAAGCACCAGCATCGGGTTCTTCCCACCGAGCTCGAGGGAGCAGCCGATCAGCCGCGCGCCGGCGCGCTGGGCGACGTCCCTGCCGGTCCGGGTGGATCCGGTGAAGCACACGTAGTCCACGTTCTCCACCACCGAGGTGCCCACCACCGGGCCCTCGCCGAGCACGACCTGCACCACGCCCTCGGGTACCCCGGCCCTGCGCAGCAGCTCGACGCCGAACAGCGGGCTCAGCGAGGTCTGGGTATCCGGTTTGAGCACCACCGCGTTGCCGGCAAGCAGGGCCGGCACCACATCGGAGATGGCGAGCGCGAACGGGTAGTTCCACGGCGAGATGATGCCGACCACGCCTTTGGGTTGCCGGTGCTGCCGGGCGCCGACCAGGAAGGGCATCATGCCCTCGAGGCGACGCGAGCGCAGCGCCTTCGCCCCCTTGCGGAGGTAGTAACCGGTGGTCAACGCGGGTTCCAGGCACTCGTCGAAGGCATGCCGCCTGGCCTTGCCGGTTTCCGCCTGAATGAGATCGACGACGGTGTCCTGGTGCTCGAGCAACAGGTCGTGGAACCGCCGCAACACCTGGACACGTTCGCCGATATCGGTGCCGGCCCAGCCTGGCTGCACGCCGCGCGCCACCCGCACGGCGTGCGCCACGTCGTCCGTCGCGGATTGCGGCATGTCGGCAAGCGAGCCACCGGTGTACACCGCCGTGGTCGTCGCGGCCCGCGGGGTGGACGACACCACGTGCCCGGCCAGCGTGCTGAGAAGGCGCTGGGTGATCCGCGAAGGTAGCTGCTCGACACCGTGCAGCCGAGCGTGCTGGACACCCACCCGATCCTCGACGATCGCCATCAAGGTCCCTTTCCGCGCCGGCCGGCACCGCGCCAGCGTCACGTCGCCGGTGAAGCGTGCGAGTTGCGCACCAGCTTGCCGCCTCGCCCGGCCGCAGGACAATGCCCCTGCGGGCGGGCGCCTACTCCCGCATCAGCACGAGCAGGGTGGTGTCGTCGTTGCCGTACTCGTCCACGGCCATGGCGCTCAGCACCTGGTCGCACACGTCGTCCGGAGAGCTGAACCGCTGATCCAGCGCGGTGCGCAACCGGGCCAGCTCCTCGTCGAGGTCACGCCGGTGCGCCTCCACCAACCCGTCGGTGTGCAGCAGCAGCGCCCCGCCCGGCGGCAGAGTCAGCTCGCAACTGGCGAACGGCGAACCGCGCGTGCTGCCGTCCAGCAGGGCCGACGCCCCGCCGAGCGGCACCCCGGCACCGATCTCCACGCCCGTCGGCGGCTGGCCCGGAATCAGCAACCACGGCGTGAGGTGACCGGCGTTGGCCAGCCAGAGCCGCCCGCTCGCCGGGTCGTAGGCGCCGTACAGGCACGTCGCGAACGCGGTGTCACCGGCCTGCTGCAGGAACGCGTCCACCTTGCCGAGCACGTGCACCGGGTGCCCATCCTCGACCGCGTAGCTGCGCAACGCGGTACGAAGCTGCCCCATGCTGGCCGCGGCGGCGATGCCCTGACCGACCACATCGCCGACCGACAGCCCGACGCGCTGATCCGGCAAATCGACGGTGTCGTACCAGTCCCCACCGACCCTGGCACCACGCTCGCCCGGCAGGTAACGGGCCGCGAACCGCAACCCCGGCACGCTCGGCAGCCGGGCTGGCAACAGGGACCGCTGCAGGCCCAGCGTGATCCGCTGCTCCGCCTCGTAGAGCGCCGCGTTGTCGAACGCCAGCGCCGCCCGCTTGGCGAGCTCCCTGAGATAAGCACCGTCCGGGCTGTCCCGATCCGGTAGCCGGGGCGCGCCGAAGGTGATCGCGCCAACAAGTCGCCGCCGCGCCATCATCGGCAGGGTGGCCGTCTCGCCGTCCCGAAGCGGCAACAGCTCCCCCGGCCACGGCTCGGTTGTCGGTGCGGAACTACCTGAGTACAGCACGGTGTCCGCGCCGAGCAACCGGGCAGCCAGCTCCCCGTGCCGCCGCACCACGGATCGCAGCCGGCGGGCGTCCTCGCTGTCCGGTTCCGGCACGGCGTAATGCCCGGTGATCCGCGGCTGCCCATCCTCGTCGTCCCGAACCAGCCAGATGACGCACCACCAAGCGCGTTCCGGGACCACCAGATCCGCGACCACCTGACAGATCTCCTCGGTGTTCAGGCTGGTCGTCAACGCGTGGCTGGCATCGGCCAGCTCGCGCAGCCGGTGGGTCAAGCGCTGGCGAAGCCGCAGCGTTGACAGATGGGTACGCACCCTGGCCACCAGTTCCGCCGCGGTGAACGGCTTCACCAGGTAGTCGTCCGCGCCGGCCTCGAGACCCTCCACGGTGGCGTCCTTGCTGCCGCGCGCGGACAGCAGGATCACCGGAAGGTCTGCGGTCGCCTCGGCGCCGCGCAACGTGGAGAGCAGTTTGAAACCGTCCAGTCCGGGCATCCACACGTCGGCCAGTACTAGCTCCGGCGGGCTCTTGTGGATCGAGGCCAGTGCCGCCTTTCCGTCCGGCACGGTCTCCACCGCCCAATACGGGCTGAGCTCCCGCCGCAGGTACTCGCGGGCGTCCGCGTCGTCGTCCGCGACCAGCACTCGAGCGCCGAACGTCTCGTCGGAACCCATCGAGCCCGGCACGATCGCGCGTTCCGTTGCCGGCGCCGTGGTCGGCACCGAGCCGGGCCGCGGAACGCTTTCCGGGGCCCACGCGCTGGCGAGCGCGGTGCCGAGGTGCTGCGCGACGAGCCGGAAGAAGCCCTGGTAGTCGCCGGTCAGCTGCTGCCGGGAGCTGACCGCGCAGGCCAGCACGCCGATCGGCGCGTCGGGCCCGGACGCCAGCGGGAGGAGGATGACCCGGTGCTCGCCGTCGTGCGCGGTGATCGGCTCGCGACCGGTCAGGGCCCGCGCCACTGGCCAGCCGGAACTGTCCGGCTCGGTGGCGTGTTCCGGTGCGGCACCCCAGGAGCTGGTCGGACGGGGCTGGCAATCGTTGTCGAGCAGGTAGATCACGCCGAACGGCAGGTCGGCGAGGTTCTTGCCGAACACGTCGGTCGCCGCCGCACAGATCCGGATACGATCGCCAACCGTGCCGAGGGACGTGGCAAGCGAGCTGAGCGTGGCCAACCGCCGCTCCGCGACCACCCGCCTGGTGTTCTCGGTCAGGCCGCAGAACAACCCGGCCACGTTTCCCGCGTCATCGCGCAGCGGGGCGACCGAGGCGATCAGGTACCTCTCCTCGCGGAAGCCGTCGCGCTCCAGGTACAGCCGCAGGTCCTCGGAGTAGCCCGATTCGCCCTGCTGGAACGCGGTGGTGAGCAGATGTCCCACGGCGGGCCAGGTTTCCGGCCAGCACTGCCGGAACGGTTCTCCGAGCGAGGAGCCCGGCGGTGTCGGCCCGAGCAACGAGACGTAGGCGTCGTTGTAGATCAACGCCAGCTCCGGCCCGCACAACACCGCCATCGGCGATCGCGAACCTAGGCACACCTCGACCGCGTTACGCACGCTCTCCGGCCACCGTTCCGGTGCGCCGAGCGGAAACCCCGTCCAGTCGTGCGCCACGAGCAGCCGCGCCAGCTCGCCGCTGTGGCCGAAAAGGCCAGCGGTTTCGCCCGGTAGCGGCACGTGCCGCTCGTTTTGTCGGTCGTTTGTGACCTCGCCCACCACCGACCACCACTTCCGCCGCGGTAGTTCCCGCCCAACATGCCCCAGGTTTCGACCGTATCCGGTCCGGCAAGGTGAACGCTCGTGCGGTGGGATGGATCCGGTTCAGCCGCCGCCGCGCCCGCGGAGCCGGTCACGCTGTGGTGCTACGACATAGCGCGGATCACGGGCGGAATTCACCCCCGCCCGGAAGACGCCGAACCGGGTGCACGCACCCGCGGCGAGATAGGCCACACCGGCGATGGCGGACGCCGCCCGGCTGCGCCGGCCGATCACGGACAGAACCGCGCCAGCCACGGTCAGTGCTCGCGCGGCGGTGAGCAACGCGCCCGCGCGCCCCCGCTGGTACGGCTCCCCGACCACGCCGAGCCGGCGCTCCATCCGTGAGCTCGCGGCCAGCTCCAGGCCGGAGCCGAGCAGCCCCATCCGAATCGCCGGCCTGGTGGCGCAGGGCCGGGCCCCGACAAGCGCCGCGCCGGCCGCGCTGTTCAACGCGCTTCCGCCGAACAGGAACGGCAACTCCGGATAGGCCTCGTGCCAGGACGGCACCGCGGTGTCGGACAGCAACACGGCGGTGTAGGTGCACATCGCGGGCCCGAGCAGGCCGGCCGCGCCGCCTGCCAGCCGTCCCGCGGCCGGGAGCACGCCGGTGAGCTGCGCACCCGCACTGGCACTGGTCAGCCCGGAGAACGGAGCCAGGATCCAGGAGCCGACGGACAGCGGCGAAGTCGGTTTGAACACCCGCAGCATGTTCAGGAACCGCGCTGGCCGGCCGAGGTCGTGGATCAGTGCGCCCACGCTGGCCAACGCGCCACCGGCCGCTGCTAGCCTGCCGACTCGTACCAGCTCCCGGTGCCCGGTCAACTCGGCAACGGACGCCATCGACGCCGATGCCCCTGCCAGGCCACCGAGGAACAGGTAGCTGGGCACATCCGGCACCTTCCACACCGGCTCCTTCAGGATCGGCCGGCCGTAGTACGACCGGATGCCGTCCGCTTCGATCGGACCGTCCGGCGTGCGGGCCGGTTCGCTCATCGCCTCCTTCCTGGGAACGCTCATCGCCGCCTCCCGAGGAAGGAGAGCACGACGGTGGCTGCCACGCTCGCCGCTGCTGCCGCCGCGTGCTTCCACATGGCCGGCAGATCGCGGGTGGTCACCACCGGGTCCGGCGGCAAGCCGTACACCTCGGGCTCGTCGAGCAGCAGGAAGAACGCGCCGTCCCCGCCTACCCCGTCGTCCGGGTCGCGGCCGTACAGCCGCGCCTCGCCGACCCCGTCCTGGTGCAGCTCGGCGAGCCGGCGGTCCGCTCGCTCGCGCAGCTCGTCAAGATCGCCGAACTGGATGGAGTCCGTTGGGCATGCCTTCGCGCAGGCCGGTTCGAGCCCGTCGCCAAGCCGGTCGTAGCACAACGTGCATTTCCACGCCCTGCCGTCGCCCTCGCGCTGCCCGATCACGCCATACGGGCAGGCGGGAATGCAGTAGCCGCACCCATTGCAGATGTCCTCCTGCACGACGACGGTGCCGAACTCGGTACGAAACAGCGAACCCGTCGGGCACACGTCCAGGCAGGCCGCGTGTGTGCAGTGCTTGCACACGTCGCTGGACATCAACCAGCGCATGCCCGAGCCTTCCTCGGCGGCGGCCGGCTGCTCCGGCGCGCCGATACCCGGCATGCCAAGGTCTGTGCCGCTGCTGGTCACCGACGGGTCCGGGACCCGCTGCTCGATGAAAGCCACGTGCCGCCAGGAGTCCGCGCCGAGCGCGCCGGTGTTGTCGTAGGACTGTCCGAGCAGATCGAGGCCCTGCTCGGGCACCAGGTTCCATTCCTTGCAGGCCACCTCGCAGGCCTTGCACCCGATGCACACCGAGGTGTCGGTGAAAAAGCCAACCCGCTCGGGATGGTCGTCCCGGTAGCCCGCTTCGCCGGCCGGATCGGCCAGCAGCCCGGACAATCTGTACACCGAACTCATCGATCAGCCTCCTCGGGAATCCCGGCACGTCGCCGGTAGGAGTCCACGTAGCGCTGCAACGATTCGCCCCTCGGTCGCCGACCGGGAACGATGTCGCAGGTCGCGGCCTTGGCTTCCTGGATGTGCACGTTCGGGTCGAGCACCACGGACAGCAGCTCGTTGGCCGCGTCCCCTGTGGACAGCCCGTTCGGTCCCCAGTGGTACGGCAGTCCGACCTGATGCACGGTGCGGCCACGCATCCGCAGCGGCCGGATCCGGTCGGTCACCAGTACCCGCGCCTCGATGGCGGTTCGTGCCGAGACGATCGTCGCCCAGCCGAGGTGCTCCAGCTCGCGCTCGGTGGCCAGCTCGGGAGACACCTCGCAGAAGAACTCCGGCTGCAGCTCGGACAGGTACGGCAGGTCCCGGCTCATCCCGCCTGCGGTGTGATGCTCGGTCAGCCGGTAGGTGGTGAACACGTACGGGAACACGCCGTCCGGCGGGTTGTACCGGTTGTACTTCCGGTCGAAGACCTGGCGGGTGGGGTTCTGGCCCTGGCCGTAGAGCGGGTTGGCCACCGGCGACTCGTGCGGTTCGTAGTGTGTCGGTAGTGGACCGTCGAGCAGCCCGGCCGGCGCGAAAAGCCAGGCACGCCCGTCGGTCTGCATGATGAACGGGTTGTCGCCGGCCAGCGCGTCCTGCGCCTTCGCCCCCGGCTCCGGGGTGTAGTCCGGCGCCTTGGTGGGTTCGAAGTCGGGTTTGTCGGCACCGACCCATCGGCGTTGCTCGTCGCTCCACCAGATGTACCGTTTGCGCTCGCTCCACGGCCTACCAGCCGGATCGGCGGAGGCGCGGTTGTAGAGGATGCGCCGGTTGTCCGGCCAGGCCCATGCCCAGCCGGGCGCGACCCAGCTCTGCTCGCTGCCCGGCTGCCGGTTCGCGGCATGGTTGTGCCCGTCGGCGTAGACGCCGCAGTAGATCCAGCACCCGCATGACGTCGAGCCGTCGTCGGCGAGCTGCGTGTACATCGACAGCGGTCCGTCCGGGCCGCGTCCGTTGATCTCGGCGAGCACCGCCTCCGCGCTGGGTTCCCGGATCTCGCCCTCGCACGGGTAGTCCCACACCAGCTCCCGCAGCGGGCGGTCCCTCGGTTCGCTGCTGCCCTCGAGTTTCCGCTGGATGACCCGGCCGAGGTGGTAGAAGAACCACAGATCGCTGCGGGCCTCCCCCGGCGGTTCGACGGCCTTGTGGTGCCACTGCAGCAGGCGCTGCGTGTTCGTGAAGGCACCCTCCTTCTCGGTGTGCGCGGCCGCCGGCAGGAAGAACACCTCGGTGCCGATCTCCTCGGTGCGCAACTCGCCCGATTCGATCTCCGGGCCGTCCTTCCAGAACGTCGCGCTTTCGATCATCTGCAGATCACGCACCACCAGCCAGTCCAGATTGGACATTCCCAGCCGCTGCAGCTTCGCGTTCGCCGAGCCGACCGCCGGGTTCTCCCCTACCAGGAAATATCCCTTGCATTCACCGGAAATCTGGTTCAACACGGTCTGGTACGTGCCGTGGTCCCCGGTGAGCCGGGGCAGGTAATCGAAGCAGAAGTCGTTGTCCTCGGCGGCCGCCGCACCCCACCATGCCTTCAGCATGCTCACCAGGTATGCGCGCATGTTTCCCCAGAATCCCGTTTGCCCGGCGTCTTCTTGGACGAACTGGTCGAGATCCAGCTCGTGTTCGGCCAGCGGCATGGGGATGTAGCCGGGCAGGATGTTGTACAGCGTCGGGATGTCCGTCGAGCCCTGGATGCTGGCGTGCCCGCGCAGCGCCAGGATCCCGCCGCCCGGCCGGCCGATGTTGCCGAGCAGCGCCTGCAGGATCGAGGCGGTGCGGATGTACTGCACGCCGACGGTGTGCTGGGTCCAGCCGACCGAGTAGCAGAACGCCGTGGTCCGTTCCCGGCCGGAGTTCTCGGTGATCGCTTCGGCGACGCGGCGGAAGTGTTCAGGCGGCACCCCGCAGACCTCTTCCACCAGTTCCGGGGTGTAGCGGGAGAAGTGTCGCTTCAGTACCTGGTAGACGCAGCGTGGGTGGCGCAGGCTCGGATCCACCTTCGGCTTCGCGCCGATGGTCGCACCGCCGCTGCCGTACTGATCGGGCCCCGAGTGTTCCGGCGGGCTGTCGCCGACGATGTCCGAGCGCCTACCCGCGGCCGGCGCCGCCTCGGCACCCTCGTACGCCCAGGTCTCGGGGTCGTAGCTGAGCGTCTCGGGGTCGAATCCGGAGAACAGGCCGTCCAGATCCTCCGTGTCGGCGAACTCCTCCCGCAGGATGGCCGGCGCGTTGGTGTAGGCGATCAGGTACTCCCGGAAGTCCTTCTCGTTGCTCAGCACGTAGTTGATCAGCCCACCGAGGAACGCGATGTCCGTGCCGGCGCGCAGCGGCACGTACTCGTTCGCCATCGCGCTCGTCCGGGTGAACCGCGGATCGACGTGAATGACCTTGGCGCCACGGTTTCTCGCCTCGATCACCCACTGGAACCCGACCGGATGGCATTCCGCCATGTTCGAGCCCTCGATGACGATGCAATCCGCGTTCGCGAGGTCCTGCTGAAATGTCGTGGCTCCGCCGCGACCGAAGGAGGTCCCCAGACCGGGAACCGTCGAGGAGTGTCAAATGCGGGCCTGATTTTCCACCTGCACCGCGCCGAGCGCGGTGTACAGCTTCTTCATCAGGTAGTTCTCTTCGTTGTCCAGCGTGGCCCCGCCGAGGCTGGCGATGCCGAGGGTGCGGTTCACCCGCCGGCCGCGCGCGTCGTGTTCCTGCCAGGTTCGCCCGCGGGTTTCGATCACCCGGTCGGCGATCATCTCCATTGCCCGCTCGAGCGGGAGCTCTTCCCACTCGGTGCCGTACGGCTTGCGGTAGAGCACCCGTTGCTGCCGGCTCGGGCTGGTCACCAGCTGCTTGCTCGCCGCGCCCTTCGGGCACAACCGGCCCCGGGATATCGGCGAATCCGGGTCGCCCTCGATCTGCGAGACCTTGCCGTTCGAAACGTAGACCTGCTGGCCGCAGCCGACCGCGCAGTACGGGCAGATCGAGCGGACCACCCGATCGGCGTCGTGGGTACGCGGGCTCAGCTCCCGGCTACCGCGAGACTTCGCCGCGGCGCCGCGGCCGAGCGGATCGGAGCCGGTGAGCTGCCGATAGACCGGCCAGCTCGCGATCCACCGCCGAATACCCACGTGGACTCCATGCGTCGGGGTCAACGTCTGCGCGATCAACGCTACCTAGGATCGGCGTGCATCGCAGCGCGATGCACGCTCGTGAGTCTTTTAGGTGCTATAGCACCTAAAAGACTCACGAGCCCTCCGCGGGCGGACGCGAGGAGTGGGAGCTACTGTCTGCAGGCTGATGGCCAGCAATGAGCGTAGCGAGGCGCGGGAGGGGCTGTGACCTCGATATCGCCGATACGGCAGGCGATGCGTCACATTCCTCGCTTCCTGCTGCCGGACCCCAAGAAACCAGCGCAGATGGTAGTCGCCGGGTTCGGCATCGTGATCGCCATCGGCACGGTGCTGCTGATGCTGCCGATCGCCAGCCATGCGGGCGAACCGACCGATCTCGTCACCGCCCTGTTCACCTCGACCTCCGCGGTGTGCGTCACCGGGCTGATCGTGGTGGACACCGGCGGGCACTGGTCGACCTTCGGCGAGCTGGTCGTGCTCGGCCTGATTCAGGTCGGCGGTTTCGGCATCATGACGGTGGCCTCGCTGCTCGGCATTCTGGTTGCCCGCCGGTTCGGCTTGCGCCTGCAGCGCACCGCCCAAACGGAGACCAAGAGCTTGGAGCTCGGCGAGGTGCGGCGGGTGGTTCTCGGCGTCATCGCGATCGGCGTGGTGCTCGAGATCGTCCTGGCCACCATCCTCACCGGCCGGTTCGTCTTGGGCTACGGGATGTCCGTTGGTCACGCCGCGTACATGGGTGTGTTCCACGCGATCTCCGCGTTCAACAACGCGGGTTTCGCATTGTGGGAAGACAGCCTGATGCGGTTCGCCAGCGACCCGCTCGTCAACCTGCCGGTGCTTTCCGCAGTGGTGCTCGGCGGTATCGGCTTCCCGGTGCTGTTCCAGCTCGGCCGCAGGCTCCGCGGCAGGCTGAATCGCTGGACCATGCACGCGAAGATCACGCTGCTGACCTACGGCGTGCTGGTGCTGGTCGGCTGGATCGTGATCACCGCGCTGGAATGGGGCAATCCGAACACGCTCGGCCCGATGGGTGTCGGCCACAAACTGCTCGCCGGCCTCTTCCACGGCATCACGCCGCGCACCGCGGGATTCAACACCGTCGACGTCGGGCAAATGCACCCGGCAACGCTGCTGGTCAACGACATCCTGATGTTCATAGGCGGCGGTAGCGCCGGTACCGCGGGCGGGATCAAGGTCACCACGTTCGCACTGCTCGCGTTCGTCATCATCACGGAGATCCGCGGCGAACCGAGCGTGCACGTGATGGGCCGCAGGCTGCCGACCGGTGTGCAGCGCCAGGCGCTCACCGTGGCCCTGCTCGGTGTCGGCCTGGTGATGGCGGCAACCGCCACCCTGTTGGTCATCACGCCCTTCCGGCTCGACGAGGTGCTGTTCGAATGCGTCTCCGCGTTCGGCACCGTGGGACTGTCCACCGGTATCACCGGGGAGCTGCCCATCTCGGCCCAGCTCATCGTGGTATTGCTGATGTTCGTGGGCAGGCTTGGACCGATCACCCTGGCTTCCGCGCTCGCGTTGCGCGAGCGGGAACGCCGCTACGAACTACCCGAGGAGCGACCCATCGTTGGCTAAGAACAATCAGACCGGCAGGTCTACTCGCGTCGTGGTAATCGGGCTCGGCCGGTTCGGCGGGTCACTGGCCAGCGAGCTGGCCGAGCGCGGGTCCGAGGTGCTCGCGCTGGACGCGGATCCACGACTGGTCCAGCAGTACTCCGAGGAGCTGACGCACACCGCGATCGCCGACACGACCGAAGCCGAGACACTGCGCCAGCTCGGCGTGCCGGACTTCCGCCGTGCCGTCGTGGCCATCGGTGACCTGGAGGCCAGCATCCTGACCACCTCTCTGCTGGTGGACTTCGACATCCCGCATATCTGGGCGAAGGCCGTCAGCCGCCAGCACGGCCGGATCCTGCAGCGCGTCGGCGCGCACCACGTCGTCCAGCCCGAGGCCGATATGGGTGAGCGGGTCGCGCACCTGGTAACCGGGCGGATGCTGGACTACATCGAGTTCGAGGACGACTACGCGATCGTCAAGACCCTCGCGCCTGCCGAAGCGGCGAACCTGCAGCTGTCCGAGAGCAACCTGCGCGTGAAGTACGGCATCACGGTGGTCGGCATCAAGCGCCCCGGTGAGGGGTTCACCTACGCCACCGCGGATACCGTGTTGCATCGCAACGACATCCTCATCGTGTCCGGGCGATCGCACGAGGTGGAGCACTTCGCCGACCTCACCTGAGGGCGCCGTGTCACCGCAGGCGGCGGGTGTCGTCCGGCAGGCGTTCGGTGAAGCCGGCGCGGTCCAGCGATTCCAGTAGCGGTACCGCGACCCGCCGGGTGGTGCCGAGCGCCTTGCGGGCCTGGCTCAACGTGAACGGCTGCGACAGCCCGGTCAGCGTCTCCCGCGCGCGGGAGAGCGCGTCCGGCAGCACGACGACACCGTCCGCGATCTTGTGCAACCGTCCGGCACGCACCGCGGCAGCCAGCTCCTTCGAGCCGAGCCCGAGCTCGGCGAGCCGGCGTGCGTCCGGCGCGGCGAACGGCGCCTTCCGTAGCTGCTCGGCCAGCGTCTCCACGGCCCGCCGCACGCCGTCCGGCAGCGATTGCCGCTCCCCCGCGCGCACCACCCCGTCCGCGACCATCAGCCCGGCGGCACCGGCCAGCGGGCCGATCAGTTCGTTGTCGGGCAGCTCGAGCTTGCGGCGCACCGTCTCGGTTGGCATGCCATCCGCGAGCGGGTGGGCCCGCTGCCAGGCGTCCACCTCCTCGGTGAGCCGTTCGGCGAGCCGCCGTGCCCATCCGGCGTCCACGTACCAGTCCCCGGCCAGCGCCGTGCCCGGCGCCGGGAGGCCCATCGCGTGCAGCTCGCTGCCCCGCACCGGCCCGCGCTCGCGTAGTCGCGCCTCCGCCACCCGGTGCAGCGGCTGCCCGGCCAGCTGGGCGAGGTCCGCGCCGAGCGCCCGCGCCGCGCCGCGCCGGTTCAGCGGCGCCGGCCGCACGTCCAACGCTCGCGCGCTGGCCACCACCACATGCCGGCCGGGATCGCGCAGCAGCAGGCGATCACCGACGCGCAACGGCAGCGCGCGATCCAGTCGCAGCCGGGCGGCGGAGGCGCCGAGCGGCCGAACCCGCGCGGGCACCGACGCCGATCCGATGTGGACGGTCAGGTGTGCGGGGATTTCGGCCGGCTCCCGCAGCCCGACATCCACCAGCGTGGTGCTCAGCCAGCTGTCCGGGGTGAGCAGTGCGTCGCCGTGCCGGATCTCGTCGGGCCGCACGCCGCGCAGGTTCACCGCCACCCGTGCCACCGCGGCGACGGATTCGCGCGACCGGTTGAGCGCCTGCAGGCCACGCACCCGCAGGCGCGCGCCGCTTGAGTGCTGCACGAGCTCATCGCCGGTGCGCAGCGTGCCGGCCGCGAGCGTGCCGGTGGCCACGGTGCCAGCGCCGGAAATGCTGAACGAGCGGTCCACCCACAGCCGCAGGTCGGCGTCCGCGTCGGCGGCCGGCAACGCCGTGGCGAGCCCGGTGAGCTCGAAGCCAAGCGCATCGAGACCGGTGCCGGTCCGCGCGCTGACCGGCACGGACGGGATCTCGCCGAGGCTGCTGCGCGCGATCCTGGCCAGCGCCTGGCGGCGGGCGGGTTCCGGGTCGGCCAGATCGGCGCGCGTCACCACGAGGACCCCGTGCCGCACGTCGAAGGCGTCCAGCGCGGCGAGGTGCTCCTCGGACTGTGGCATCCACCCCTCGTCCGCCGCGACCACGAACAGCACCGCGGGCACCGGCCCGACGCCGGCGAGCATGGTCGGCACGAACCCGTCGTGCCCGGGCACGTCCACGAACGCGATCTCGTGGCCACCCAGCGACAGCCACCCGAATCCCAGCCCGACGGTCAGCCCGCGCCGCCGTTCGATCTCCCAGCGGTCCGGCTCCATCCCGGTCAGCGCGCGCACCAGCGTGGACTTGCCGTGGTCCACGTGTCCCGCCGTGGCGATCACGTGCACCGCAACACCGCCTCCCGCACGCGCTTGTCGTCGGACGGCAGGACGGTGCGCAGGTCGAGCAGGCAGCGGCCGCGCTCGACCCTGCCAACCACGGCGGCGGCACGCAGCGGCGCCGCGTAGCCCTCCGGCAGGCTCACCGCGGCGCTCGGCAGCACGACACCGGGCGCTCCTCCCCCGCCGATCGCCGATTCGGTGTCCGCGACCGCGGCGTCCACGCCCGCCGCCATCAGGGCGGCCGCGAGTTGCTTCGCCCGGTCGTGCAGCTCCGGGTACTCCCCGCGCAGCGCGCGGGCGACCGGGGGTTCCGGTCCGCGCAGCGTTGCCTCGAGCGCGGCCAGGGTCATCTTGTCCACCCGCAGCGCCCTTGCCGCGGGATGCCGGCGCAGCAGGGCCACCTGCTCGGCGTCCCCGAGCACCAGGCCGGCCTGCGGACCGCCGAGCAGCTTGTCCGCGCTGGCGGTGACCAGCGTGGCGCCGGCGCGCAACGCGGAGGCCGCGTCCGGCTCGTCGGGCAGCGTGGGGTGCGGGGCCAAGAGTCCGGAACCGATGTCAGCCACGACCGGCGCGCCGAGGTCCACCAGAGCCGCGATGTTCGGGCTGGCGGTGAACCCGGTGATCTGGAAGTTGGACGGGTGCACCTTGAGGATGAACCCGGTGTGCTCGCCGATCGCCTCGGCGTAGTCCCGCACCGTGGTCCGGTTCGTGGTGCCGACCTCGCGCAGCTGTGCCCCGGTGCTGGCGAGCAACTCCGGGATGCGGAACCCGTCGCCGATCTCCACCAGCTCGCCCCGGCTGATCACGATCTCCTTGCCCGCAGCCATGCTCAGCGCGCACAGCAGCAACGCGGCCGCGTTGTTGTTCAGCACGTGTACCGCGCCCGCGTCGGGTACCGCCTCGGCCAGCGCCGCCAGCGCGCCGCTACCCCGCCGGGCGCGGGTCCCGTTCACCAGATCGAATTCCACGTCGGTGTAGCCGGCGGCCACGGCCGTCGCGTCCACCGCGGCGCCGGACAGCGGCGCCCGGCCAAGGTTGGTGTGCACGACGACGCCGGTGGCATTGATCACCGCGCGCATGCTGGACGGTCGCTCGGGCAGCGCCGCGAATGCCGCGTCCGGTACCGCTTCCGGGGCGATCTCGCCGTCCCGTGCCCGGCGCTGCGCGGCCACCACGGTGGCCTTCACGGTGTCCCTGCCGAGGGTGCGTGCCGCGTCCGCCAGCTCCGGCTGTTCGAGCACCGTGTCGGTGCGGGGGATTCTCCTTCGCGGGTCGGTCATCTGGTCCCTTTCGAAGCAGTGGCGGAGGCGGACGGGAATCGAACCCGCCAACGACAGTTCCTGCCGTTCAACGGTTTTGAAGACCGCGCCGGCCACCAGGCCGAATACGCCTCCACGCACCTTCAATGCTCGCAACGATCACCGCGGCATGCGAATCGAGCGCGGGCGCGTCACGATAGAGCCGTGCGTTCTCGACTCACCCAGTACGCGCACGGTGGCGGCTGTGCCTGCAAGATCCCACCGGGCGAGCTGGACGGCATGGTGGCCGGGCTGGCCGGTTCGCCGCCCGAGCACGCCGAAGGCGAACTGATCGTCGGGATCGACGGCGGGGACGACGCCGCCGTCGTCCGGCTTCCGGATGGCACGGCGACCGTGGCCACCACCGACTTCTTCACGCCCGTTGTGGACGATCCGTACGACTGGGGCCGCATTGCGGCGGCGAACGCGCTGTCCGACGTGTACGCGATGGGCGCGCGGCCGATCGTGGCGGTGAACCTGCTCTGCTGGCCGCGAGATGTGCTGCCGCTCGAGCTGGCGCGGGAAACGTTGCGCGGTGGGATGGACGTGGCCAGCGCGGCGGGGGCCCACCTGGCCGGCGGGCACACCGTGGACGATCCGGAACCCAAGTACGGGCTCGCGGTCACCGGTACCGGCGATCCGGATCGCTTGCTGCGCAACGACTCCGGCCGGCCCGGCGTACCGCTGTCGCTGACCAAGCCGCTCGGCATCGGGGTGCTCAACACTCGGCACAAGTTCACCGGGGAGGTGTTCCCGCCGGCGATCGACGCGATGACCACGTTGAACGCGGACGCGGCCGAGGTCGCACTGGCGGCCGGGATCCGGTGTGGTACCGACATTACCGGCTTCGGGTTACTCGGGCATCTGCTGAAGTTGGTGCGCACCAGCGGGGTAAGTGCCATCGTCGATTCGGGCGCCGTGCCGTATCTGGATGGTGCCAGGGATGCGCTGCGGGACGGCTACGTCAGCGGCGGCACCAAGCGCAACCTGGACTGGGTGCGGCCGGACGTTGACCTGTCCCATGTGGACGATACGGAGGCGTTGCTGCTCGCCGACGCGCAGACCTCTGGCGGCCTGTTACTTGCCGGCGAGATACCGGGCGCCCCCGTCATCGGGGAACTCGTGCCGCGCGGCCAGCACGCCATCGCGTGCCGGTAGGCGCTGACCCGCCCGCAATATGCATCCATATCGCGGGGGACCGTGTCACAGCTCGTCGAGCGCGCGGTAGATCCGCTTGTCCGAGATCGGATACGGCGTTTTCAGGTCCTGCGCGAAGTAGCTTACCCGCAGCTCTTCGATCATCCAGCGAATCCGCCGCAACGCGTCGTCGTTCGGCCGTTGCGCCGCGGCCTGCCGGTACTCTTCCTGCACCGCCTGAACGGCGCGCATCAACTCCGCGTCGCGCCCCGTCTGCGGCAACTTCGCCAACCGCCGCTCGATCCCGCGCAGGTAGCGCGGTAGCTCCGGAAGCCGCTGCCATCCGGTATCGGTCACGAAACCCGGATACACCAGCCGGGACAGCTGCGCGCGGATGTCAGCCAGCGCATCCGTTGGCACGAAACGCGCGTCCGCCAACGAGGTGTCCACCGAGCGTGCCGCGCTGAGCGCGAGGCGCACCTGCTCGAGCACGCCGAGCACCATCGAGTTCAGCTCGGCTCGCACCTTCCGCAGCAACCGGTCGAACCCGGCCTCGTCCCACGCCAGCCCGCCGGCCTCCGCCATCAGCGCGTCGACCGCGCAGGCGATGCAATCCTCCAGCAACGCCGGCACACCGCCGTGCGGGTTGTGCGAGAGCGCCAGTTTCGCCGCGTTGTCCAACCCTCGCTGGATCGCCTTGTTCGGCGACGGCACGTTCAACAGCAGTAGCCGCCGGATGCCGAGCCACATCTCGTGCTCCTGCCGCTCCGGCGTGTCGAAGAGCCGCACCGCAACGCTGTCCCCCTCGTCCACCAGCGCCGGATACGCGGTCACCGTGTAGTCGGCACGCTGCTGCCGGTGGCTGCGCGGCAACTCGCCGATACTCCACTCACGCAATCCCGACCGTTCGATATCCCCTGCCGACGCGGAGATCGCCGCACGCATCTCCGGCCGCAGCTCCCGTTTGAGGGTGGCGAGATCCTTTGCCTGACCGAGTGGCTGGTTCCGTTCGTCAACCACCCGGTAGTTGATCTTCAGGTGCTCGGGTATCCGGTCGGTCTGCCAGGCGTCCCTCGGCACCCGCACGCCGGTCAGCCGGGCGAGTTCCCGCTCGAGCGAGTCGAGCAACGGCTCGTCCGAATCGGACATTCGCGCCAGCACCGCCTTCGCGAAGTCGGGAGCGGGCACGAAGTTGCGCCGCAACCGCTTCGGCAGCGACTTGATCAGCGCGGTGACCAGTTCCTCCCGGAAACCGGGGACCTGCCACGAGAAACCGTCGTCGGACACCTGATTCAAAGCCGGCAACGGGATGTCCACGGTTACCCCGTCGGCATCGGCTCCCGGTTCGAACGCGTACTCAAGCGGCAGGCGCAATTCGCCCGCGGACCAGAAGTCTGGATAGGCGTGCTCGCTCACCTCATCCGCGTTCTCACCGCGCAGCATCGACTTGTCGAAGGTCAGCAGGTCCGGCCGCTGCCTTCGCGCCTTCTTCCACCAGGTGTCGAAATGCCGCGCCGAGGTCACTTCGGAGCCGATTCGGCGATCGTAGAACTCGAACAACGTCTCGTCGTCAACCAGAATGTCGCGACGCCGGGCGCGCTCCTCGAGGTCGGCCACCTCATCCAGCAACCGGCGGTTCTCCGCGAAGAACTCGTGCCGTGTGTCCCAATCGCCTTCCACCAGCGCGTGCCGGATGAACAGCTCGCGACATAGCTCCGGGTCCACCGGCGCGTAGTTCACCTTGCGCCGCGCCACGATCGGCACGCCGTACAGCGTGACCTTCTCGTAGGCCATCACCGCACCGCGCTTGCGTTCCCAATGCGGTTCCGAATAGTCGCGCTTCACCAGGTGCGAGGCCAGCTTCTCGGCCCACTCCGGTTCGATCGCCGCGGTGATCCTGCCCCACAACCGCGAGGTCTCCACCAGTTCGGCCGCCATGACCCACCTTGGCTGGGTTTTGAACAGCGCGGAGCCCGGAAATATCGCGAACCGGGTACCGCGGGCGCCGAGGTATTCCTTCTTGTCGCCGTCCTTCAGACCGACGTGCGAGAGCAACCCGGCAAGGATGGCGGAGTGGATGTGCTCCGGCTCCGGATCCGAATCGTTCAGCGTGATGTCCAGTGACCTGGCGAGCTGGCGCAGCTGACCGTAGACGTCCTGCCATTCCCGCACCCGCAGGTAGTTCAGGTACTCGGCCTTGCACAGCTTGCGGAACCGGTTGCCGGACAACGCCTTCTGCTGCTCGTCCAGGTACTGCCACAGGTTGAGGTAGGCGAGGAAATCCGAGCGCTTGTCGGTGAACCTGGCGTGCTGCTGGTCGGCCGCCTGCTGGGCCTCGGCAGGACGCTCCCGCGGATCCTGGATGGACAGCGCGGCGGCGATGATCATGACTTCTCGGGCGCAGCCATTGCGGTCGGCTTCCAGCACCATCCGCCCGATCCGAGGGTCAACGGGTAGCTGCGCGAGCTTGCGCCCCAGTGCGGTCAGCTGCTTCGTTCCGTCCTTTTTGGACGATTCGAAGGCGTGCAGCTCGTCGAGCAGTTGCACGCCTGCGTTGATATTCCGCCGATCCGGTGGATCGATGAACGGGAACTCGGCGATGTCGCCGAGATTGGCCGCGGTCATCTGCAGGATCACCGATGCGAGGTTCGTGCGCAGGATCTCAGGGTCGGTGTACTCCGGGCGGGCGAGGACATCGGACTCCGAATACAGCCGGATGCAGATGCCTTCGGAAACCCGCCCGCAGCGCCCCTTTCGCTGATTCGCGGACGCTTGCGAGATCGGCTCGATGGGTAGCCGCTGCACCTTGGTTCGGTGGCTGTACCGGGAAACGCGTGCCGTTCCCGGGTCGATCACGTACTTGATGCCGGGCACCGTCAGTGACGTCTCGGCGACGTTGGTCGCCAGCACGATGTGCCGTTCGGTATGTGGTTGGAACACCCGATGCTGATCGGCGGCTGACAACCGCCCGTACAGCGGTAACACCTCGGTGCCGGGCAACCGCCGCTTCTGTAACGCGTCCGCGGTGTCCCGGATCTCCCGCTCGCCGGAAAGGAACACCAGGATGTCCCCCGGCCCTTCCGCGCACAGCTCGTCAACCGCGTCGCTGATCGCCTGGGTTTGATCACGATCTCCATCCGCCGACGCCGCGGCCGTCTCGTCGTCCGGATCGATGATCGGCCGGTAACGGACCTCCACCGGATACGTCCGCCCGGACACCTCGACGATCGGCGCTGCTGCGCCGCGCCCGTCCCGGGTGGACCGCCCGCCGAAATGCGCGGAGAACCGCTCCGGGTCGATGGTGGCCGAGGTGATGATCACCTTCAGGTCCGGCCGGCGCGGCAGCAGTTGCTTGAGGTAGCCGAGGATGAAGTCGATGTTCAGGCTTCGTTCGTGCGCCTCGTCGATGATCAGCGTGTCGTACTGGCGCAGCATCCGGTCGTGCTGAAGCTCGGCGAGCAGGATGCCGTCGGTCATCAGCTTGACCAGGGTGTCCTCGCCAACCTGATCGGTGAACCGCACCTTCCACCCGACGGTCGAACCGAGCGGGGTGTTCAGCTCCTCGGCCACCCGCTCGGCCACGGTACGGGCGGCGATCCGCCGGGGCTGGGTGTGCCCGATGGTGCCAAGCACGCCACGCCCGAGTTCCAGGCAGATCTTCGGCAGCTGCGTGGTCTTGCCCGACCCGGTCTCGCCGGCCAGGATCACCACCTGGTTCTCGCGGATCGCCTCGGCGATGTCCTCGGTGCGCTGGCTGATCGGTAGTTCCCGCGGGTAACTGATCTTGGGAACCGACGAGCGCCGCCGCTCGACGCGCCGTTCGGCCACGTCGAACGCGGCGGCGATCTCCTGGACGGCGCCCTGCCGGGCACCCGGATCGCGGATCTTGCGAACGCCGTCGAGCCGGCGACGCAGCCGGCGCTGATCGTTCAGCATCAGCTCGGGCAGACGTTGGCGCAGCTCGGCGGGCGCGGAAGCGGGCGTGGGCATACTTCCGTCAAGGATAAGCAATACCGCGAGCGAATTCGCGCACCCTGTGATCTCCGGCGCAGCCGTCGCCCACCGGCGCGCCCGCGGCTACGCCGTTCGTTACCGGCGGCTCCCCAGCACTTCCCGCAGCGCCGGGAGCAATTCCGCGTCCGCGAACTCCAGGAACTCGTCCTGGGTGTCCCCGCCGACTTGCACCAGCGCCACGTCGGTGAATCCGGCTTCGGCGAACGGGCGCACCGCGTCCACGATCGGCGCGACCTCTGGCCCGCATGGGATGTTCGCGGCGACATCGTCCGGCCTGACGAACTGGGTGGCCGCGGCGAACCCCGAGGGGCCGGGCAGCTCGGCGTTGACCTTCCAGCCACCTGCGAACCAGCGGAACTGCTCGCGCGCACGCTTCACGGCCATCTCACGATCACGATCCCAGCTGATGGGCACCTGCCCGATCTTGCGGGACGTGCCACCGGCCCGGGTGTCCCACATCCGGCAGAGCTCGGCTTCCGGCTGCACCGCGATCATCGCGTCGGACGCCAGCGCGAACCGGCCGACCGACTGCGCACCGGAAACCGCCGTCGCGATGGGCACCCGCCGATCCGGAAGATCCCAGAGCTTCGCGGAATCCACCCGGTAGTACGAGCCGGCGTAGTCGACGTACCCGCCGTCGAACAGCTCGGAGATGATGTTGAGCGCTTCGGTCAGCATGTCGTGCCGCACGTTGACCGGTGGCCAGCCCGCACCGATCACATGCTCGTTGAGATTCTCCCCCGCGCCGAGGCCGAGCGTGAATCGGTTGCCGGACAACAACTGCGTCGTGGCAGCCTTCTGCGCGACAACGGCCGGGTGGTAGCGCATCGTCGGGCAGGTCACGTAGCTCATCAGCTCCATGCGTTCGGTCACCTGGGTGACCGCCCCCAGCACGCTCCACGCGTACGGCGAGTGCCCCTGCGAATCCAGCCACGGCGAGAAATGATCGCTCATCACCGCGAAGTCGAACCCGATTCGTTCCGCTGCGCCAGCGAACCGCACCAGATCGCGGGGCCCGGCTTGCTCGGTCATCAAGGTATATCCGAAACGAACCATGTCCCCACGGTGACACGATCCCGAGCCCCTCGCTTGCCGAGCAAAAGCTCGTGAGTCTTTTTCGGTGCTATAACGCCGAAAAAGACTCACGAGGGTATACGGCCCGGTGCAGCGCCCGGATCGCGCCGACGTAGAGCTCACCGGTGGCGCCGGCACGCGCCAGCGCGGCCCGCGCCGCGTTGGCCCCCGGCCCGCCGTGTACCGCGCCGCCGGGGTGCGCGGACGCGCCCGCGAGGAACAGCCGATCGATCGGTGTGTCCGCCCTGGCCAGCCCGGGCACCGGCCGGAACACCAGTTGCTGATGCACGGCCGCGGTGCCCCCGTTGATCGCGCCCTCGGCGAGGTTCGCGTCGTGGCGTTCCAGATCCGCCGGCCCCTGGACGTGCCGGCCGATGACGCGTGCGACGAACCCGGGAGCGTGCTTGTCCACGATCCGCTCCAGCTGCTCGGCGTAGCGCCGCACATCCTCGGCGCCCCACGGCAATCCACGTGGCACGTGGGTGTACGCCCACACCGACTCGGTTCCGGCCGGCGAGCGGGACGGGTCCGCCGTGGTCATCTGGCCGAGTATCAGGAACGGTCGTTGCGGAACGCGCCCGCGCGCGAGATCGGCGCTGTACCCGGAAAGATCACCCAGATCGCCGTCCAGGTGCACCGTTCCGGCCATGGACGCCTGCTCGTTGGTCCACGGGATGGCCTCGGAGAGCGCCCAGTTCACCTTCACCGTCGCGTCGTCCCACTGGAACCCACGCAGGTCGCGCACCAGCCTCTCCGGCAGGTGTTCGGCACCCACCAGATCGAGGTACAGCGCTGGGGCGGCGACATCGGCGAGTACCGCGCGGCTGGCCCGCACCAGCTCACCGCTCGCGTCCCGCACCCCCACCGCTTTTCCTTGCGCGGTCAGCACTCTCGTCACCTCGCGACCGCATCGCACCCGACCGCCGCGGGCCGCGAGCCGCCGCACCAGCGCGTTGCTGAGCTCGCCGGCGCCTCCTTCGGGCACCGGGAATCCCACGTCCTGCGCGAGCATGGACAGCAGCCAGCCGAACACCGCGCTGCCCGCGTTGTCCGGCCCGAGGTCGGTGTGCAGCGCGTTGCCGGCGAGCAGCAGCCGCGCCCCCTCACCCGCGAACCGCTCGCGGCCAACGGCACGGGCGGACATGGCGGCGAGCCGGGCGAACCGTAGCCCGTCGGCCGCTCCCAGCTCGCGCGCCAGCCGCAGCCCGGACCGCACCGGGGGGAACGGGGTCAGGATGGCGCCGAGCAGGTCATCACGAATCCGTTGCCACCGCGCGACTTCCGCTCGCCACACGTCGGCATCACCGGTGGCGAAACCAGCCAGCGAGGCCGCGGTCACCTCGACGTCCCTGGACAGCAGCACGCACCTGTCATCCGGCAGTACGTGGGCGAGCGCTGCCGGGGCGTGCCGCCACCGCAGGCCGTAGCTCTCCAGCTCGAGGCCACGTAACACCGGGGAGGCCGCTCCCATCGGGTAGAACGCGCTGCCGAGGTCGGTGCGAAAGCCGGGTGCGGTGACCTCAGCGGTACGTACCGCTCCCCCTGGCTGCTCGGCTGCCTCCAGCACGAGGACCTCCCAGCCCGCGTCGGCCAGCAGGTTCGCGGCCACCAACCCATTCGGTCCGGCGCCGATCACTACCGCGTCAACGGTTTCCACCGATGCTGGCACGAGCTCAGCCCAGACCGCGCAACGCGTCTTCGATCCCCCGGTGGAACGTCGGGTACGCGTAGATCATCCCGCGCAGCCGGGCGATGGGCACTTCACCGTGCACCGCGACGGCCAACGCGCCGAGCACCTCGCCGCCGGACGGTCCCGCCGCGGTCGCGCCAACCAGCACACCGCGATCGGCATCCTCCACCAGTTTGACGAACCCTTCGTTGCCCGCCTGGTGAATCCAGCCGCGCGCGGTACTCGGCACCTGGGCGATCCCGGTGCGCACGGACAATCCCTGCTCGCGCGCCTGCGCCTCGGTCAGGCCGACGGCGCCGACCTCCGGATCCGTGAACGTCACCCGCGGTACCGCGCGATAGTCCGCTGGTTCGGTGTCATCGCCGAGGCCGTTTTCCGCGAGGATGGCGGCGGCCGCGATGCCAGCCTGATACACCGAAACGTGCGTGAAGGCGCCCTTGCCGACCGCGTCACCGATCGCCCAAACTCCGTGCGCCGCGCGCATCCGCTCGTTCACCGGAATGGCGCGCGCCGATTCGTCGATCCCGACCTTGCCGACGCCGAGCGCGGCCAGATCGGTCCGCCGGCCGGTGGCGACCAGCAGCCGCTCCGCGCTCACCGTCGAACCACCGTCCAGCTCGAGGGTGAACCGCCCGGACGTGTGCCCGACCCTGGTGGCGGCGGCGCCGGTGCGTACCGCGATCTTCTCTCCAGCGAACACCTCGGCCATCAGCTCGCTTGTTTCCGGCTCCTCCCCTGGCATCAACCGCGGTAGCGCCTCCACCACGGTCACCTCGGCCCCGAACCGGGCGAACACCTGGGCGAACTCGCAGCCAACCGGACCGCTGCCGAGCACGATCACCGATTCCGGCACGCGGTCGGCGGCGACCGCGTCCCGATTCGTCCAATATGGAGTGTCCGTGAGCCCTTCGATCGGCGGCACCGCGGGCTCGGTGCCGGGGTTGAGCACGATGCCCCGCGCCGCGCCGTACACCCGATCACCGTCCGCTGTGGACACTGTTACCTCGCCGGGCGCGGTGATCCTCGCGCGGCCACGGACGAACCGGCCGCCGGAGTTCTCGAACCGTTCCACCGCAACCTGGTCGTCCCAGTTCGTGGTGGCCTCGTCCCGGATCCGGGTGGCCACCGGCGTGAAGTCCGACCATACCTCGGCGGAGCCGGCCAGCGTGTTCACCCGGCCGGCCTCGGCCAGCGCGTCGGCAGCGCGCACCATCATCTTGGTCGGGACGCACGCGTAGTACGGGCATTCCCCACCGACAAGGCGGGCCTCGACACCGACGACATCCAGCCCGGCGTGAGCGAGCCGCGCGGCCACGTCCTCACCGCCCGGCCCCATCCCGATCACCACGATGTCGACGTCTTCGTCTGGCATGTCCTCCACCCCCGGATGAGTCTGTTGGAACTTCGCCCCACCAATACAACACGGTTGGCGGCTTCGGCGCAGTGCTGGCTGATCGCGCCGCTCCGGCTCGGCCTTGCCAGCAGGCATAACGACGTTATACCGTTGAGGTCGCGGGAATAACTGTGTTACGTTTCGAGCTCCGTGGAGTGACCATGAGCGGTGCGGGAGATGAGCAGGCGCCGGGCGGCGGACGGTATCGCGCTGAGACCGCACGCTGGAATCCGTTCGTGCGTTCGCTGGGAGGTGCGCGGGTGCTCTCGGCGCTGAAGCTTCCTTTCTTCCTCGTCCGTCCACCGGGTGCGTTCGGGGTGCTCACCACGACTGGCAGGAAAAGCGGCAAGGCACGGCGAAAGTGCGTTCGGGTCATCCGCTCGGGCAACGAGGCCTATCTCGTGTCGATCGGCGGTGCCGACGCGGCCTGGGTGAAGAACGTGCGGGCGAACCCGGCCGTCCGGCTTCGGCTTCGCGGCGGATCGATGGCCGGGACGGTGCGCGAGTTGCGTGACTCGGCCGAACGCGACCGGGCACGGAAGGCGTACTGCGAGACGATCAGCCCGTTTGATTACCTGATGTGCGCGATGCACCGCAACGGCCGCCCGACCCGAACGAAGATCGTGGAGCTCGTCCGATCCTGGTTCGCCACGGGCACCCCGCTTGTCGTTGAACTTCGAGCACCCGCGCCGCGTCGGCCGGTAGCCCGCATCGCCCGGTAGCCCGCGGCGGGAATGTCCGGACCGGGACGCGGATCAGTTGACCGCGGGCAGGATCCGGCCGGTCACCGCGCCGAACCCGATCCGCTCACCCCCGAACCCCGGCGCGGTCGCACTGATCTCGACCTCGTCACCGTCCTCGAGGAACGAGCGGCTGCCGCTACCGGGGACCTCCAGCGGCTCCTGGCCGTTCCAGGACAGCTCGAGCAGGGAGCCACGCTGTGCCGGCTCCGGCCCGGACACCGTGCCGGATGCGAACAGATCCCCGGTGCGCAGCGATGCGCCGTTGACCGTCAAATGGGCCAGCTGCTGCGCGGCAGTCCAGTACATCGACGAGAACGGCGGTTCGGATATCAGCTGGCCGTTCAGCCGCACCTGGATCGCCAGGTCGAGCCCGCACTCCAGCTCGTCGTCGCGCAGGTACGGCAGCGGCGGCACGTCCCGCTCAGGTGGCGGCAGCCAGGCCCCCCGCAGCGCGTCGAGCGGCACGATCCACGGGGAAATCGAGGTGGCGAACGACTTACCCAGAAAGGGCCCGAGTGGCACGGTTTCCCAGGACTGGATGTCCCGCGCGGATCAGTCGTTCACCAGGCACACCCCGAACACGTGCTGGGCGAATTCGTCGACCCGTACCGGCTGGCCGAGCTCGGAGCCGGTGCCGATCACGAAACCGACCTCCGCCTCGATGTCCAGGCGCTGCGATGGCCCGAAGACCGGCGTGCCGCCGGCCTGCGGCGGCCTTCGCTGCCCGGAAGGGCGGGTGATCGGCGTGCCGGAGGCCACCACGGTCCCGGCCCGCCCGTGATAGCCGATCGGCAGGTGCTTCCAGTTCGGCGTCAGCGGTTCCGAATTCGGCCGGAAGATCCGCCCGACGTTGGTCGCATGATGCAGCGAGGCGTAGAAGTCCACGTAGTCGGCGACCTCGAACGGCAGCAGCATCCGGACGCCGTCGACGGGATGCAGCACCGGCTCGATGCGCTGGCGATAGGCCTCGTCGGTGATCAGCTCGGTGATCCGGTCGCGTACCTCTCGCCACCGCCTCGGGCCCTGCGCCATGAACATGTTCAGGCTCGGCCGGGCAAATGCCGGATCGTCCAGCGCGCCGGCCAGATCCAGCACGTGCTCCCCGATAGCCACGCCGACCCGCGCCGGACCTTCGGCGGGCTGGAATACGCCGTACGGCAGGTTGTGCACGGGGAAATGCGAGCCTTCCGGGACCGGCGCCCAGCTCGTCGTGATCCTCATACTCCCTTTTCGTACGCGGGTTCCTTCACCGAAGCGGTGGCGCCCCTGGACGGGGATCCATCGGTGAACTCGACGACCTGGTGCAGACTAGACATCTCCGCGAGTTCTCGCACGTGGCTGCCGTGCGGCGCGAATACGATCAGCCGCTCCCCGGTTCCTTCCGCGGCGGCCGCCACGTCGAACAGCGCGCGCACCGCCCCGGCGACCTCCGAACCCGTCCCGGACAGGTCCACCACCAACCTCAGCGCAGCACCCCGTGACGCGGTGAGTAGCCCGCGGCGCAGGCTGGCCGCCGCCCACTCGGGCACGTCGCCGCGCACTACCACGGTCGCCAAGTCGCCGTCCACCCGCACGTCCAGCGTGTAGCTGTCGGTCGCCGGCGAGGGCTCCGCGCTGCGCGCCTCGGTGTCCACCCCGTGCGGGCGGACCCAGAGACGCACCGTCGTCCCACCGCTGACGCGCTCGATGGTCATCCGGTCCACGCTTTCCTGCATCATCAGCAGTCCCCGCCCGCGGAACGGCTCCTCGGCACCTGGTACCTGCCAGCGGCCGTGATCGCTGACCGTCACCCGGATCGACCGGTCCTGCTCGACCTCCCCGACCACGCGCACGGTGTCGGCCGGTAGCCCGGAGTACGCGTGCTCAACCGCGTTGGTGACCGCCTCGTTCAAGGCCAGCACCAGCCGGTCGGCCGGACCGGCAGGGCAGCCGACGGAATGCAGCCACTGCGCGAAATCCTGGCGGATTCTGGGGAGCTGGGCGGGGTCCGCGGGCAATTCGAGATCCAACGCGTCGCCGACGCGCGGTACCCGGGTGAACGCGAGCAGCGTCGCCGTGCGCCGGTCCCCGTCCGACGCGGACTTGTTGAACACCGCGTCCAGGTCGGCGCAGAGTGCGTCCAGATCCGCCGGACCATCCGGAGCGCTTGCCGAACGGCTGCGTACCAGGTCGGCCAACGCCATCGCGGTATCCGTGGAATCCGCGCCGTACAGTACGACGGTCTCCCCGGCGGCCAGCCGGTGCGCACCACCGGCGCTTTCCACCACGCCGTTGTCGTTTTCCGCGCCGAGCGGCCCGCCGCGGGTGCCGAGCAGCTGGCACATCCCGCCCGTCCCGTCGACAATCCACGGCCCCGGCCGCCCCGCCGTCACGCAGTCCAGCCTGCCGGCGCCGGGGTCGAGCAGCGTGACGCACAACGTCGCGCCCCGCAGGTCGCTCTCGTGGCGGGTAAATCGATGCAGGTCAGCGAGCACATCGACGGCACGCTCGTACGCCCGCAGCACCGACGTGGCAACCGCACCCCGCAGTCGCTCTGCCAGCAACGCCCGGCGTTCGGGTGGCGAGGTGCTTGGCAACCTGCCGAGCACCACGGCCAGCCGGCCGTCGTCAAGCACGATGCGATCGGCCCACTCGGTCCCGCCGTTGCCCGCGCCGTCGGTGGACACGATGGCGAATCGAGCCCCTGGCACGGCGGGAAGTCCCTGCACCAGCCTCCTCCTGAACGCGCACCCGGTGCACGTCTATCCGACCAGTCACGGCAAATGCTGGTCAATGCATCTGGTCTGACCAGGGTTGCCACACTAGCCGCGTTTCATTCACCGTATTTCGCCCGCTCTGTAGCAAAACACCAACCGGCAGGTGCGACTCGACGAGACCCGATCGTGATGTGATCACCGGCCCCAGTTCGGATCCCCGTGACTAACAGGTCACGCTGACGGGTATCGCCTTCACAGAGCAGGCTGTTAGTAGAACCGTAAGCCATGTACGTACCGAATGCCGCGCTGAGGGTGCTCGGACAGGTCGACAGTGAGGTGAGCGATGGGTCGACTGCTACGACTGGGGCGTTTTACCGACCGCGACGAGGCAGGCCACTTGCTCGGCGAGTCGCTTGGCGAGCGGGACTGGGCCGAGCCGGTCGTGCTCGGCCTGGCGAGGGGCGGGGTTCCGGTAGCTGCCGGGGTCGCCGACGAGTTGCGCGCGCCGCTGGATGTGCTGGTGGTTCGCAAGATCGGCGCGCCGGGCCAGCCCGAGTTCGGGCTCGGCGCGGTCACCGCGGACGGTGTCTATCTCTACGACAACGCGTCGCTCACCGCGCTCGGCCTCAGCCAACAGGATCTACGCTCCACGCACGAACGGGAACGGCAGGAGGCCGGGCGCCGGATGCTCGCCTACCGGGGCGAGGATTCGCCGCCCGCGGTGCGCGGCCGGGACGTGCTGGTGATCGACGACGGGCTGGCCACCGGGGTGACCGCCGCGGTCGCGGTGCGCTCGCTGCGTGCCGCGGAAGCCGCACGGGTGGTGGTTGCCGCGCCGGTGGGTGCGCCGTCCGCGATCGCGCGGTTGACGGAGGCGGACGAGGTGCACTGCCTGCTGGAACCGGACCGCTTCCGCGCGGTCGGCGAGTGGTACCGGGACTTCGCCCAGGTCTCCGACGAGGAGGTGCGGAAGTACCTGACGCGCACGCGCGCCTGACCTATTTCTCCCTCGGGTCCCGCACCTCGTGTTGGGTTGTCGCCGCGGCCATCTCTTCGGACGGTGCGGGCGGCTTCCGGCTGCGTTGCCCCTTGGTGACGTGTGCCTCGGCGTGTATCCGCTCCACCATGTGCGGGTAGTGCAACTCGAAGGCCGGGCGTTCCGACCGGATCCTTGGTAGTTCGGTGAAGTTGTGCCGGGGTGGTGGGGTACTCGTCGCCCATTCCAGCGAGTTCCCGTGCCCCCAAGGATCGTCCACGTCCACCGGGCGCCCGTACTTGTAGCTACGGAAGATGTTCCACAAGAACGGCAGCATCGAGATGCCGAGCAGGTACGCGCCGATCGTGGAGATCACGTTCAGGGCTGTGAACCCGTCGCTGGCCAGGTAGTCGGCGTAGCGGCGCGGCATGCCCTCGTTGCCGAGCCAGTGATGCACAAGGAACGTGGTGTGAAACCCGATGAAGGTGACCCAGAAGTGCAGCTTGCCTAGCGGCTCGTCCATCATCCGGCCGGTGATCTTCGGGAACCAGAAGTAGATCCCGGCGAACGTGGCGAACACGATCGTGCCGAACAGCACGTAGTGGAAATGCGCCACCACGAAGTAGGTATCCGTGGTGTGGAAATCGATGACCGGGGCGGCGAGCAGCACTCCGGACAGCCCGCCGAACAGGAACGTCACCAGGAACCCCACGGAAAACAGCATCGGCGTTTCGAACGTCAGCTGCCCCTTCCACATCGTGCCTATCCAGTTGAAGAACTTGATCCCGGTCGGCACCGCGATCAGGAAGGACAGTAGCGAGAAGAACGGCAGCAGCACCGCACCGGTGGCGAACATATGGTGCGCCCACACCGAGAACGACAATCCGGTGATCGCCGCGGTCGCCCACACCAGTGCCTTGTAGCCGAACAGCGCGGCGGTCAGCACCGGGAACGCGGCGAGCACCAGGACGCTGGTGAACAGGATATTCCAGGTGAAGATCGGCATCCGCCACATGGTCATACCGGGGCCGCGCAGGCAGGCGATCGTGGTGATCATGTTGACCGCGGCGAGGATCGTGCCGAGCCCGCTGACGATCAGCCCGACCGCCCACAGGTCGCCGCCGACACCGGGGCTGGCGATCGCCCCGTGCAGCGGCGCGTAGCCGAACCAGCCGAAGTCCGCGGCGCCGCCCGGGGTGATGAAGCCGAGCAGCAAGATGCTGCCGCCGAACAGGAACAGCCAGTAGGAGAACGCGTTCAGCCGCGGAAAAGCCACATCCGGCGAGCCGATCTGCAGCGGCAGCACGAAGTTCGCGAAGCCGAACACGTTCGGCGTCGCGTACAGCAGCAGCATGATCGTGCCGTGCATGGTGAACAGCTGGTTGTACTGCTCCTGGGAGAGGAACTGCAAGCCGGGATAGCCGAGCTCGGTGCGCATCAGCAGCGCCATCGCCCCGCCGACCATGAAGAAGGCGAACGAGGTGACCAGGTACAGCACACCGATCTGCTTGTGGTCGGTGGTGGCGAGGTACCTCAGCAGTGCGCTGCCGCGTGGACCGCGCCGGTAGACGGGAGCCGGGACGGGCTGCCGGAGGGGTGATTTGACCTCGGTCATCGCGGTTCTCACGCCGCCGGCTCGAGGGCGACCTTGATCCACCCTGGTTCTCGGTTGCCGAACGCCTCGCCCGCTTCGGCACGTTCTGCGGCGAACTCGTCGCGAACGCGCGAATCCGGCACCTCCTCGAAGTCGATCTTTCCGGGTCCGTGCCAGACGACGGCCCTCATCGGCGCTCCCTTCGCCAGTGCTCGCGCCGTCAACGCGCGAGCGGATCACTCTCCAACGCCTCCAGCGCATCCGCGACCGCGCTCACCACGTCCGGATGGCCGAGCGGCAGCGGTGGCTCGATCCGGTCCCGCTCGGTCGGCTCGCTGTGTGCGACCACGCGGACCCGAACGCCGTCCGCGTCCAGGTCCTCCCAGCGCCGGCTGACCCGGCGCGTCCAGGCCGCGTCCGCGCTGCGCGCCCCGGCCGAGGAGACGTGCTCGTGCTCCGCGCCGGGATCCACCAGCAGCAGGGACCGCACGTGACCGCGGTGCTGGCCGACGAGCGCCATCGCGTTCTCCGCGATCGGTCCGCTCGCCACCACGTCCACCACGGCATCGCGAGCGGTAAGCCTGCCGAGCACCTCGTCGGCATCGGCAAGCGAGCCGCTCGCCGGCGTCCGGCACCACACCACCTGCTGGCGCTCGGCCAGCGATCGCCAGGTCGCCGGCAGCTCGTCGTGCTTCGCCGCCCCCGAGGGGTCCAGGACGACTACAGCACGCGCGTTCGCCGAGCCTTCCCACACCACAGGTGGCCCCTCGGCGCGTTGCGGGTCCGCCGTGAGGTCGCGCATGACCTACTCCATTCCACCCGTGCTACCCGATTGCTCGCTGCCCCGCTGCGTACCCCGGCGGGCCAGCCACTACACGCACGCGACCCGATCGGCTGGCCGGCGTAGGCGGCCCGGCCTAGTGAGGATCGGCCGAGCACGCTACGGTGACCCAGCGGTTAAGCAGTCAGCCGGCGACGTACGGCGGATCGGCAGGTAGGCCGAATCCGGAGGTCGAGTGTGCTTTCAGGAGAGTCTTCGTGGTCGATCCCACCGCAACACCGGCTGGCGGCGCTCGACTTGACGTGACCGCGGAGCACGACCCCGAAACCGGGTCGGTCGTGCTCTACATCGCGGGCGAGGTCGATCTGGCCACCGCGGACACGTTCGACGAGCAGCTGCGCGGGTATCTGGTGGCGGGCAACACCCGCGTGATACTCGAGCTCACGCAGGTCGGTTTCCTCGGCTCGGCCGGTCTCGCGGCGCTCGTGGCGGCCGCCCGCCGGGCCGACGAACTGGACCTAGCGCTCCGCCTGGTCACCGACACGCATCCGGTGCTACGCCCCCTGGAGATCACCGGCCTGCGGGAGCTGTTCGAGATCCGGAAGACGGTCGACGAGGCCATCCGGACCTGATCAACCTCACCGGCATCCACCGTCGCGCCCCGCGTAACTCACCCGAGCGGCGGGTAGGTCGTTGGCAGCATCCTTTCAGCATCCTTTCAACTGTCCTTTCGGAAGGAGCGCGACCATGACGCAAGCGATGCGCATGCTGGAAACACACCCAGCTCAGCCGGCCAAGGTCAGCAGCGAAGCACTGACAACCTGTATCGAGGAATGCATGGTCTGCGCGCAGGCCTGTCAGGCGTGCGCCAGTGCGTGCCTGACCGAGAGCGATATCCAGGGGCTGGCCAGATGTATCCGGCTCGACCTTGACTGCGCCGATATCTGCGAGGCCACGGCCCGCATCCTAACCCGGCTGACCGGGGATGGCGCCACCGATGTACGCACGGTGGTGCACGCCTGCCAGCTGATCTGCCGCAGCTGCGCCGACGAGTGCCAGCTGCACGCCGACGCACATCAGCACTGCGAGGCGTGCGCCAACGCTTGCTACCGCTGCGAGCAAGCCTGCGGTGCCGTGCTCGACGAGCTGGGCTGAGCGAGCCCGGGTGGGTTGACTTCCCGCGATCGAGGGTATGTGGGTGTGGCCCCTTGGCGGCGGCTTTCCGGCCGCCGCCGCTTCCCGGCTGACTGGAGGACAAGTGCCCACCACGGAACCGAACACCAACCTGATCGACGTGATCATCGAGGATCATCGCGCCGTCGACGGCGTTTTCGCGGAACTGGAAACCGGCTCGGCCAGCGCCGAGCGGCGGAGTCAGCTCGCAGAACACGCGATCGCCGAACTCGTACGGCATTCGGTAGCCGAGGAACAGTTCATGTACCCGGCGATCCGGGAGCGGCTCACCAACGGCGACGAGATCGCTGACCACGAAATCGAGGAACACTCCCAGGCGGAGCGGGTCATGAAGGACTTGCAGGGCCGCGAGCCAACGGACCCCAAGTTCGATCAGCTGCTCCGCGAGTTGATCAAGGATGTCCGGCACCACGTCGAGGAGGAAGAGTGGGACATCCTGCCACGGCTGCGTGCGGCCTGCGCCGCGGATGAGCTCCATGATCTGGGCGACAAGGTATTGCGGGCCAAGCAAATCGCGCCAACCAGGCCGCACCCGGCCGCGCCGGATCGGCTGCCAGCCAACTTGATCCTCGATCCAGGTGCTGGCCTGATCGACAAGATCCGCGACGGCCTTTCGCACCGTAGCGTGTAGCGGACGGATTCCCGGCGGCGGGAACGGTTCTCGCCGCCGGGTTTCGTTTGTGCCCTGGCAGGGGTGGGAATCCCTTTGACGAAAGGAGATTCTCGCGGAAGGGAAATCCATGGCAGGCTATCTTGGAGCAGGGGGCTCCGGGTCGAGTCCGTTCGACGAATTTCTCGCGCGATTCTTCGGTGCGGGCGCACCGGGACGGCCAGCCTATTCGGTGGACATCACCCGGCTACTCAGCGATCAAGCACGCGACCTACTCGCGGAAGCGGCGCAACAGACGGCGGAGTGGGGTCGCACGGACCTGGACACCGAGCAACTGCTGTGGGCGACCACGCTCGGCTCGCCCACCCGCGAGCTACTCGAGCGCGCCGGCGCGGATCCTTCGGCGCTACAGAGGGAAATCGAGCAGCGCTCGAACGTGGGTGGCGCGCGCGCAACCGCGTCGACCCTGACGCCGGCCGCGAAGCGTGCGCTGCTGGACGCGCACCGCGTCTCGCGCGGGCTCGGGTCGTCCTATATCGGTCCGGAACACCTGCTTCTCGCACTGATGGCGAATCCGGAGTCCGGCGCGGGGCGGATACTGGCCAGTTCCGGGGTGACACCGGAATCGCTGCGCCGCGCGGTGCTCGGCGACGGGCACCAGGGCGCGAGGGAGCAGGCCGGCCAGCCGTCCAGCACGAAGACACTCGACCAGTACGCGCGTGACCTCACCGATCTCGCCGCCGCCGGCAACATCGATCCCGTTGTCGGCCGGGACCAGGAAATCGAGCAAACCGTCGAAGTACTTTCCAGGCGTAGCAAGAACAATCCGGTATTGATCGGCGAAGCCGGGGTAGGCAAGACGGCCATTGTGGAAGGTCTCGCGCAGCGGATCGCGGACGGTGAAGTGCCGGACAGCTTGCTCGGCCGGCGGGTGGTCCAGCTCGACATGAGCGCCCTGGTCGCCGGAACCCGGTACCGGGGCGACTTCGAGGAGCGGATGAACAACCTGCTCTCCGAGATCCGCGGGCAGCGCGACCAGCTGATCGTGTTCATCGACGAGCTGCACACCGTGGTTGGGGCGGGCTCGTCGGAAGGCTCGATGGGCGCCGGCAACATGCTCAAACCCGCGCTGGCAAAGGGCGAGATGCACGCCGTTGGTGCGACCACTTTGGACGAATACCGCGCGAACGTCGAAACCGATCCCGCGCTGGAACGCCGCTTCCAGCCGATCTTGGTGCCCGAGCCGACCGTGGAGGACACCTTGGCGATCCTGTACGGGCTGCGGGATCGGTACGAGGCTCACCATCAGGTCCGGTTCACCGAGGAGGCGCTGTCCGCGGCCACCAACCTGGCGGATCGCTACATCACGGACCGCTTCCTGCCGGACAAGGCCATCGATCTCATCGACCAGGCCGGCGCACGGGTGCGGCTGCGTAGCGGCCGGCGCACATCTCAGGTGCGGGAACTGGAGTCGCAGCTCGATCAGCTGTGCAGGGACAAGGACCAGGCCGTCGCCGATGAGCAGTACGAGCGGGCGTCGGCGTTGCGAGACGAGATCACCGAGCTGCGTGATCGGATCGAGAATGCCCGCAAAGATGGCCGGTCCACCGACACGTTGGAAGTGTCCGGTGAGGACATCGCGGGGATCGTCTCGCGGCTCACCGGGGTTCCGGTCAGCCAGCTCACCCAGGCTGAGCGCGAACGCCTGCTGAACCTGGAAGAACACCTGCACGGCAGGGTAGTCGGCCAGGACGAGGCCGTGCAGGCGGTTTCCGAAGCGGTACGCCGGTCCCGCACCGGGCTGGCCGAACCCGATCGACCATCCGGAAGCTTCCTCTTCCTCGGCCCAACTGGTGTCGGGAAGACCGAACTGGCGCGGGCCCTTGCCGAAGCGCTGTTCGGCGACGACGACCGGATGATCCGGTTGGACATGAGCGAGTACAGCGAGCGGCACACGATCAGCAGGCTGGTCGGCGCCCCGCCCGGGTACGTCGGCTACGAGGAGGCCGGGCAACTGACCGAAGCGGTGCGGCGCAGGCCGTACTCGGTGGTGTTGCTCGACGAGATCGAGAAGGCGCACCCGGAAGTGTTCAACGTGCTGCTGCAGGTCCTCGACGACGGCCGGCTCACCGATGGTCGGGGCCGAACGGTCAACTTCACGAACACGGTGCTGATCATGACGAGCAACATCGGCTCCGAGCTCGTTGTCAGCGGCACACAGGGGGCGCTGGGCTTCGCGCCACCACGGGAGGAAGATGCCGACCGCCCGCTGCGCGAACGGCTGATGCGCAAGTTGCGTGACTCGTTCCTCCCGGAGTTCCTGAACCGGATCGACGAGATCATCGTGTTCCGCCGGCTGGAGCAAGAACAACTCAACCGGATCACCGAGCTGTTGCTCGAGGACACCAAACGCAGGGCGCACGCCCAGGACATCGAGCTGGAGTTCGAGCACGAGGCGATTGCCTGGCTCAGCGAACGCGGTCACCAGCCGGAGTTCGGTGCGCGGCCGTTGCGGCGCACGATCCAGCGCGAGGTCGACAACCGGATTTCCGAGCTGATGCTGGAAGGCCAGCTGCCCGCGGGCACCAAGGTCAGAGTCGAGCGTGCCGACAACGAGCTGCGGTTCGACGTCATCGCGCCGCAGGCCTCCCATGCCTGATGCGGTGTGAGACCGGCGCTGAGATGGCTGCGCCGGGCGGTAGGCCAACCATCCGGTCTCCAGAGCGTTACCCAGGCAGGCAAGGCCGCGTTGGCGGGGGTGGCGGCGTGGGTGATCGCGAAGGACCTCCTCCACTTGGCGCAGCCGTTTCTGGCGCCGTACGCGGCGGTGTTCCTTATCGAGCCGACCGTGTACCGCTCGTTACGGTCCTCGGCTCAGCAAGTGACGGCGGTGGCGTGCGGCGTGCTGCTCGCCGCGGCGGTGCAGCAGTGGATTCCGTCCGCCACTCTCGGTCTTGGCGCCATCGTCCTGGTCGGACTCCTGATCGGGCGGCTGCGAGTATTCGGGGACAGCGGCGCCTGGGTCGGGATCACCGGGCTGCTGTTGCTGACCTATGAAGCAGCCGGTCATCAAGTGTTGCTGCTCGACCGGTTCGTGGAGATCGCCCTCGGCGCGGCGATCGGTACCGTAGTCAACGCGCTGATACTCCCGCCCTGGTACGGAGAAAGGGCCCGGGTGGCCACCGAGCGCCTCGCCAAGGAACTCGCCGAGCTGGTGACCGGGATCGCCGCGACGCTGCGTGACGAGCACCCCGCAGAGCATCCGGAAATATGGTTGAAACAGGCGCAAGACGCGGAAAGACTGATCCGGCAGGCCGAGGACGCCATCAGCTGGAGCCAGGAAGGCAGGCGGCTGAATATGCGCCGCCAGCTTCGCCCACCGAACTACTCTGGCCAGGAGTGGTACCGGTATCCGCTGCTACATCTGCGCGCCGTATGGCCGCACATCCGGGAAATCGCCGGATCGGCGCGATCGGTCACCGAACTGAAAACCACCGCTGACCATCCGCATCCCGACTCGCGCGCCGCGCTGGCCGACGCCCTCGATTCGCTCGCCAAAGCACTCCGGCTGCGCGCGGACCGCGACGCCACTCCCAACGAGTTCATGGATATCGTCAATGACTGCGATACGCGCTTGGACCGAATCGACCAGGAACTCAACTCGGAAAACCCGCCCGAGCGCGGCAACGCGCATGCGTTAGCGGTAATGGTGCTGCCTGCCAGGCGTGCATTATGGCGGCTGACGGACAGCTAACCGGCGAGAAGGGACAGGCACGATTGCCGCCCGCAGTATTCCAGCACCACTCACATGGGTAGTATTTTATAAACTAGTTGTCGACCATATGTTCGATGACTAAAATGAATGTCATGACCGCAACTGGGGTGGAGTTATCCGGGTACGACCCGGATTTCGATATTTTCGCTGATCCCGAGGACGCTAAATGGGAGCCGGCCGCGTTCTTCGGGCTTTCCGGGGCCGACATTAAGGGCATGACCGCCTCGCAAGTCAACGGGCTACTCACAGCGGGGCAGGGACTTATCGCACGAGCACAAGCCATTCAGGCGCACGCCACCCGACGACTGAGCGATCTGCGCGGCGACTCCGAGTTCGTCAAAGACGAAGTCGCACTCGCATTGTCGTCGTCAAAAGGTATGGGGCAACCGCAGGTGTGGCGCGCCGACGAACTTACCACCCGACTTCCGGAAACCCTCGCCGCTATGGAACGCGGCGAACTCGACGCCTACAAGGCCGACCGCATCGCACTGGCCACCATCGGGTTGGACGACGAGCACGCCCGCAAGGTCGACGCGCACGTCGCTCCGAGCGCCAAAGGCAAAGATCCCGTCTCCATCCAACGTAAAGCCCGGCGGGCGGCACTGAAGCTCGACCCGTGCGGTGGCACCGAACGCGCCATGGCCAAGCGGTCCGACCGGTGTGTGAAACACGGGGACGACCTTGACGGGATGAGCCAGCTATGGGCCTATCTGCCGGCCGAAACAGTGTCGTCCATCTACGGCCGCATCGACGCCATCGCGCGGAACATCAACACCTGCGACGAGAAACGCACGATGGACCAAATCCGCGCCGACGTGTTCTCGGACTTGCTACTCGGCAAGGTCGAAGGGAACACACGGCAGGTGCACGTGCAGGTACAGGTAACCGTGCCGGTCACCACGCTGACGGGCGCCGACGAGCTACCCGGTGATCTCGCCGGGTACGGCCCGATCCCTGCCGGCATCGCCAGGAAGATCGCGCACTATCCACACAGCACCTGGCGTCGGCTAATCACCGACCCGGCAACCGGGCAACTCCTCGACGTCGGGCGCACCCGCTACCGGCCGCCGGCCGCGCTGAACGAGTATGTCCGCGCCCGCGACAAGGAATGCCGCATGCCCGGCTGGACCTTCCGCCACCTCCCGGATGGCACGTATCAGGTCACCACACCCACCGGCACCGTGCACATCACCGAGCCGGAACCCATCGCCGAACCCGAACCACAGCTGGCAAAGCCCACCGAGCCACCGCCCTTCTGACGAACCAGTTGACGGTTAGCGACTCGAGCCGCTCGGCATGAACTCCTGCGCCTTCGTCTGGGTACCGCGCACGATCATGTCCCACGAATCCGGATCGCCGCGCAGCACCGATTCGGTGGTGGACTTGATCTGCTCGAAGGTGGCGTGTGGCGGGATCGGCGCACATTGGGATCGCACCGCACGTCCAGCACCGCGGGCACCTCGGCGCCGAGCACCTGGTCCCAGGCGGCGCCGAGATCGTCTGGGCTGTCCACCGAGACGCCCACCAGTCCGACCATGCGGGCGAAATCGGCGTAGGACAGCTCGGGCAGGTCCTGCGATTCGGTGAACTTCGGCGACCCGCCCATCGCGCGCAGCTCCCAGGTGACCTGATTCAGATCGTTGTTGTGCAGCACGCAAATCACGCATCGCGGGTCCGACCACAGCTCCCGGTAACGGGCGATCGTTATCAGTTCGGCCATCCCGTTCATCTGCATCGCCCCGTCGCCGACCAGTGCGATCGCCGGGCGGTCCGGATACGCGAACTTCGCACCGATCGCGTACGGCACACCGCATCCCATCGTGGCGAGTGTGCCGGAAAGCGAGCCTCGCATCCGGCCGCGGAACCGTAGATTGCGGGCGTACCAGTTCGTGGCCGAACCCGAATCGGCTGTCACGATCGCGTTGTCCGGAATGCGGGAGGACAGCTCGTGCACAACCCGCATCGGATTCACCGGATCAGCGTCCACCATGGACTGCTTTTCCATGGTGTCCCACCAGCGCTCCACATTGGACTCGATGGTCCGGCGCCAGGATCGGTCCTCGGTGCGACGGATGTGTGCCAGCATCGCGCGCACCGTCGCCTTGGCCTCCCCGACCAGGTTCACCTCGGTCGGGTACCGCATCCCGATGAACCGCGCGTCGGAGTCGATCTCAACCGCCCGAGCCTTCCCGAACTCGGGCAAGAACTGCGAATACGGAAAGCTCGAGCCGACGATCAGCAGCGTGTCACAGTCCCGCATCAACTCATAGCTCGGCCGGGTACCGAGCAAGCCGGTTGAACCGGTCACATAGGATAGTTCGTCGGAAAGCACATCCATCCCCAGCAAGGCTTTCGCGACACCAGCACCGGTCACGTCGGCCAGCTCGCGCACCTCCTCGGTCGCGTTGCGCGCCCCCTGCCCGATCAGGATCGCTAGCTTCTCGCCTGAGTTGATCACTTCGGCGGCACGCGCGATGTCGTCCTCACCCGGCACCGAAACCGGCGCCGCCCAGCCGGGCGGGCTGGATGGGACGTGCTTGAACTCGTGCTGCGGCGGGGAATACTCGCTCTCCTGCAGATCACCGGGAACGATCAGCGCGGTGGGAGCTCGCTGCGTTTCGGCGATACGCATCGCCCGGTCGAGTGCGTTCGGCAGCTGCTCCGCGACGTTCACCTCGACCACGTATTCGCTGGCGACATCCTTGAACAGCGACTTCAGGTCGACTTCCTGCTGGTAACTACCACCCATCGCGCTACGCGCCGTCTGGCCCACGATCGCGACGACCGGCACGTGATCGAGCTTCGCGTCGTACAGCCCGTTCAACAGGTGGATCGCGCCCGGCCCGGAGGTAGCCATGCAGACCCCGACCGTGCCGCGAAACTTCGCGTACCCCACGGCGTGGAATGCGGCCATTTCCTCGTGCCGCGCCTGCACGAATCGTGGCTGGTTGTCCGCCTTCCCGAAAGCGGCCACCAAACCGTTGATGCCGTCGCCCGGATAGGCGAAGACATGCTCGACTCCCCAGTCGCGCAACCGGGCGAGCAGAAAGTCACCAACTGTCTCGGCCATGACTCAACTTCCCCTGTTCTCGCCGGGATACCGGCGAATCCACCGTGAGCTGTCCTGCCGAGGAAGTGTCAGCCGCTGATCAAGTGCGTGCGGAACCACTGAGCCGCATGCTCGGCGACCTGTTCGAGCGCACCCTGCTCCTGGAATAGGTGGCTGGCTCCAGGAATCGGGGTGAGCTGACGCGTGCCACCGAGCCGGGGTTCGACTTGCCGGTTCAGCTCCATGACCTGCTCATCCCGGTCGCCAACCAGCAGCAGGGTGGGCGGCAGCACGCTTTCCAGCTCATCGCCGGCCAAATCCGGCCGCCCGCCACGCGAAACCACCGCGCGCACCAGTTCAGGTCGACGCGCGGCGGCACACAACGCGGTGGCGGCACCCGTGCTCGCACCGAAGACACCGATCGGCAAATCCCGAACATCGTCGCGGCTCGCGACCAGCTCCAGCGCGTCCACCAGCCGGCCGGTCAGCAACTCGATGTCGAACCGAAGATGCCCGGTCTGTTCGTCCGCCTTCTCCTCGGCGGAACTCAGCAGGTCGAACAGCAGCGTCGCGCACCGGCTGTCCTGCAAAGTTCTTGCTACGGCACGGTTACGCGAGCTGTGCCGAGAACTGCCCGAGCCGTGCGCGAACACCACGACGGCCTGCGCATCGGCGGGCACCGTGAGATCACCGGAAAGCTCGATGTCTCCGGTATGGACCCCGACGGGGAGAGTCATCGGCGCACCTCCTCGAAAGGAGACCTACCACCAATGGACGTGATTCAAACGGCGCCGGTAGGTGACGTGCCCGCGCCGAACGTGCTCAGCCCTGTTCGCGAATGGCGAAGTTCAGCTGGCCCTCGCCGTCCTGCTGCACGTCCAAGACCTTGTCCGACAGGTATTCGGCGGCCTGAGTGTCCAGGAAGACCTGGGCACCGGTCTCCGCCTTGAGTACCTCGTCGCCCGTTTCGGGTTGCGGAGCAAGGGAAAGCGCCAGCGCGGCGCCGGCCTGCTCATCGGCCTGCACGGCGAACCGCAGTCCACCGGACTCGTCCTGTCCTTCCTGCGCCGTGAGCGCGTTGATCGCCTCGGCGGCAGCGTCAGTCATGGCGAGCATGATTCGCCCTTTCTCATCGACGTCTAACGCGCGTCTTGCGCGATTCCCACACCGTACGTGCCTTCGCACCGGCGCGCTGCCTGGGTCGCACGCGTGTCACTTTCCCCCGGCTGCGCTGGGACGAAGCAGCGGCACACGCTACGCGGACAAAGTGCTTGCGGCAACACGCAAATCCGCTAGCAACCCCTGGTATGCCTCCCGCCGGTCGGGCGCACGCAGCACAGCGGACGGATGCACGGTCGCCAACGCCTCGGAAGCATGCTTGGCAAGCTCGCCAGGCATCTCGCGCACCGTTCCGCGCTCCTTACTCACCCGAAATGATGGTCCCAGAACGGATTGCGCCGCGGTGGCGCCGAGACAGATCACCAGCTCCGGGCGCACCGTGGCCAGTTCGGCCAGCAGCCATGGGCGGCAGGCGACGACCTCCGCCCTTGACGGTTTCCGGTGTATCCGGCGCTTTCCACGCTCAGGAGGGATGGACTTGAAATGCTTCACCGCGTTGGTCACGTATACGTCGTCGCGGTTGATCTTCGCCTCGTCCATCGCCCGATCGAGTAGCCGGCCGGCGGGACCGACAAAGGGCTCGCCCTCGCGATCCTCTTCGTCGCCGGGTTGCTCGCCGACCATCAACACAGCGGCGGGTACCGGCCCCGCACCGAAAACCGCCTGGGTCGCGTCGCGGTAGAGGCCACACCCCTGGCAGTCCTGCACCGCGGTGCGCAGCCGGCTCATCCCGCCACGTTCCGGCACGAACTGCTCGGCGCCGGCCCGCTTCGTAGTCATGCCAGCGTGAATGCCCGACCACGCAGCACTCGAAACCGGCACGGCGTGTACCCGAGCGCTTCGCGGGTATCACAAGGCGAAACCGACAATGGAGCGATAGCCTTGGAGCCAACCAATGCCGCCGGAGACCTCGGGCAGCACCGCGTCGGACCGGATCTGCTGGAGAAGCTGCTCGACTACGTCCAGACGCACGTGCGCGGCTGCCTTGGCGTCGGGTTGACCGCGGCAGGTGAGCGCCCGCGGCCGCTGGTCACCATCGGCATCGCGACGCAACTGGACGCGTGGCAATGGCACGCGGGCACCGGCCCGACCACGCATACCGTGTCGGCTCAGGAACCGACGGTCTCCCCGGATATCACCCAAGACGAGCGCTGGCCGGAACTGGCCGAGCGGGTGCGTACCCTGACGGACGTGGCGTCCCAGGTCGCCGTCATGACCGCGTCCGGCAGCTGGGATGACGAGGGGCCGGTCGTGTTGAGCGTGTATCTGGACCACGAACCGACGCCGCACGACCTGCAAGGTGTGGAAGGGATCGAACCGGTACTCGCCACCGCCGCGGCACTGGTCGAGCACTACTCGACCGAAGCCCTGCGGGCCGACCAGCTGATCAAGATGGTGCAGCACCGCCGAACCATCGAGCAGGCAAAGGGTCTGGTGATGGGCGAACTCGGCTGTGCGGCGCCCGAAGCGTTCAACGCGCTCGTTCGGGCCAGCCAGCGCTTCAACGTCAAGCTTCGCGAGCTGACGGTGGCGCTTGTCGAGCTGGTGACCGATACTCCGGCGGAGAACACCACGGACGAATTGCTCGCCCCGTACGCGGCCGAGCCGAGCCCGCCGGAGCGGCCGAGCGCGGCGGCCAGGCAGGCCGCCAAAGACACCTGGCTGGCCCTTCGCTCGGGCCGGTCGTGAACCGCCCGACCATCACTCCGGTTCGTCCGGGGTACGAATCGTCTCGGCCATCGAACCGCCTGCCTCGTCGGCGGCCTGGCCCCTGCGCGTCGCGGCCGACGAGGTCTCCCTCGCCGGCTCGTCCGGCGCCACCGGTTCCGGATCCTCGGTGACGTAGTCGATCGTCTCGTCGAGGTCGGTGGCCGGGGTGGCGCCGACCGGGCGCTGCGGGATCGTGGCTTCTCGCACGTCGGGACGCTCCTCGGCGAGCCGGTGTTCGATGTCCTGCCCACGGCCTTCTTCGAACGGGGTCATCTCCTCCCGATCCGCGGCCGACCACCGTTCCGGCGGCTCGACACCTTTCTCGAGCGGATCCACGTGCAGCCGGTCCTCGTCCAGATCCTCACTGCTGTTCAACGCGGCAGGGTCGGTTTCCACCTCGTCCGGCGGGCCGGTGTCCTGCGGCGGCGTTCCCGGATCCTCGTTACCCAGGCTCACGTCGTCCTCCTCACGCGGCGGTTTCGCCGTCCTGGTACCCAATCGCTCGCGAGCTCAACCGCGATTGGCGGCACCGGAGGCCGGGTATCCCGCTGGCGACACACAGTCGTGAATGAGGAGGCAGTAGTGCACACCGCGCCGCTGCGTGAGCTGACCACGGCCACCGGACCGTTCGCGTCCATCTACTTCGACAGCTCTCACGACACCGAAGACGCGGCCAAACAACTGGAGCTGCGCTGGCGGGCGCTGCGCGACCAGCTGGCCGCGGACGGCGCACCGGAGAGCCTGCTGAGTCTGCTGGACGACGCCGTCGCCAGCGGTCCGCCCGCGGTCGGCCGGTCCGGTCGCGCGATCATCGCGAACGCGGACGGTGTGCAGGTCGATCGCGTGCTCGCGGAACCGCCGCCTCGTTCCGTCGTTCGCTACTCCCCGTTGCCATACCTACTGCCGCTCGCGCGGCACTCCGCCCAGCCGGTTTCCCATGTGGTCGCGCTGGTTGACAGCACGGGCGCGAACCTGCGTGCGGTTGACCGCAACGGCGAAACGTTGGCCACGCCCACGGTTCGAGGCGAGGACCATCCGGTTCACAAGGCGCGCGCCGGCGGCGAGGCGCACCGCAGCATGCAAAAACACGCCGAGGAAACCGTGAAACACAACATCACCGACGTCGCGCACGAAGTGGACCAACTGGTCAGCCGGGTCGGCGCGCGGACCCTGGTGATCGCCGGCGAGGTGCAGGCTCGCCGTGCGTTGCGCGATGCGCTCTCCCCGCGTTCCCGCGACATGGCGCATGAGCTGGACAGCAACCCGGACACCGGCAGGCTGGACGAGCATACCGACCTCGCCGCGCTGGACGATGAGGTGAACGAGACCCTTGCCCAGCAACGCAATGCGCAGCTGCGAGATCTCGTCGAACGGTTCCACGCGGAGTTCGAGCGGGACGGCGGGCTGGCCGTGCAGGGCCTGGATCAAGCCATCCCGGTGCTCCGCACGGCGAACGCGGCCACCGTGCTGATCAGCGATCCGCAAGTGGCGGATCGGCTGATCTGGGCAGGGACGGATCCCGCACAGGTCGCACTGCACGAATCCGACGAGCTGGGCACCGGCGAACCGAGCAAGCAGCGTGCGGACGAAGCCATCCCGATGGCCGCCATAGCGGTGAACGCCGAACTCGTGTGCGAGCCGGACGAGCTCGCACTGACCGACGGGATCGGGGTCCTGCTGCGCCATCCCTGATCCCGCAACGAAGGGAGTCCTATGCACCGCGGAAGCGATCGACACGCGCCCCGCCAGGACGACGAACTCAAGCACGAACTGGAGGGCACCCTGCGCGGCAACCGGCCTAACCGGGCCGAAGAGTGGCGCGATCCCGAGCCGCCTGCCGACGACGATCCGGACGTTCCGCCGCTCGGCAACCGGGAGTCGCCACACGGCAACCGAGGCGAATGACATGCGTGCCCCGATGGAGAAGCGATTTCGTCGATCACGGCCACCCGATCGGTGGCCTACGCCGCCTTCGGTTGTGTGCTGATCCGAAGCTCCGTACGGTGGAAAACGAGCGGTTGAGCAGACAGCCGCGCCGGGACCACGGCGGGCGAGTTCACATCGAGTCGCTGGCACACCGCTCAGTGCCCCGTACATGCTGGCTCGTCATCGCCATTCGCTCCCGGTCAGGTCCGCGACAAGTAAGGGAGCACGCAGGTGCGAAACCAGAATCTGGAACCGGTCGCGGAATCGGCTGGCGGGTCCGGCACCCACCCGGAACCCGGACAGACTCCCCCACCCGGGCAAGCGATCCGTATCGATGTAGAGCGACCGACTCGTGGTGTGGTGCTCGCGCACGTCAGCGGCGAGGTGGACATCCTCGCCGCGCCGACGTTGCGGGAATGCATCGATGAGCACCTCTCGGGTGCCGGCGGGCTGGTCCTCGACTTGGACGGCGTTGGCTTTCTCGGCTCGTCCGGCCTGTCGGTGCTGGTGGAAACCGGCACCCGGGTCGCGAAGACCGAGCTGAAATGGGCGGTCGTGGCGTCTCGCCACGCGGTGACCCGCCCACTCCAGGCGACCGGGCTGGACGACGCCCTTCCGCTGTACGAAACCGTCGACGATGCGATGGACGCCGTCGCCGCATGACGTAACGGCTGGCCCGGCCGGCTGACCCTCGGTCGGCCGGCCCCCGGTCAGCCGGCACCTCCCCGTTTGTTCCTCGGGCCGTCGGGCCTCGGCTACCCGCAGGTCGGCGGTGCACACCTGGTTTGGCCTCCGGGCGAATCGGGAATCCCGCGCGGCAGGTCGGAACCCCTCCTAGGAGGTGATGGTGTGCTCCCGGGGCAGCCGGCCCCGAGCTCGGTAGCGGCCGGGCCGGCCGCGGCACGACTGCCGGACGTTCGGCGCATCGTGGTGCTGCGTGGCGGCGGGCTCGGCGATCTGCTGCTGGCCATGCCCGCGATCCAAGCCCTCGCGGATGCCTACCCGCAGGCGGAGTTGGTCATGATCGGTTCGCCAGGTCATGCGGCGTTGCTTGGTTGCCGGCCAAGTCCGGTGGACACCGTGCTGGCATTACCACGGTCCGCTGTGTCGGCCGAACCCGGTGAACCAGCGAAGCGGCGGCTGCTGGAACGGGCCCGGCCCGTCGATGTAGCCGTGCAGCTGCACGATGGCGGCACGTGGTCGAACGGCTTTGTGCAGCGCCTGCAGGCCCGGCTGAGCGTCGGGGCGCGGGCACCGGACGCCGGGGCACTGGACCGCACCGTGCCTTACGACACGCGGCAGCACGATGTGTTCCGGGTGCTGGAGATCGCTGGGCTGGCTGGTGCGGAGCCCACCGTGCTGCGCCCACGGGTGGCGGTGACCGACCAGGATCTCGCGGAGGGCAGTGCGGCGCTGGCCGGCCTGCCCGAGCCGGTGCTGACCGTCCATCCCGGCGGCACCGATCCGCGCAGGCGCTGGCCTGTCGAGCGGTTCGCGGAGGTCGCGGTGGCCGCGGCCGATGGCGGCACGGGCATCGCGATCGTGGGCTCGGCCGACGAGAGGCAGCTGGTGCGGGAACTCGCCACGGCGTGCCGGGATCGGCTGCCGAGGACCGCGCACGACACCGTGCGACCGCTCGCTGGCGTCCTGAGCGGGGCCGGGCTGACCGGGGTACTCGCCCGCAGCGAAGTGCTGCTGGCCAACGACAGCGGTCCCCGGCACCTGGCGGACGCGGTGGGCACCCCGACGGTGAGCGTCTACTGGGCGGCCAACCTGATCAACGCCGGTCCCCTCGGGCGGGACCGGCACCGGGTGCACGTGTCCACGGCGGCGCGCTGCCCGCTGTGCGACGTGGAATACGCCGGCTTCGATGGGACGGGCTGCGAGCACGACGGGTCGGTTGTGGCATCGGTTTCCGCGCGCGAAGTGCTCCCGGACGTGATAGATCTGCTGCCGACCAAGGAAAAGAACAGGTGATAAGCATGCCTGGTGGGGACGGCCTACCGAGCACGCTCATAGCACCTCACCAGCCATCTCCTCGGCAGGCGCCGCGGCACCGGCAGGCACCGCACCCGCCCGCTCGTACACCTGCACCGTGTCCATGCCGACGCGATCCCAGGAATACCGCGAACGCGCCCGATCACATCCGGCGATGCCGTACGCGTCCCGCCGCGCCGGATCGGCGAGCAGACCGCGCAGTTTGGTAGCCAGCGCATCCGGGCGCTGAGCAGGCACGTGGACGCCGGTCACGCCGTCCACAACGGTGTCGGTCAGGCCACCGACAGCGGCCGCGACCACCGGAACGCCACAGGCCATCGCCTCGAGCGGCACCATCCCGAACGGCTCGTACCACGGGGTGCACACCACGGCGTCCGCCGAGCGGAGCAGCGCCGGCAAGTCCTTGCGAAGCACCTGCCCTGCCAGCAAGACCCGATCGGCCACGCCCGTCCGCTCGGCGTGCTCAAGCAACCGGTTCGCTTCCGGGTCGTCGCCGAGCCGCCCCTCGTCCGGGCCACCCGCGATCACCAGCTCGGTGTCCGGAATGGACCGCAGCGCACTGATTGCCGTGTCGAATCCCTTACGTGGCACCAGTCGTCCGACGGCGACAAGCCGGTGCTTGTGCTCCTTCGGCGCGGCTTCACCATTCGGCGTGAACCGATCGACGTCGACGCCGCACGGCACCACCGAGATGCGGGAGCGTGGCACGCCCATCCGGATCTGCTCGAACACCTCGTCCGAGCAGGTGGCCGCGATGCGGTCGGCCTGCTTGCCGACGGTTCGCTCCATGGCGATCCGCTCCTCGGGACTGGTGTCCGCGCCATCCTGGTGCCGCCGCTTCACCATCCCGAGCGTGTGAAACGTGTGTACGACCGGAATTCCCGTCGATCGCGCGGCCAGCACCGAAGCCAGACCGGACATCCAGAAATGCGAGTGGACCACGTCGGGCCGCTCCGCTTGCCAGCGCTGCTCGATGAACCGTGCGAAGTCGCCCATGTGCGGAAACAGCTGGTCCTTTGGCACCGGCCTCGGCGGCCCGGCCGGCACGTGCACCACGCGGTAACCCGCATCGGTGCGCACTTCCTCGGGCAGGTCGGGATCGTCCCGGCGGGTGTACACCGTGACGTCGTGTCCTGCCCGGCTCAGCACCGTGGACAACTCGGCGACGTGCAGATTCTGTCCCCCCGCGTCGACGTCCCCCAGCGCGACCAGCGGGCTGGCGTGTTCGGAAACCATGCCGATCCTCATTGCTCACCTCCAAACCTGTTGCGGTGCCCTCATCGACTGACCTGCGCGAGAAGCACGGGACGCGGGTCCGAAGTCGTTTCCATGCCCTGGGTGTTTTCCTGAGAAGGAGCCAGTAAAACGCGTATCGGCATAGAAGAGGGGTGGATCAGTCGAGGAAAACCCGCCGCTTCGTGTAATGACGTGGGAATCGGGTAACCGCTCAGGATAGGAGGCCTGACGAGCGGCCGCGAGGAGGCCAGCGTGACCAGTATCCAGAAGTCCGTGGACGTGCGGATGCCGCTGCGAGCGGTGTACAACCAGTGGACGCAGTTCGAGGCCTTCCCGCGGTTCATGGGCGGTGTGCATAAGATCCGCCAGCTCAGCCCCACTCGTACGCATTGGGAAACCCGCATCGGCGGCGTTACCCGCGCTTTCGAGGCGGAGATCACCGAGCAGCGTCCGGACGAGCGGATCGCGTGGCGCTCGGTGCACGGTGCGGAACATGGCGGTGTGGTGACCTTCCATCGTATCGACGAGGAGACCACCCGCGTACATCTGCAGATGGAGTACCACCCGGATTCTCTTCCGGAGAAGATAGCCGCGGGCATCGGCATGCTCGGCCGCCAGATTTCCGCCGATCTGCAGCGGTTCGGGGAGTTCCTCGAGGGGCGCGGGCAGGAAAGCGGCGGCTGGCGCGGTGAGGTGCCACGTGCCGGGCAGCAGGGCGAGCCGCGCGGCGCCGGGGTCGCCGACCGGGGCGGCACGGCCGCGTTGAGCAACCCACCGACAGACTCCACGGGTGACGGTGTGCTGTCCGAGGCGAGGCGGCGGGAGGAACTGTGACGGGAGTGGCCGAACAGGCGGTGACCACACCCGATTCTCGCCACCAGGCCGCTCGCCAGGGCACCCCTCACCAGGACACACTGAGCCGCTACCGGCGCGCGTGCGACTACCTGTCCGCGGCCATGATCTACTTGCGGGACAACGTGTTGCTGCACGAACCGCTGCGCAGGGAACACCTCAAGCCGAGGCTGCTCGGTCACTGGGGAACCTGCCCCGGCATCAATCTTGTCTACAGTGGACTAAATCGGCTGGTGCGGCGGAGCGGTCAGCGCACCATACTTGTCACCGGACCGGGGCATGGGGCACCCGCCATCCACGCCAACCTGTGGTTGGAGGGCACGCACGCGGAGTACGATGACGCCCTTCGCAGGGACGGCTCCGGGATGGCCGAGCTGGTGCGGCGGTTTTCCTGGCCCGGCGGGTTTCCCAGCCACCTCTCCCCGGAGGTTCCTGGCGTCATCCACGAGGGCGGCGAGCTCGGTTACGCGCTCGCCACCGCGTTCGGCGCCGCGCTGGACGATCCGGAGCTGCTCGTCGCGTGCATCGTGGGGGACGGCGAAGCGGAAACCGGCCCGACAGCGGCTTCCTGGCAGTGCACCAAGTTCCACGACCCGGCAACGGACGGCTCGGTGCTGCCGATCCTGCACCTGAACGGGCACAAGATCTCCTCGCCGACGGTGTACGCCTCGATGGACGACGAGGAGCTCGTCGCCTACTTCCACGGCTGCGGCTGGTCACCGTACATTGTGGACGTCACGAAGGCGGGCAGTCCGGACGCCGCGCTCGGCGAAGCGATGGACTGGGCGCACGCCGAGATCGCCGGGTTGCGGGACCGTTGGGCGCGCGGTGAGCACCGGGGGCGCCCGGTATGGCCGATGATCATCCTGCGCAGCCCGAAAGGCTGGGGCGCGCCGGACTACGACGCGTCCGGAACCCCGCTGGCCGGCACTTTCCACGCGCACCAGGTACCGTTGGACGCGGCGCATTCCAGTGACGAGGAGCTGCGGCTGGTGGAGGCGTGGCTGCGCTCCTACCGTCCGGAAGAGCTGTTCGACGAATCCGGCCGGCCGCACGACGACGTACTCGGCGTTCCACCGAGCGGCCAGGTGCGGCTCGGCGCGGCGGCACGGACCAACGGTGGGCTGCTACGCGACGACCTTCCGCTGCCCGAACTCGAATCGCACGCCGTCGATGTTCCCGAGCCGGGTGGCGCGCGGGCCGGCGCCACACCGGTGCTCGGCGAATGGCTCGCCGAGCTGATGCGCCGCACCGAGGATCGGCGAGATTTCCGGGTGATGTGCCCCGACGAGCTGAACTCCAACCGGCTCGGGGCGGTGCTGAACGCGACACCGCGCGCGGCCTCGTGGCCGACCGACGAGTACGCCGAGCACTTCTCATCCGGCGGGCGCGTCATGGAAGTGCTCTCCGAACACCTCTGCCAGGGCTGGCTGCAGGGCTACCTGCTGACCGGGCGGCACGGCGTCTTCCCCTGCTATGAAGCCTTCGTGTCCATTGTAGATGGAATGGTGAACCAGTACGCCAAGTTCCTGAAGATGGCGCGCGAGGTGCACTGGCGGGAGCCGGTCGCGAGCTTGAACTACCTGTTGACCAGTGAGGGCTGGCGCCAGGAACACAACGGCTACAGCCATCAGGGCCCGGGGTTCATCAACAACCTGCTGAACAAGAAGGAATCCGTGTCACGGGTCTACCTGCCGCCGGACGCGAACACCCTGCTGGTCACCATGCGCCGCTGCCTTGCCTCCACCGATCTGATCAACGTGGTGGTGGCAGGCAAGAACAGCAGCCCGCAGTGGCTGGACCTTGACTCCGCCCGGCAACACTGCCGTGCCGGCGCCGGAATCTGGGAATGGGCCAGCACCGACGGCGGCGGAGAGCCGGACGTGGTGCTGGCGTGCGCGGGCAACATCCCCACCACCGAGACGCTCGCCGCGGTGTCCCTGCTCCGCTCCTCGGCGCCGGAGCTGCGGGTAAGGGTGGTCAACGTGGTGGACCTGCTCACCCTGTCCCCCAACGAGAAGCATCCGCAGGGCATGACCGAGGCGGACTTCGAGGCGTGTTTCGGCGCCGAGGTCCCCGTGGTGTTCGCCTTCCACGGCTACCCATCGGCGGTGCACGAACTGCTGCACGGGCGCACCCGCCCGAACCGCTTCCACGTACACGGTTATCTCGAGGAGGGCACCACGACCACCCCGTTCGACCTGCTCGCCAGCAACCGGATGAGCCGCTACGACCTCGCCGCGGCCGCGGTATCGCGGGCCCGCGGCTGGTCATCGCTCGGTGGCGGGGTGGCCGAGGAGCTGGCCCGCACCCGCGATCGGTTGCTCGCCCGCGCGTACCGGGACGGTGAGGATCCACCCGAGTTCACCGAGTGGCAGTGGGCGGGGTGATGCCGGTGACCGGCACCGTGCTCGCGGTCAACCCCGGCTCGTCGAGCCTGAAGGCCCACCTGGTGGATCTCGCAGGCGAAACGGTGCTCGACTCGGTGAGCACCGAACATCAGCCAACCGAGGATGAAACGAACGCCGCGCTGGACGAACTGCACCGTCGCGGCGGTGAACCAGCCGCCGTCGGGTACCGCCTTGTGCACGGCGGGCCGGACGTGCGGCAGCCGACGCCGGTGGACGATCGCGTCGTGGAGCGGGTGCGCCGTGCCGAGTCGCTGGCCCCGATGCACATGCCGAGGGCACTGTCGTTGCTCGACACGGTGCGCGGGCGGCTTCCCGAAACACCGCACGTCGTCTGCCCGGACACCGCGTTCCACATCGGGCTACCGGACGCGGTGAGCACCTATCCGTTGCCCCACGAGTGGCGCGATCGGTGGGACCTGCGACGCTACGGCTTCCACGGCCTTTCCTACGCGTGGGCGCTGCGCAGGGCGGCCGGCCTGCTCGGGCGCGAGCGAGACGACACCCAAGTGGTGCTGGCCCATCTCGGCGGCGGCTGCTCGGTGTGCGCGGTGCGGGACGGCACGAGCGTGGACACCTCGATGGGACTCACCCCGTTGGAGGGCGTGCCGATGACCACTCGGTCCGGCAGCGTCGATCCGGGCATGCTGGTGTGGTTGTTACGGCACACCGAGCTCGGTGTGGACGAGCTCGCCGATGGCCTCGAGCGGCATTCCGGTCTGCTCGGGCTTTCCGGGGAGCGATCCGCGGACACCAGGGACCTTGTTCGCGCCAGCCGGGACGGAGACGGCCCGGCCGAGCTGGCGATGCGGGTGTTCGGGCGCCTAATCGCACGTGAGGTCGCGGCCGTGGCGAGCGGCCTCGACCGGATCGACGCCCTGGTGTTCACCGGGGAGATCGGCTGGGACCAGCCCGAAGTACGCGAGGACGTCTGTGCCAACCTCGGGATACTGGGCATCTCCGGTGGGTTGCGAGGCAACCGCGACCAGGACGGCCCGGTGAGCGATCCGCGAGCCCGTGTGCCGGTGCTGGTCGTCCGGCCCCGTGAGGAGTTGCAAATCGCCGCGGATACGGCGTCTGCCATTAGCCTGGTTACCAACACGCCGCATCGGGAGACCAGGCAACCGTTGGGAGAACGTTGACGTGAACCTCAGCCAATCCGAATCCGTTACCGAGAGCAAGGCGTCCACCGCGAGCGACGTCGAGCTCCGGGTCAAGGCCGAACTCGCTCATCTCTCGGTAATCCGTGCGGTGGCGAGCAATCTCGCGGTCGGTCAGGACTTCGACCTCGACACGATCGCCGATCTGAAGCTCGCGGTTGACGAGGTGTGCTCGACATTGATCACGCGAGCCGACTCGTCGTCCACTTTGGTCTGCCGGTTCAGGCTGGGCGCCGACGAGATCGGCGTACACGCCAGCCTGCCCTTCCGTGGCGAGGAGTTGCCCGGCCGGGAGTCCTTCGGTTGGAAGGTGCTGAGCACGCTTACCGATTCGGCTGAGTCCTGGCTGGATCAACCGGACAAGGCGAACGGGCACCGGCTGGCGCACATCGACATCGTGAAGCGGAGGGCGGCCAGGGCGTGACGCGTTCCGACGAGCCGAAGACCAGTCCCCGGGCTTCAGGCGGCGACTACGAGCACTTGGCGCCGTTGTTCGCCGAGATGGCGACGCTCGAGGCGGACGATCCGCGCCGCGCCGAGCTGCGCGACCAGCTGGTCACCGAGCATCTGCCGGTGGCACAACACATCGCGCGGCGCTTCAACAATCGCGGCGAGCAGCGTGACGACTTGACCCAGGTGGCCACGCTGGGGCTGATCAACGCCGTGGACCGCTACGACCCGGAACGCGGAACGGACTTCCTGTCCTTCGCGGTACCCACGATCATGGGCGAGGTCCGGCGGCACTTCCGGGATGCGAGTTGGGCCGTGCGGGTACCCCGCCGGCTCAAGGAACTGCACCTCTCGGTGAGCTCCGCGGGCACCGAGCTCGCCCAAACCCTTGGCAGGGCACCGACTCCGAGTGAGATCGCGGAGCATCTCGGGCTGAGCAAGGAGAACGTGTACGAGGGCCTGGAAGCCAGCAACGCCTACCACTCGGTGTCCATGGACGAGGTGGTCACCAGCGACTCGGATGCCATCTCGCTTGGCGACACGCTGGGTGAATACGACAACGAGCTGCAGCAGGTGGACTATCGCGAATCGCTGCAACCGCTGCTGCGCGAACTTCCCGAACGTGAGCGCAATATCCTGATGCTGCGGTTCTTCGGCAACATGACCCAAACGCAGATCGCCGAGCGCGTCGGGATCTCGCAGATGCACGTATCCCGGCTGCTGTCCAGAACTCTCGAGCAGCTGCGCGAAGGGCTGCTCGAGGAGCCGTGACCGCCGCGCGGGTCGTGGTGTCGCGCGCTGAAACTTCAAGGGGTGTGGGGCTCACGGCCGTGCGTGGGGGTGTGGGGTGCGCGGAGGGTAATGGTGTCGCTTCTCGGGTGTCCAGGGCGCCTGTCGGCGTTGCTGCGCGGCGACCCCGCCGGTGGCGGGGTCGTCCGTGGACTCCCGAGCCT
>WHSZ01000074.1 GCA_009379845.1 Pseudonocardiaceae bacterium | reverse complement strand
TTCGCCCTCGGCACCGTTCTACACATAGCTTTGATCGCGTCCTCCGCCTCCCCCTGCCCCAGAAGTCCGAACGTGATGCCGAGAATCACGTTCATGGCGATGGCCAACAGCACCACAACAGACCCGCTTATCGTCAGTCCGAGCCACGCCATCGAGATCGTGACCACGAGCAGGACCCGAACCGCAGCGACGAGTCCAAAAGCGACACCGCAGCCGAGGAGGAGATCAATCGGGCGACCGAGTAGGTCATCAATCGCTCGAGCGTTCCCGAGAGTCGCTCCCGCAGGGTGGCAATCGAGGCGACGAGAAACATCACCGCCCGCTGACTTCTCCGACACATCGATGCGATTCCGGCTGTATCCGGGCGAATTGTTCATCCAACGGATACGCCTGTTCCGCTAGAAGTCGAGACGGCGCAGCATTGCCAACCGAGGAGCCCGTCCACTCGTCGGGCGTGGATCTGGGACGCACAATGGTCCGAGGCCACAGGAAGGGAATCGAGCACAATGACGGTCGCGTCTTCTGCCAGCACTCCCAGGATCGCCATTGTCGGTGGCGGTATCGGTGGTCTGGCAGCAGCGGCCTTCCTGCACCGGGCGGGCCTGCGGTGCTCGCTCTACGAGCAAGCTCCGGAGCTGAAGGAGGTCGGCGCCGGTCTGGTGGCCGCTCCCAACGCGGTACGGCTGCTGCGGCGGCTTGGCTTGCTGAACCGGTTCGTGGATCGTGCCGTCAGGTTGGAGGTAGGTTGGGAGTTCCGCCGCTGGGAGGACGGGCGGATCCTGTCCGCCGAGAATCTCGCGGAGTCTTGTGAGCGGCTCTACGGCGAGGACACCTACACCGTCCATCGAGCCGACCTTCTGCAGATGATCGGCCACGCCGTGCCCCCTGGAACGATACAACTCGGCAAGAGCTGCACGTCCGTCGCGATCCACCGCGACGGCACGGTGTTGACGTTCGCCGACGGTACCCAGGTCGAGACGGACATCGTCATCGGCGCGGACGGAGTGCACTCCACCGTGCGCGGTGCGGTGACCGAACCTTCGCCCGCGACCTATTCGGGACTGTGTGCGTTTCGCGCTATCGTGCCCGCTGACCGTGCGCCCGGCTTCGCGCTCCGTCGCGCGCAGACGCTGTGGATCGGTCCCGGCCACCACTTGGTGCACTACCCCATCTCCGGCGAGACCGCGGTCAACCTCGTCGCGTTCGCCCCCGCCGGGGACTACACCGTCGAGTCATGGAGCGCCACCGCGACCACGGAGGAGTTCCTCGCCGAGTTCGCGGGATGGGATCCCCGCCTGCGGGAGCTGATCCAGGCGGCCGGTACACCGGGACGGTGGGCGCTAGTTGACCGGGCGCCACTTGAGCACTGGAGTCACGGTCCCGTTGCCCTTCTGGGCGATGCCGCGCATCCGATGTTCCCCTTCTTCGCGCAAGGAGCCGCGCAGTCGATCGAGGATGCCGCCGTTCTGGCCACCTGCCTCGCCGAGCACACCCACGACCCGGCACGCGCGCTTCGGCGGTACGAGTCCCTCCGGATCGCGCGCACCACCCGGCTCCAGGAGGTGAGCCACGACAGAGCACACACCAACCATCTCCCGGACGGGCCCGAGCAGCGGGCCCGCGACGCCGCGCTGGCCACGGAGGATCCGCTGGTGGCCAACGACTGGATCTACAGCTACGACCCGGAGGCCGTCGCGGCCGGAACCGCGAACTGACGCCATCCGCGGACAAGCACTGCTCGCCGATCCGGGTTGCCCGTCGGCACGGCGCCCGCTCCCCAACCGCGAGAATCATCGGCTGCCCGCCGCGGGCTGCAGCGGCATCGTGTAGCACACGGCGCTGCCTTCGAGTGCCACGGTTCCGTCACCGCGGGACACCGAGACGGCGAGCGTTGTGATGGGCTTGTCGTCGGGTACGTCCGTGACCTCCACGCGTCCGGGCACCCCGGCAAGGCCCGCTGGCTGATCGAGTGAGGCTGGTGCAGAATCAGCGCCCAATGACGCCCCCGCAGTTGCCAGGCCTTGCCGATCTGACCGAGATCGGGCGCGGCGGCTACGGCGTCGTGTACCGGGCCCGGCAGGAACGCTTCGGCAGGGATGTCGCGGTCAAGGTCCTCGCGACCAGGCTCGACGAACACTCCGCCGAACGGTTCGCGCGTGAATGCCGTGCCCTCGGTGCGGTGTCGGAGCATCCGCACATCGTCGCGGTACACGAGGCGGGCACCACCCCGGACGGCGAGCCGTATCTGGTGATGCCGTTCTGTACCCGCGGATCGCTGGCCGACCGGATTCGGCGAGACGGCCCGATCCCGTGGGAAGAGGTCATCGACATCGGCGTCCGGCTCGCGGGCGCGCTGCAAGCCGCGAACGACGCCGGCGTGCTGCACCGTGACATCAAGCCGGCCAACATCCTCGTCGATTCCTACGGCAGCCCGAGGCTGGCCGACTTCGGCCACGCCCGGCATTCGGACTCGGAGCTGACCCACAGCGGCGCGATCATCGCCACTCCCGGTTACGCCGCTCCGGAGTCCCTGCGTGGCTCCCCCATCGGTCCGCAGTCCGATGTGTACTCGCTCGGCGCGACGCTGATGGCACTGATCGCTGGCCGTAGCCCGTTTTCCCATCGCGAGGGCGAGAACATCGCCACGGTCATGTTCCGAGTGATCAACGATCCGCCTGCCGACCTGCGCGAGCTCGGTGTCCCGGACGCGACCTGTGGCGTGCTGGAACGCGCGGTGGCCAAGGAGCCGCACGAACGGCTCAATTCGGCGGGCGCACTCGGCCGAGCACTGCAGGAAGTGCAACGGGAGAGCGGCCACGCCGTCACCGACCTGGTCCTGCCGGGGAGTCTCGCGGAGTCCACCGCCGCCACGCCCACCGTTCCGGTCCCGCCCGCAGCGCGGACCTCGCCCGTCGCCAGGCGGAGAATGAACCGCTGGTTGATCGCCGCGGCCGGGGTCGCCACCGTCGCGGTGGCGGCCGGTCTGTTCTTCGCGCTTCGCACCACGGATTCCCCGAGCACGCCCGATTCCACGCGCACCCAGGCGGGTTCCGAGGCCACCCGTGGGCCCGACGGCGACCGGGACAAGCCGCGACCGCTGGGGAAGCCGGCGGACGGCGACCCTCCGCGGGATGCGCGGTGTTCGGAGCTGGCGACCGCGAAGGCGTGTTTGGACTCTGATCAGGGAACTTTCTGGGTCAAGGACCAGCCGCCCGGCGACTCCGATCACGCCGCCGTCTACTGGACGGAAAAGGGTGGACCGGCGCGCGGCGAGTGCCACAACCTGCACGCTTCGAAGGGGCCGTGGGTGACGTGCGCGTTCCCCGAGCAGCTCGGACAGCGACGCCGCACGGTCAGCTTCCACACCGCGGTCGTGGACCGGACGACTGTCCTCGAACGGGGCCCGACGATCACCGTGCCCGCAGGTTGATAAGCCACGGATCCGCCCACGGCGGCATGGTTCGGACCGCGGCTACCCGCGCCGAGGGAGTGTTGGCAGGTTGGCCAGCTCGAAGCAGTTCTTTGGCGCTTCGTCGGCCACTTCCGCCTCGGACGTATTTACGGCGCAGAGCTGGGCCTCGGCCGGCTTCAGCGACTCCGGCACGGTAGCGACGAGCTCGACGACGTATCCCGTGCCGGGTTTCATGTTCTCATCGGTCATGTCGCCGTCGACGTGTTCCTCTATGTAGGCCTTGGGTTCGAACAGACGCATTCCCTGACGGTTCGCGGTGTGCTCGTCGAACAGCGCGCTCTCCCGGAGATCCTCGAGGCACGGACCGTCGGGGACGTCTTCCCTTGTGGTGCCACATTCCGCACCGTGAGGGGCTGGATACACCAGCGTCCACTGGTCCAAGTCGAAGGACCCTGGAGCTGGTGTCGGCCGGTCTTTCGTGGTGCCCCGGTACTCCACCATGAGCCCGAGCTGGGTATCCCCGGGATCGGCGGGCTCCTCGCCGAGTGTCGGCGACGTCTCCACCCCCATGGGGCGGACCGTGATCGGGAATTCGTCCATGGTGAGCTGGATTCCTGGGTCTCGAGGTTCCGGCAGCGGGTTCGGGTTGGCGTTCGGCGAGTTATTCTCACGCTGTGCGGCGGTGTCTTGTGGGTTGGCGCCCCCGCAGCCGGCAAGGACGAGGCCAGCGGCGATTCCAACCACGCTGAGTAAGCGCGCCGTGGGTGTCATCGGATCTGTACCTTTCTGCTAGGTCCGCGGTCACCGCGCTGTGGTGCGGTATCCGCGCTGCTGCCACAAGCGTCGACGGCGCGCTGAACGAGTCCTGAACACACTGGTCGGGCATCATGGCCCGATGGCAGAACACGGGCAGACCGAGCGATGGCGCGCCGAGTTCCGGTTGCTCGGAGCGGTCGAGATCCGGCGCGACGGTCACGTCGTCCGACCGCTCGCAGCGCAGCCGGCATGCGTGCTCGCCGTGCTGCTGCTCGGCGCCGGCGACGTGGTCTCGACCGATCGGTTGATCGACGCCGTGTGGGGGGAACGTGCCCCCGACGACGCTCGCAATGCCGTGCAGGTCTACGTATCACGGCTGCGGCGGATCCTGGCCGGCGCCGACAATGTCCGGGTCACCACCGCCGGACACCACGGGTACCGGATGGACGTGCCCGCCGGCGACGTCGACCTGTACCGGTTCCGCTCACTCGCCAAGCAAGCCGACGGCATAGCCGCCGACGATGCCGACGCCGCCCTCGCGTTGCTCGAGGAGGCGGTCGCGCTGTGGCGGGGCGTGATCTTCGACGGCGCCGCCGGCGACTGGCTGCACCGGCAGCTCGCCCCGGCCCTGGTCGACGAACAGCGCCGCGCTCGGGAGCAGCGGGCACGGCTGCTCGGCACGGTTGCCCGCGACCCGGAGGCGATCGCCGAGCTGTCCGCGCTGCTGGCCGAGTATCCGACCCGGGAAAGTGTCGCGCGGGAGTTGATGGCCGCGCTGCACCGGGATGGACGCACCGCCGAGGCGCTCGCGGTGTTCTCCGACCTGCGGACCAGCCTCGTCGATGAGCTCGGGATCGAGCCCGGCGCCGAGGTGCGCGCCTGCCACGAAGCCATCCTGGCCGACACCACCGCCGACGAAACCGCCGGGGACACCGATCCCGTCGCCGTGCCCGCGCAGCTTCCCGGTGACGTACCCGGCTTCGTCGGTCGAGCCGAGCAGATCCAGGGCGTTGTCGATCACCTAGCCGAGCAGGCGGACCTCGCCAAGGTCGTGCTGATTGCCGGAGCCGGCGGCGCGGGTAAGTCCGCGCTGGCTGCCCGGCTCGGGCACACCGTGCGCGGGCGGTACCGCGAAGGGCAGCTCTACGCGCATCTCGGTGGTCGGCAGCCGGCCGAACCGGCCGACGTGCTCGCCGGTTTCCTCGGCGCACTCGGCGTGCCGGACAGCCGGATACCGGTGTCGACCGAGCAGCGGGCCGCATTGTTCCGATCGATCGTGGCGGAGCGCGACGTGCTCGTGGTGCTCGATGACGCCACCAGCGCCGAGCAGGTCCGCCCGCTGCTGCCGGGAACCGCCCGCTGCGCCGTGCTCGTGACGAGCCGGTCGCGGCTGGCCACGCTCGACGCGACCTATCGGGTGACGGTCGGCGGGTTGACCGACGCTGAGGCCGTCGAGCTACTGACCACGACGCTCGGCGCGGAGCGTGCGGACGCGGAGCCGGAGGCGCTGCGCCGGGTCATCACGCTGTGCGGCAACGTGCCGTTGGCTCTGCGGGTGTCGGCGGCGCGCATGACGAACCGTCCAGGGTGGCGAATCGCGGAGCTGGCCGACCGCTTGTCCGATGAGCACGCCAGGCTGGACCAGCTACGCCTTGGCGACCTCGACGTCCGTGCCAGCTTCACGCTGAGTTACGCACAGCTCGCGCCCGGCGCCGCTCGGGCTTTCCGGCTGCTGGCGTTGGCCGAGGCGACGTGGCTGACGGAGACGGCGACGGCGACGATGCTCGACGTCGCGGTGCCGGCGGCGGACGAGGTCCTCGATCCACTCATCGACCTGCATCTTCTCGATCTCATCGACGGCAGCCGGCTGCGGATCCACGACCTGCTGCGACAGTTCGGGCGGGAGCTGGCGTCGTCCTCGGACGCTGCCGACGCCGCCGACGACGCCAGGGCCCGGCTGGCTGCCTGGTACGTGCACTCCGCTGAGGCGGCGATCGCGGCGGCGGTTCCCGGCGCACGGTCTTCGCGCCTGCTGCTGCCCGCGCCGCCGCACCACGAGACCTTCACCGCGACGGCAGCGGCCGTGCGGTGGCTGGAGTCGGAACGGGCGAACATCGCCGCCGTGGTGTGCGACGCCGCGTCCCGCGGGTTGGTCCCGCCGAGCGATCTCGTGCGGGTCGCGTCGAGCTTCGGCCGGTACGCCGGACCGCGCGGCCACCTGGCATCGTGGCGCAAACTCGCGGAAGCGGCGCTGACGACCGCGCGCCGGTTCCGCGACCACAGGTCCGAGGCACGCGCGATGGTGACCGTCGGAGCGCTGGAACACCGCGAGCACGAGCTCGACGACGCCGCGACACACCTGCGCGCGGCAGCGCGGGAACTTGCCGACTCGGGAGGTCCGACGGCGGCCACCGCGATGAACAACCTCGCGCACGTGTACGAGGCGCTGCAGCAGCGGTCGAAGGTGCTGGAGTACGTCACCCGCGCGCACGACATCTACGTTCAGGTCGGCGACCGGCGCGGGCAGGCCAACACGTTGACGGCGATGGCGCGGCAACGGTCCGAGCTGGGCGATCACGCCGAGGCGGAGTCGGCGTACCGCCAGGCCATCGGGCTGGCCACCGACGCCGGAGCCGTCGACGTGGCCGCGGGCGCCCATGCCGGTCTCGCCGACGTCCTGTCCATAACCGGGAAGTACGCCGACGCACACCGGCATTACCAGACCGCGCTGCGCCAGATCGGCGGCAGTCACAACCGGTGGCTGGAAGGCGTGGTACTCGCCGGCCTTGGCCGGTTGTACAGCGCCGACGGTCGGTTGGCGCAGGCTGTCGACCACTTCGAGCGGGCGGCCACCGCCTATCGTGACGGCGCGTTCACCTTCGAGCTGGCCATCACCATGACCGATCTCGGCCACGCCCTCATCGATCTCGGCCAGGGCGACCGCGGTGCCGCGTGCCTGCACGAGGTCGCCGAATTGACCACCACGCTGGCGCCGCCGCACCGAGCGCACGTGCAGGCGCACCTCGACCACGAGCGTGGATAGGGCAACACCGGCGCCGTCGTGGCCGAGGCATCGCGGTCAGGCACGCAGGAACGAGCCGGAGAAGTAGTCGTCGTCATCGTCGGACCATCGGTCGTCGGTGGGACTCGCGGCCCGCTCCGGGACAGGCGCGCTCGGCGTCGCGGCGGACAGTTCGGCTTCCACCGCCTCCACATCCATCGTGGCGAGCTCGTCGGCCACCCGCCGCACGATGTTCGGTGCCTGCGCGCGCAGGGCGTCGAGGTCGGCCTGCGGAAGCCGGTCCAGCAGGTTCGGCAGCGCGTCGAGCCCGCTTCGGTCCTCCTCGACGGCAGGGGTGTAGGTCAGTAGTTCGTGCGGTTCGCGCAGGCCGGCGACCACGTCGGTGGCGAAGTCCGTCGTCGCGCCGGATCCCGTCGCCGCCAGCAGCCGGAACATGTTCTGCCATGCGGCAACGCCGACCTCGCCGTCTCGGACCAGGTTCTCGGTCATCGTTCAGGTCCCCTTGTGATCGTAGAGTTCCGGCCAATTCGGTTCGTCCACGGTCTCGGCACCGATCGTCGCGCCAATAGCATTCGACACACTGCCGAGGAGGGCGAACTCGTGCGCGATGGCCAGCAGGCGGCTGATCAACAGCCGGATCGCGCCCACCCTGTCGACGATCGAGACGGCGATCGCGATGAGCTCCTTGACGGTGTCCTCGCCGTCCGAAAGGTCCCAGATCGACTTGCCGCGGCCAAGGGCCTTCGCGATCTTCCCGATCAGCTCGGCCAGGGTTTTGCCGGTCTGCAGTGCGGCGATCCTGCCGCGCGTGATCAGCAAGAGCAGGGCATCAACCGTGGCCGCCAGCTCGTGCTTGATCGACTGCATGAGGTGGTAGGCGGCGTTGGCGAGTGCCTTGATCGCCGTGTAGCGGCCGACAAGCAGCGCCCCCAGATCTGTGCATGCCGTGGAGTATCTGGCGAGCCACAGCTTGCAGGCGTCCCCTGCGTCCCCCTCCCACCGGCCCTTGCGGTCGATCCCGAACCGGCCGTTGTCGATGTTGGTGGCGATGTCCTCAAACCCGTTGCCGGCGTCGGAGAACGCGAACGCCACCCGCTGGAGTGAGCGCCAGTCACCGACGACCGCGTTGGCGGCCTCAGCGAAGATGTCCTTCCCGGTCAGCATTTCGATCCAGGCGGCGAAGGTTCCGACGGTGCCGCCGAGCGCCAGGATCTGCTCGGCGTCCTCTTCGATCTTGTCCGGCCATCCGGCGAGGTTGTTCCGGCTCTGGCTGATCCCCTGGTAGTTGATGTCCACGGCGTCCTCGAACCGGCCCGCCTGATCCGGATCATCGACCGTGTCGACATTCGGATACTTGATCGGGCGCTTGTCGTTGCCGATCCAGTACTGGTAGTCGATCAAGGCTTCGGCCCGTTTGTCCTCGTCCCGGTACCAATTGCCCGCCGTGTAGATCTCCTGCCCCCCGCGAGCGGCGAGCTCCGCGCCCTTCTTGATGTGGCGCTCCCCGTTGTCCTTCCACTCGTCGAGCTTCGGCCAGATGCGGGCGAGGAAACCCTCGCCCTGTTCGCTTGAGTCATCGGCGACGTTCTTGAACACGCCGTGGAAGTCGTGCGCGTCCTTGCCAGCCCGCGTGACGAGGTGGCCAAGCGCCCATACCGAGACGTGATCGACTTCGTACCCGCCGCCTGCCTTCGTCGTACCCATACGCCGACGGTGCGCGGGCGCGCTGAACCAACGCTGAACTGCCCAGCGGCTACCCTCCGTGCCCGCGAGCATCGAGGACGACGACCAAGGCAACTCGGCGAGCGTGACGATCCGCTCCGAGAACGACCCTGATGTGTCCGTCACGCTTCGGGACCGGCGCGGCTCAGGTGAGCACGGCACGTCCTTCATCGTCGAGGCTCGCGCCTGAAACGCGGTGTGCGCTTCTACGCCCGCGCAAGGCCGCGCTCCAAGGCCGCGATGATCTCCGGACGCAACTCATCCGGCCGGATGATCGCGTCCACGGAACCCACCCGCTGCGCCCGCTGAATCGAATGCACGCTGTCGAACTCGGCCGCGACCTCGCCCAGCTTCTCCGCACGCACCGACGTCCGAACGTCCGCTAGCCGGGTGAGAAGCGCCGCTCGTTCCGCCCCCTCGGCGGAACCGACGCTGGCTTCCAGATCCGCCACCCGCGAGTCGCGGGCGGTGCGTTCGTTGACGTCGGCGGCGAACACCACCGCCGCGGCCGGCGCGCCACCCAGCACCGAGGCGTACGAGCCGTCCACGGCTAGCACCGTCATGTTCGGGTTGAGCGTCTTGGAGAACACCACGAACGCGCCACCGTGATAGCGGGAGATAACGCAGAACACAATGGGGCCACGGAAATTCACGATCGCCCTGCCGATCTCCGCGCCGTACTCCAGCTGAAGTTTGCGCATCGACTCCGGCGACCCGTCGAACCCGGACAGGTTCGCCAGCACCACCAGCGGCCGGTTCCCGCTCGCCGCGTTGATGGCCCGCGCGACCTTCTTCGACGAGCGCGGAAACAGCGTGCCCGCGGTGTAGGCGTCCGGACCGTCGGTGGGCGGGAACCCGCGCCGAGGCACCGACCGCGACTCGAGGCCCAGCAGGCACACCGGCCGCCCGCCCAGGTGCACGTCCTGCACCACGGCGGTCTCCGCATCGGCCATGCCGGCCCAGCGTTCCAGGATGGGGTGGTCGGAGTCGGCCAGCGCGCGCATCACGGTGCGGATATCGAAGGGCTTCTTGCGATCCGGGTTGGTCTCCCGCGAAAAGATCTGCCCGACCGTCGTGAAGTCGCTGTCCACCACGGCGTGCGGGTAGTCGGAGATGTCCCGGTCGACCGGGTCGGCGGTGATGGCCCTGCGCGGTCCCTCCTCGCCCGGCAGCACGTAGCTGTGATCGTAGTGCGACAGCAGCACGCCGTGCGCGGCCCGCAGGTCCGGCGCCCAGTACTGCGCCTGACCGTTCGGGCCCATCACCCGGTCGTAGCCGCCGATGCCGAAGTTGTCCTCTGCCGACACGCCGCCGGAGAAGTCCAGCGACTGCTTGCCGGTCAGCACCATCGCCGAGTCCGGGGTCATCACAAGGATTCCCTTGGTGTGCGTGAGCATCGTGGCCTCGGCGTTCCAGTACGGCTGGGCGCCGACGTTGATCCCGGCCACCACAATGTTGATCTCGCCGCTGTCCTGCGTGAAGTGCACGATGCGGCGCAGCGCCGCGGCGATCCAGTCCATGTTCTCGGTGCCCGAGTCCATCGCGATCCGCGCACCAGCCGACAACGCGTACCACTCAACCGGCACCCGCAGCCGCTCAGCCAGGTCCAGCGCCGCGATCACTCTGGCACACTCCGGTTCGGACAGTGCGCCCAGCGCCTTCGTCGGATCGCCAAGCAGCACCACCCTGCGCATGCCTTCCGGGTACCGCTCGGTCGGCGTGGTCGCCACCCCGACCACGATCCCGGCCTTGTTGAGCCCCTTCGGCCGGTCGATCGGGGTCAGCGTGCCAACGCCGGAGGAACTCTGTCCCGCCACGGGCGCATCAGCAGTGTCATCCAGGTCGTACTCGTCGAACGACCCGCCCGGCCCGGCGATCATGTCGGTCAGCTCGTACGGGTAGACCGTGCCGCGGCGCCGCGCCCGCAGCACCTTCTGACCGTAGTCGTCGAGCGGCTGAATCGGCTCGGACGGCGGATCGGTGACCGTCAGCCGGACGCCGGTCGCCACGTCGTAGGAAATGCGCACCGCGATCGGGTGCAGTTGCCCGGTCTCCGTGTCGCGCTGGCGGCCAAGGAAAAGCACCTCCTCGAGACCGGCGCCGGCCGTAGTGGGCACGACGCGCTTGGCGATCGCCTTGAGGTCCTCGGGCGTGAGATCGCTCGGTGGCCAGACGTAAACGAAGATGCGGTTGGTGTCCAGCCGCTTCCGCTCAGCGCGCTGCGCCTGGATCTTGCGAATCGCGTCGAGGCATGCGCCGAGGGCGCCTTCGACCGCGGGCAGCGCGTGGATGCGGCCTTCTTCGTCACGCAGCGGTGTGAGGTCGCGAACCTGCGCCATCGCGACCAGCCGTTCGTCGGACGGGTTCTTCGGCGCGACGCAGCGCAGCAGGTAAACGTCCTCGTCAGCCGAGGGCAGCCGGGTCAGGTCGAAGTGCCGCAGCCGCCGCAACTGCAGCCGTTGTCCGATGAGCGGGTGCAGGCCGCGGATCAACCGTTCCTCGCTCAGCCCGGCCGACGTCGGCCGGAACGTGAAGTGGTGGTGCAGCCCGGCCCCACCGCTCCCGGCGACCGTCGTGGTGACCCGGCGCAGCCTGCTGGGCAGCGCGGCGGCGGTCAGCGCCTCGCGCAGTTCCGCGGCCATGACGTCGGCGTCGGCCGGCTGGTCGGCCCAGGTGAGGTAGACGTCGACGACGAGGGCGGTCGAGCCCTGCTCCGCCTCGGCTACCTCCGCCACCGTCGCCAGCGCCTCGGACAGGTCGCCGAAGTCGGCGACCGTCGCCAGCAGCCGCTGCGGCTGGCAGTCGAACTCGTAGCCGCCGGTGACGAACGGCCGCTCCCCCACCGGCTCGCAGCGCACATCGGACAGCCCGTGCTCGCGGTAGTAGCGGCGGGTGAGGACTTCCAGCAGCGGGCCCTCGTCGGCGCCGGGACGGTCGATGCGCTGGCCGAGCAGCCGCACGAGCGGCTCGGGGCTGGCGACCATGTCGGCGATCCGCTCCTCGCGGTCGACCGCGTCCGGGTGCTGGTCGAGGTACCGCAGGTGTCGGCGCACCCGGGTGTAGACCTCGGCGCGGGTGCGGCGCAGCAGCGGCTGGGCGAACCAGCGGAACACCAGGCTGCGCGCCAGGTCCCCGATCACCGAGAAGCGCAGCTGGGTCGCCACGATCAACCGCTCCAAGGCCTGTCCGACGGTCTGCCGCAGCTCGCCTCCCGGGGCCGGTTCGGAGAGCCACTGCTGCAGCAACGTGGTGATCACCGCGGCGTCGGCGCCGGCGCGCTGCTGCGCCAGGAAGATCCGGAACACGGCCTCCTCCAGCGCGGGCGTGCGGTCCAGCCCGTCCACCCCGTAGTGGCTCAGCACCCGGACCAGGCGACCCCGGAAGGTCTCGGACAGCCCGGCCCGCTCGGCGTCGAGGCTCTGCAGATAGGTGTGGAAGTGCTCGCGCGGGCTGTGCACCCGCGTTTCGGCCTTGGTCTCCTCGCCTTCCGGCTTGTTGCGGCTGAGCTCGGACAGGTCGGCGAAGACCTCGAGCAGCCCGACCTCGGCTGTCAGGTTGAAATGCTGCGGAAGTTCCGCCCGCGCGGCGAGGTAACCGGACAGCGCGCGATCGCGGTCGCGCGGGTCGACGTCGAAGCCGAGCAGCATGCTGCGCAGTTCCGCCAGGCCGCGTTCCGCCCGGTGCTCGGCGGAGAGCCCGTCCGGTTCGGCTGGCAGCTCCAGGTCGACCGCGGCGGCACCTTGGGAGGCCTCGGCGCCGGCATTGTCGAGCGGTTCAAGGCGCAGCAGCGGCGCGCCGGTCCCGACCTGGCTGCCGACCGAGACCAGGCACTCGCGCAGCAGCGCGGGGAACGGCGCCCGCAACACGGTCTCCATCTTCATGCTCTCCACCACCAGCACCGGGGCGCCGGCCTCGACCTCGTCGCCGGGCGCGACCGGCGTGGCGACCACCAGCGCGGGCAGCGGGCAGCGCACGACCCCGCCTTCGTCCCGGCTGATTCGGTGGGTGACGCCGTCGACCTCGACCAGGTGGATCGGCCCGTGGGTGCCGGTGACGAGGCGGAATCGGTGACCGTTGAGGTAAATCTGCCCGGTGTGCTCGTCGAACCGCTCCAGCACCGCGCCGACGGTCGACACGTCGTCCCCCGTGACGAACCCGACGCGGTAGCGGCCAGGGCCGGTTTCGGCGACGGTCAGCCGGTAGCCCGTGCCGCGCAGCGTGAGGTCGATCGGGCGGCCGCTCTCGTACTGCACCTGCGGGCGCCCGCCGTGCGCGGTGGACAGCAGCCGCTGCAGCTCGACCTGCTTCTCGTCCTGGTAAGCCTCGATCGCCGCGGCGGCGAGCGCGACACCGGAATGCTGCTGCGACACCAGCCGGCCCTCGGCGCGGACCCGGTCAATCCAGCCGGTGTCGACACTGCCGCCGATCACCTCGGGCTCGTCGAGCAGGCCGAGCACGAAGCTTTTGTTCGTGGTGCCGCCCTCGATGAGAACGGTCGTCCCCCGCATCGCGCGGCGCAGCCGGGACAGCGCCTCGTCACGCGTGCGGCCATAGGCGATGATCTTGGCGATCATCGAGTCGAAGTCGGCCGGGATCTCGTCGCCCGAACTGACGCCGGTGTCGACCCGGATACCCGGGCCTGCGGGCAGGTCGAGCAGCGCGATGCGGCCAGGGGCGGGCGCGAAGTCGCGGTCCGGGTCCTCGGCGTTGAGCCGCGCCTCCACCGCGTGCCCCAGCTCCGCGGGCTGGGCGCCGGTCAGCTTCCCGCCCGCGGCCACGTGCAGCTGGGCCTTGACGAGGTCCATGCCGGTGACGGCCTCAGTGATCGGGTGCTCGACCTGCAGCCGGGTGTTCACCTCGAGGAAGGCGAACAGCTGCTCGGCCGGGTGGTACAGGAACTCCACGGTGCCGGCACCGCGGTAACCGACCGCGAGCGCGAGACGCTCGGCCGCCGCCTTGAGCTCGCCCGCCTGTTCGGCCGAAAGTACCGGCGAGGACGACTCCTCGATGATCTTCTGGTTGCGGCGCTGTACCGAGCAGTCCCGCACGCCCAGCGCCCACGCGGTGCCCTGGCCGTCCGCGATCACCTGCACCTCGACGTGCCGGGCGCCGGTAACCAGACGCTCAAGGAACACCACGCCGCTGCCGAACGCGCGCTCGGCCTCCAGGCTGGTGCGCTCGTAGGCCTCGGTGAGCTCCCAGGGAGTGGTGACGACGCGGATTCCGCGCCCACCTCCGCCGGCGGTCGCCTTGAGCATCAGCGGGTAGCCGATCCGCTCGGCCGCGCGCAGCGCCGCGTCGAGATCCGCCACCGGGCCGCGGCTCCACGGCGCGACCGGGACGCCGACCTCCTCGGCGATCAGCTTGGCGCCGATCTTGTCGCCCAGCTTGCGCATCGGGTCCGGTTCCGGGCCGATGAACGTCACACCCAGCTTCTCGCACAATTCCGCGAACGCCGGATCCTCGGCGACGAAACCCCAGCCGACCCAGGCGGCGTCGGCGCCGGTCTCCACAAGGGCGCGCTCCAGCACGGCCAGGTCGAGGTAGGGGCGCGCCGTGGCCGGGCCCAGGTAGTGGGTGAGGTCCGCCTCCCGCACGAACGTGGCCGTGGCGTCGGCGTCGGTATAGAGGGCCACCGTCTCGATCCGCGGCCCGCCCTCCGCGTTGAGCTCACCGACGGCATGGATGAGCCGCATCGCGGCCTCTCCCCGGTTGACGATCGCGACACGACTGAACACCGAAACGAGCCTCACAAGGTTGACGACATGCGGCAGCGGCCTCTGGCCGCCCGTCCAGCATCCCGCTTACCGGCCGGTAGCGTGATCGTGCGGGGCGTGACATGCCGGAGCGGGATTTTTGTGGAAACCCTCCAAACGCAGGGGGCCGAACCCGTACTTCCGCCACCCTGGCCGCCCACCATAACGGCTGTCCCAGTGCGCCGTCTCGACGAACCTCTGGCTGAGACTTCCGAGAAGTGCCTTGCCGACCGGTGAGCGGCGCCGCAGCCCGACGACGAGCCTGTCGACCGAGCGATCGGAGACCTCGTCGAGCACGGGGTACGCTGCGGCAGCGGTGGACCGACGGATCATCGAGATCGAAGCGGTGGAGCTCATGACTGCCATCCCGACAGCCGCCACGGCGTCGATCGCCGTTCTCTCGGCGGACGAGCTGGCATGATCATCCGTGCGGCGACGTACTCGGATGCCGGTGACATCTTTCGGTTGCTGAGCGGGTTCGTGATGAGCTACCGGCCCGACCGCGCGGTATTCGAGGACGTCACGTTCCCTCGGATTATCGAGGCCGCCGCGGAAGGCAGAGCCGAGTTTCTGGTTGCCGAGCGGTACTCGCGCGCGGTCGGGTACGCGCTCGCACTGCGCATGCCTACCCTTTTCGCTGGCGGAACGATCCTCGAACTGCAGGAACTCACCGTGGACGCGCCGTTGCGTGGCGGCGGTCTGGGTTCCGCGCTGATCAGGGCCGTGCAGGCAAGCGCACGAGAGGGAAAGGACGTCGAGGTGACCGTGCCGACCCGCAGGGCGGCCGACTTCTATCGCGGTCTGGGGTTCCACGAGACCGCCAGCTATCTCAAGTGGCCCACCACGTGATCGGGAAACCGAGGCCGGAGAAACTCACGAGGCGGAATCCTTGACGGTGCGGTTGATCGCAGCGAGGAATACTCGGAGGTGACTGTCCAATTTGGCCTGTCGCCACGCTATCCGCATGGTGAGGCGTAGCGGTGGGGACAGTGGAATGTGGACGACCTCCGCGCGGTGGATCGCATTGACGTCCGGCGGTACGAGGGCGAACCCCACACCCACGCACACGTAGCCGATCTGCGACGCGTAGTCGCCGGTCTCCGTGATGACCCTCGGGGAGAAGCCCGCGCTCATACACGCGGCGATGACCCTGTCGAAGTTCTCCGGCGCGTGCTCACGCGGGAACATGATCAGTGGCTCGGAGCGAAGCTGCCTCAGTTTGAGGGAACACCTGCTCGCCAGGGGGTGATCACTGGGCAACGCGACACGCAACGGCACCTCGAACAGGTCCGTGGCGTGCCCGCCGGCCGGTGGGCGCGCGTTGAGGAAACCGACGTCGAGTTGGCCGTTGGTGAGCGCGTCGAGTAGTGCCGCGGTGTCCATTTTGTGCAGTCGAATTCGGACATCCGGGTGCTGCCGGGTGAACTCGCGAATCCGCATGGGCAACGGTCCGTACAGGGCCAGCGGGATCAGTCCGATTCGCAGGGTGCCGGTCTCCCCGCGAGCGGCATCCGACCGGAGCGTGTCGACCGCGCGCACGTGTTCCAGCAAGGGAACGCTGTGCCGCAGCAGCCGGATTCCCGCCTCGGTGAGTGCCACAGGTCTGGCTGACCGGTCGAACAGGTAGGCGCCGATCTCGGCTTCCAGTCGCTGAATCTGCTGGCTCAAGGCGGACTGGGAGATGTGCAGCCGCTCGGCGGTACGGCTGAAGTTCCCGTCCTCTGCCAGTGCGTGAAAGTACTCAAGGCGCCGCGTTTCCATCCGCGGACTATAAGTAGATCCGATATGGCTGCTCAAGGCTGGTATTGGACCTGATCGTCTGGCGTTGCTTCACTGTCAGCCATGAGCTGGCGAGTGGGTGTTGACACCGGCGGCACCTTCACGGATGTCTGCCTTTTCGAGGAGAGCACCGGGCTATTCGAGATCACGAAGGTCTCCAGCACGCCGGATGATCCCGGCGAAGCGGTGTTGCGCGGGGTACGCGACATCATCGAACGGGTCGCTCCCGGTACCGAAGGCGGAGTCGAGCGCATCGGTTACTTCGTTCACGGCACAACGGTCGCGACGAACGCCCTGCTACAGGGCAACGGCGCCCGTACGGGCCTGATCACCACGGACGGTTTCCGTGACCTGCTCGAGCTCGGGCGGGGCCGGCGTCCGAAGCTCTACGACCTCGCCGCCCGGAAGGGCGATCCGCTGGTCCCCCGTCATCTCCGGATGGAGATCGCCGAACGTGTGCGGCACGACGGCACAGTCGCGCTCGTGGCGTCCGAAGAGGACGTTCGGCGGCGGATCCGCCAGCTGCGGGACGCCGGCGTCGACGCGGTGGCCGTGTGCCTGCTGTACAGCTACCTCGACCAGCGGCACGAGCGGCTCGTCAAGCGAGTACTGGCCGAGGAGCTGCCGGACGCGTTCATCTCGGTGTCACACGAGGTGCTGCCCGAATTCCGCGAATACGAGCGCATGTCGACGGTGGTGACGAACTCGTTCATCGGCCCTGTAATGCGCCGCTACCTCGGCCGCCTGCGCACGCGGCTACGCGAGCTGGGGCTGCACTGCACCCCGCAGGTGACGCAAAGCAACGGCGGCATGATGTCCTTCCCCTCCGCCGAGGCGCTGCCGGTGCGCACCGTACTCAGTGGACCGAGTACCGGCGTTGTGGGCGCCGCCCAGGTCGCCGCTGGCAGCGGCATCGACCATGTCATCACGTTCGACATGGGCGGCACCAGCACCGACGTGTCGCTTGTCAACGGGGGCAAACCGAGCCCGGCACCCGGTATGGAGATGGACGGCAGGCCCATCCAGGTGCCCATGTTGGACATCCACACGGTCGGCGCCGGCGGTGGTTCGATCGCGTGGATCGACGAAGGTGGCCACCTCAAGGTCGGGCCGCGCAGCGCGGGCTCCGATCCAGGGCCTGCCTGCTACGGGCTCGGCAGCTACGAGCCCACGGTCACCGACGCGAACGTCGTGCTCGGAGTACTCAACCAGACCCACCTGCTTGGCGGGCGGATGCCGATCGATGCCGATCGCTCGTTCGCCGCCGTCGACCGGCTGGCCGCCCGGCTCGGCATGACGAGGACGGCCGTCGCGCAGGGCATCGTCAGCGTGGTGTCGGCGAACATGGCCAGGGCCATCCGGGTCATCTCGGTACAGCGCGGCTACGACCCGCGCGACTACACGCTCGTCGCGTTCGGCGGCGCGGGGCCGTCGCACTCCGCGCGGCTCGCCGTGGAACTGGGCGTCGCGGGTACGCTGCTGCCCCAGCGTCCCGGTGCGCTGTCCGCGCTTGGCATGCTGATGACGGACGTGCGCAGCGACTACTCGCGCACGGTCGTCACGCCGGCCGCCCCCGATCGCCTCAGTACATTCGACCGGGTGTTCGCGGAGCTGGCGGCTCAGGCGAGCGCGTGGTTCGAAGCCGAAGGCATCGCCGAGGAGCACCGGAACGTCGAGAAGTCTATCGACATGCGCTACCGGGGGCAGAACTACGAGCTCCCGGTGCCGGTCGGCAACGGGACCTTCGACGAGATCGCGCTCAAGCAGGCCCGTGACGCATTCGACGAGCTGCACGCACAGCGCTACGGCTACGCCTCCGTCGACGAGACGGTAGACGCGGTGACGTTCCGGTTGACCGCCTCCGGCGTCACCCCGCGGCCCGCTTTCGAGCGCCAGGAACCGGAGGGCGCGGACCCCTCGGCGGCCAGAACCGGCACGCGGGACCTCTTCCTGCCCGAGCGCGAAGCCTACCTGCCGGCCCCCGTCTACGAGCGCGCGCTGCTGCGGGCCGGCAACGAGCTCACCGGGCCCGCGCTGGTCGAGCAATTCGACACCACGACGCTCGTGCTGCCCGGTGAGCACGCCCGCGTCGACCCGCACGGCAACATCGTCACCACTATCGGGAGGCACCGTGACTGACCTCGACCCGGTTCAGGTGGAAGTGATCGGCTCGGCGCTCGAGTCCGTCGCCGAGGAAATGGGCGAGATGCTGGTCAAGGCGTCGTACTCGCCCAACATCAAGGAACGCCGGGACTGCACGACGTGCGTGTTCGACGCGGATGGCCGCACGCTCGCTCAGGCCGAGCACATCCCGCTGCACCTCGGGTCACTTATGGGCATCGTCGAGGCGATCACCGAGCGGCACCCGCGCGAGGAGATCCGGGACGGCGACACGTTCGTCGGCAACGACCCGCACACCGGCGGCGGCACGCATCTGCCGGACATCGTGCTTGCCACGCCGGTGTTCTCCGGCGGCGAGCTCGTCGCGTGGGTCACCAACCTCGCGCACCACGCCGACTTCGTCGATCGCGCGCACGCGCACATCTTCCAGGAGGGACTGCGCATCCCGGCCGTGCGCTTCGCCAGGGACTGGGAGATCGACCGCGACATCCTCGACCTCATCCTGCTGAACTGCCAGGTGCCACGGGAGCGAATGGCCGACTTCCGCGCCCAGCTCGCGGCGAACCGCCTTGGCGTGCAACGGGTTCAGCAACTGTGCGAGCGCTACGGCCCGGACACGATCACCGCCGCGGGCGAGGCGCTGATGGACTACACCGAGCGCATGATCCGGTCCGGGATCGCCGAGATCCCCGACGGCGTGTACCACTTCACCGACCGGTTCGACAGCGACGAGCACGAGGGCGAGCTGGAGCTCGGGGTGTCGGTGAGCGTACGTGGCACCGACATGTCGCTGGAGTTCGCCGCGCCGCCGCAACTGCCCTGCAGCCTCAACATGGTGCACACCGCGTTGCTGGTCACCGTGTTCTACGCGGTGAAGACCGTTGTGGGGCCACGGGTTCCGGCCAACGACGGCATGTTCCGCCCGCTGAAGGTGGCCGCGCCGGAGGGCTCGCTGCTGAACTGCACACCGCCCGCCGCGGTGAACAACCGGATACTCGCCTGCCAGCGCGTCGTGGACCTCGTGCACGGGGCGCTTGCGCAGGCCGTGCCGGAACGCGTCATCGCGGCGTCCAACGGCGCGGTGACCGCGTGCACGTTCTCCGGCATCGACCCCCGCACCGGCGAGTTCTACGTCTACCTGGAGACCATCGGCGGGGGCCTCGGCGCGGGTGCCACGCACGACGGGCTGGACGGCGTGCAGGTGCACATGACCAACACCAGCAACCTGCCGGTCGAGTGCCTCGAGGCGGAGTATCCGCTGACCGTCGAGCGCTACGAGCTGATCGACGACTCAGGTGGCGCGGGACGATTCCGTGGCGGCATGGGCATCCGCCGCATGCTGCGCGTCGAGCACGACGACTGCCACTGCGAGGTCAGCACGAGCAGGCTGCTGTCCAGGCCATGGGGCCTTTCCGGCGGGCAGCCAGGCGCGCGGACCGAGGTCCACGTGCTCGACGCCGGGGGTCGGGTCACCGGGCGGTCGAGCAGTTCGACGACCTTGCGGGCGGGCGAGGTGATGGACGTACACACCGCGGGCGCGGGCGGGTGCGGCCCGTCCGCGGAACGGCGCGCCGAGGCGGTCGCTGCCGACCTGCGGGACGGTCGCATCTCGGCGGCGACGGCCGCCGAGCACCACGGCGTACCGGCAAGCGAAGCGGCACCGGCAGGCGAAGGCATACCGGCGGGGCGGGAGGTTCCGGCATGACCCCGCAGGAGGGTGTCGCCGTGCGCACGACGGCGGATGAGGCCACATATCGAAAGCAGTACCGCCGGGCCGTCACCGCCTCCTCGATGGGGTGGGGCCTCGACGGCTTCGACCACACGATGTTCCCGCTCGCACTCGCCGCCATCCTGGCAACGCTGAACATCAGCGTCGAAGCGGGCGGCGCCATCTCGACGGTCAGCCTGGTGGCCTCCGCTGTCGGCGGCGCCTTCGGCGGGATGTTCGCCGACCGCTTCGGCCGCGCCCGCGTGCTCATCTGGGTCATCCTCGGGTTCAGCTTCTTCACGGTGCTCTCGGCGACCGCGCAGAACATCGAGCAGCTGATGGTGTGGCGCATCCTGGAGGGTCTGTTCTTCGGCGCCGAGTGGCCGGTCGGTGTGGCGCTGCTGTCCGAGTACGCCAAGCCGGAGAAGCGCGGCAGGCTGATGGCGTTCATGCAGAGCGCGTACTCGATCGGCTGGGCCTGCTCGACACTCGCCTACTTCGCGGTGTTCTCGCTGTTCCCAGAGGACGTCGCATGGCGCGTGCTGTTCCTGGTCGGGGTGCTGCCGGCCGGGTTCATCTTCTTCATCCGGCGCAACGTCACCGACCGCACGGACACCACGCCGGCCACCTCCAAGGCCAACCCGCTCACCGGCCTGCGCGACATCTTCCGGCCGGACCTGCGCCGCACCACCACCGTCGCGACCATCTTCATGGTGGGCGGGCACGGGAACTACTACGCCATCGTCACGTTCCTGCCGCTGTACCTTTCGGAGGAACGCGGGCTCGAGGTCAGCGGCACCGCCGCATACCTGCTGGTGCAGATCGTCGGCGGGTTCATCGGCTACGTCGGCAGCGGCTTCTTCCACGACCGGTTCGGGCGGCGGCCGACGCAGACGGGCGCCTACCTGCTGTCGGTGGCGAGCATCGTCGCGTTCATCGCCGTGCCCGTGCCGCATCCCGCACTCGGCTACCTGCTGGTCTTCCTTGTCGGCATGTGCGTGTCCTCGGCGGCGGGCGGGCTCGGTGCGATCCTGTCCGAGCAGTTCCCCACCGAGGCGCGCGGATCCGGGCTCGGCTTCACCTACAATGTCGGCCGTGGGCTGGCCGCGTTCGGGCCGTTGGTCATCGGATTCCTGGCCGCCGGTATCGGCCTTGGCAACGCGATCATGATCGTCGGCGCCGGCCTCGCCGCGCTCGCGACGGCGATGATGTGGTGCATGCCGGAAACGCGTGGCAAGGAACTCATCGAATGAGAGCGGATGCGGTGGTCGTCGGACTCGGCGGCTTCGGCTCGATGACGCTGTGGCGGCTGGCGCGGCGCGGGCTCGACGTCGTGGGCGTCGAGCAGTACCGGGCCGGGCACACGTTCGGGTCGAGCGACGGCGCGACCCGGCTGTTCCGCCTGGCCTGTCTCGAACATCCCGGGCTCGTACCGCTCGCCGAGGAGTCGCGACGGCTGTGGCGCGAGCTGGAGCGGGAGACCGGCACGGACCTCCTGCACAAGTCGGGCGGGCTCATGGTCGGGCCGGAGACGGGGCGCGCCATCGCCGGCACCAGGGCGGCCGCGCGCTCGGCAGGGCTATCGCTCACCGAGCTCGACATCGGGGAACTCAGGTCGCGATACCCGCAGCACGCCGGTCTCGGTGACCACTACGTCGGGCTGTGGGATGCGGAAGCCGGAATTCTCCGTCCCGAGGCGGCTGTCCTGACCGCACTGAGCACCGCGCGGAGGGCCGGGGCGCGCGTCCTGGACGGTGTCAGCGTCGAAGCGATCCAGCCGGACACTACAGGCGTGCGGGTGGTGACGCCGACCGGGGTGATCGAGGCGGACCAAGTGGTCGTGACCGCAGGGCCGTGGCTAACCAAGCTCGTGCCCGACCTGTACACGCAACCGCGCCGGGTACCGCAATTGTGGTTCGAGTCGAGGGACGATCCGGAAGCGTTCACCCTCGGCCGTTTCCCGGTGTTCATCCGCCACTACGACGATGAGCACACGATCTGGGGCCACGGTGCGACGCTGGGCGAGCCGACCAAGGTCGGATTGTCGCTGCGGCCGGAGAATCTTCACCCGGTCGATCCGGACACGATGGAGCGTGGCGTCAGCCCGAGCACCGACTGGGAGCTCCTGGCGAGCGTGCTGGAGAAGGCCATCCCCGGCCTGGATCCCACACCCGCGAAGGCGCGGCCGTGCATGGTCACGGACAGCGCCGACCAGCAATTCCTCGTCGGCCGGCTCGCCCGGTCCGAGCGTGTCGTGGTGGCCGGCGGGTGCTCAGGCCACGGTTTCAAGCACGCCAGCGGCGTCGGCGAGGCGGTCGCCCGTGGCGTGCTCGGCGAGGAGCCCTTCGCCGACCTGACTTTCCTCGACCCCAACCGGTCGTGAGTGGCAAGCCGGTTAGCTTATTGGTTTCGTGGCGGGGCCGTGGTGCCGCGAACGATGAGTTTGGCGTCGAGCACGAGCTCTTGGGGTTGCTGGTTCGGATCGGCGATACGGTTCACCAAGGCCCGCACGGCGTACTCCGCCATCCGATCCGAGTCTTGGTGCACGGTGGTCAGGTCTATGTGCGAGAAGTGCGCGACGTGGCTGTCGTCGTAGCCGACGACCGACACCTGGCCCGGCACCTCGACCCCGGCTCTGCGAAGTGCGTCGAGCAGCCCCATGGCACACCGGTCGTTGCTGGCAAGTATCGCGGTGGGCAGTTCCGCTTGCTCGGCGAGCAGCAGTCGGGCCGCCCGTGCGCCCGACTCCTCGGTGTGATCGCCGCGCAATACCCTGGCGTGTTCGGACAGACCGTGCTTGCGCATCGCTGCTCGGTAGGCGCCCCGTCGTTCCTTCGCGCCCGGCGCATTCCCGCCATCGATGTGCAGGATCGAGCGGTGGCCGAGTTCGGCGAGGTGGTCCATGGCCTGCCGGACTCCCTTCGCCTCCGCGGTGTGCACCGTATCCACGCCCGCTTCCGGGATTCGCCTGCCTACCACGACGATTGGTATTCGCCCTCCCAGCTCGGCGAGGGCGGCGTCCTCGGTGTCCGGCCCAAGTAGTACCAGCGCCTCGCATCGGTGTCCCATCAGCGCCTCGACGGACTTGCGCTCGTCCCTGCTCGGCGCCGTCGCGCTGATCAGGATGTCGTAGCCGAGTTGTTCCGCCACCGGGTAAATCCGCTCGACCAGATCGGCGTGGAAGGGGTTGCGCACCGTGAGAGTCACACCGAGCACCCTGCTGTGATTGCGAGCGAGCACCCTGGCGGCGCTGTCCGGGCGATAACCGAGTTCGGCCGCCGCCTGGAACACCCGTTCGCGGGTCTGGTTGCTGGCGCCGGGTTCGTCGCGAAAGACCAGGGACACCAGGGCCCGGGACACCCCGACCCGCGCCGCGACGTCGGCCATGGTCGGCCTGCGGTCCCGTGCTGCGTCGTTCAAACACACTCCTCGAACTCATAACCGGGTATTGACATGTCGCTGTGATGACGCGCATAGTACCGCAACTAGAGCGCGCTAGTAGAGCGCGCTAGTCAAATCGATCGGGCCCATCTGCGGAACGTGCCGCAGACGTTGACGTACTCAACGCCGAGTTAGAGGGAGACAACCATGACAACGGCGTCCATCCGCACCATTGTGGGGAATCTCTGCCTGGGATCGGCCCCCGACTCGTGGGGTGTGTGGTTCCCGGACGACGCGCATCAGGTGCCGTTCGGCAGGTTTCTCGACGAACTGGTCGATGCGGGTTATGAGTGGTTGGAGCTGGGCCCGTACGGCTACCTGCCCACCGACCCCGACCGGCTCGCTGACGAGGTCGGATCGCGTGGGCTGAAAGTCTCCGGTGGCACAACTTTCGGCGCACTGCATCGGCCCGAGCAGTGGAGCTCGATGGTGGCTACCACCCGCGAGGTGGCGGCACTCACCGCGGCGGTCGGCGCGCACCACCTGGTCTTCATCCCGCCGATGTTCCGGGACGAGAAAACGGGCGCGTTCACCGAGGAGCGCGAGCTTTCCGCGGAGCAGTGGAGCGGGCTGGGCAGAGCGGCCAACGAACTCGGCAAGAGTCTGCTCGAGGATTACGACGTGCGGCTGTGCCTGCATCCACATGCCGACAGCCACATTCAGACTCAGACCGAGATCGAGCGCTTTCTGGACAACACCGACTCCCGGTTCGCGAATCTGTGCCTCGATACCGGGCATGTTGCTTACGGCGGAGGCGACAATCTCGACCTCATTCGTCGTTTTGCCGAACGCATCGGTTACGTCCACATCAAACAGATGGAACTCACCGTGCTCGCCGAGGTCGCAGCCGAAAACCTGTCCTTCGGCGAGGCCGTCCAGCGTGGCGTCTGCGTGGAGCCCCCAGCCGGCGTGCCCAATCCGGACGAAATCGTCACCGAACTGTCCACTCTGGACTCCGAGCTCTTCGTTATCGTCGAGCATGACCTCTACCCCTGCGGCCCGGACGTGCCACTACCCATCGCAGTCCGCACCCGGGAGTATCTGGCCGGCTGCGGCCTTTCCGGCACCAAGCGCCCCACGAAGCGCTAGCATCGCCAACCCAGTAGCGGGCAACCCGCACCCGCCGCCCTTCTCCACGGGAATCCCCAGCGCGCCGAAGGAATTGGCGCATTCCTTTTCCGACAAGGAGAACCATGTCTCACGAACACACCGAAGTGGCCGAGACACCACCAAGTATCCCCATCGACACCAAAGGGCCGCACCGGCGCAGGCTGAAGCTCATCACCATCATCGCCACCTTCGGCGGTCTGCTGTTCGGCTACGACACCGGTGTCATCAACGGTGCACTTCCCTACATGCAGGCCGATCTCGGTTTGACCCCGTTCACCGAAGGGTTGGTCACCAGCTCACTGTTGCTCGGCGCCGCCCTCGGCGCGGTCGTTGGCGGCAAGCTCGCCGACCGGCGAGGACGTCGCCGCAACATCCTCGCGCTCGCCGTACTGTTCTTCGTCGGCGCACTGGCCTGCACGTTCGCCCCCAACACCGAAGTCATGGTCGTCGCGCGGTTCGTACTCGGACTCGCCGTCGGCGGTGCCTCGGTGACCGTGCCGACCTATCTCTCCGAGATCTCACCCGCGGAACGCCGCGGCAGGCTGGTCACCCAGAACGAGCTGATGATCGTCTCTGGCCAGCTGCTCGCCTTCACCGTCAACGCCGGTATCGGCAATCTGCTCGGCGAATCGGCGCACGTCTGGCGATGGATGCTCGTCGTCGCGTCCATTCCGGCGGTGGTGCTCTGGTTCGGCATGCTGGCGATGCCGGAAAGCCCGCGCTGGATCGCCGCCCAAGGGCGATTCGGCGATGCGCTCGCTGTCCTTCGACAAGTTCGCTCAGCTGACCGCGCGGACGCCGAGCTCGCCGAGGTCAAACAACTCGCGGCCGAGGATTCCGCGGCCCGCTCCGGCGGCTGGGCCGACCTGGCCACACCGTGGCTCCGCAGGATATTCCTCGTCGGCATCGGTATCGCCATCACCCAGCAGATCACCGGCGTGAATTCGATCATGTACTACGGAACGCAGATCCTGACCGACTCCGGGTTCGATGCGAACAGCGCACTCATCGCGAACATCGCCAACGGCGTGATCTCGGTGCTCGCCACCTTCGTCGGCATCTACCTGCTCGGCAAGGTCAACCGCCGACCGATGCTTCTCGCTGGGCTGTTCGGCACCACCACGGTGCTGCTGCTGATCGGCGTCTTCTCGTTGACCGTTCCCGAGGGAGCTGGACGCGCGTTTATCGTCCTCAGCCTTACCGTCACCTTCCTCGCTTTCCAGCAGGGCGCCATCTCGCCGGTAACCTGGTTGATGCTTTCCGAGATCTTCCCGCTCAAAATGCGCGGTTTCGGATTCGGCATCGCCGGACTGGTCTTGTGGACCACCAACTTCCTGGTAGGCCTGACCTTCCCGGTCATGGTGGACGCGTTGAGCCTGTCCAACACCTTCTTCGTGTTCGTGGTACTCGGTGTATTGGCCGTGCTGTTCGTGGCCAAGTGCGTGCCGGAAACACGCGGCCGTTCCCTCGAAGGCCTCGAGACCGAGTTGCGCTCCCGATACGCCTGAAGGACCAGAGGAGGAACCGCGATGACCGTCCACATTGGCATTATCGGAGCCGGCATGATCGGCACCGACCACGGGCGCCGGCTGACCGACGCGGTGGCCGGTGCTTCCGTGGTCGCGGTGACCGACGTCGATGCCGAACGTGCCGCTTCGCTGGCCACGAACCTTGACGCCCGAGCATTGCCGAACGGCCACGACGTCATCAACGACCCACGGGTCGACGCCGTGGTGGTCACGTCGTGGGGACCGACGCACGCCGATTACGTGCTGGCCGCCATCGAAGCCGGCAAGTACGTGTTCTGCGAGAAGCCACTGGCCACGACTGCCGAGGACTGTTTGCGGATCACGGACGCCGAGCAGGCCGCTGGCAGACGGTTGGTCCAAGTTGGCTACATGCGGCGTTACGACGCCGGCTACCGGGCGATGAAACGGGCGATCGACGCCGGCGACATCGGCAGGCCGTTGATCATGCACTGCGCGCACCGCAATCCCGCCGTTCCGGAATCCTACCGCTCCGAGATGGCGGCACACGACACCGCCGTTCACGAGATCGACACGATCCGTTGGCTGCTCGATGACGAGATCGTCGGTACGCAGGTACGCACTCCACGCCCCACCTCGAACCGGTTCGAGCACCTGCACGATCCGCAGATCATCCTGTTCGAGACCGCTGGAGGCGTACACATCGACGTCGAGGTATTCGTCAACTGCCAGTACGGCTACGACATCCAATGCGAGACCGTCGGGGAACGAGGCGCCGTCCGGTTGCCCGACCCGGCCGGCGCCATCGTGCGGCGTGAAGGGCTGCTGCGCACCGATGTGTTGCAGGGCTGGAAGGAGCGGTTCGCCGACGCGTTCCACGCCGAATTCGCCGAATGGGTCCACTCCGTACGGGATGGCCAGCTAACCGGAGCGAGTGCGTGGGACGGCTATGCCGCCGCGGTGATCTGCGAGACCACCGTCGAGTCGCTACACACCGGCCGGCGCCTCGGCGTACAGCTGAAGGACATGCCGGACTTCTATCAACATGGAGGTATGCCGTGAAGATCGCACTCGACCCGTTCATGCTGCGCGGACTGCCGATGACCACGATGGTCCGCACGGTAGTGGACATCGGCTACGAGTACATCGAACTCTCGCCTCGGGCCGAGTTCATGCCGTTCTTCCTCCATCCAAGGGCGGACGACGCGAAGGTCGCCGAACTGAAAAAGGTGCTCAACGAGACGGGTGTGCAACTGGCCAGCGTGCTCCCGCTATACAGGTGGTCCAGCACGGACGAAGCGGAACGGCAAGCCGCGGTTCGGTACTGGAAACGGATGATCGAAGTCGCCGCCGAACTCGACTGCCCCCTCATGAATTCGGAGTTCAACGGCAGGCCGGAGGCAGCAGCCGCAAGCGAAGCCGCGTTCTGGCGCTCGATGGAGGAGCTCTTGCCGATCTTCGAGCGGGAAGGGATCGCGCTGAACCTCGAGGCTCACCCGGACGACTTCTGCGAGGTGAACGCCCCGGCGGTAGACCTGGTGCGGGCGATCAACAAGCCTTGGGTGAACTACGTCTACTGCGCCCCGCACACATTTCACCTGTCCGGCGACGAGCCGAGCGCGGACGTGGCCTCGATGCTGCACTACGCCGGGGACAAGCTCGCGCATCTGCACATCGCGGACTCGTTCAACCACAAGGGATCCTCCGGCCTTCGCTACATTCTCAACCCTCCGGGCACGCCGGCCCGGATCCACCAGCACCTGGATATCGGCCAGGGCGAAGTGGACTGGGACGCCTTCTTCTCGACGGTGCGCGAGCTCAAGTTCGACGGTGTCGCCACAGTTTGCGTCTTTGCCTGGGAAGAACGCGCCATCGAATCCAGCACCTGCATGCTGGAACGGGTCCGCAAGGAACTGGCTGCCTGAACCACGGGCCTGGCATCCGTTCGATTACCCCAGCCCCTCAAGGAAAGAGTCGATCATCTGCTGCTGCAGTTTCGGCGTCGTCGTGTCGGAGGTGAGGACCGCGAGGATCTGCGCGCCGTTCAGCATGGCGAGCAGGTGCTCGACGATGGCCTCGTCCGGGGTGCTCGCGCGGACGGATCCGTCGGCACGGGCAGCACGCAGGAACGCGTGGATCTGCTGACGCCAGACGTTCATCGCGTCGGTGAAGACGGACTGGAGACCGGCGTCGGCGAGGGCCCGCTGCCAGAAGGGGATCACCACCCGGGCTTCGAGCTTTGTCACGTCTTCGATCGGTAGGACCTCGAGGCAGAATATGCGCAGGCCGGCCAGTCCGGTCGCCTCGCCGAGTCGCTCGCGGATGCGGGTGTTGGTGGCGTCGAAGACGTGGGTGAACGCCGTCTTGATGAGCGCGTTCTTGTCGGGGAAGTAGTGCTTGAGTGCGCCGTGCGCCATGCCGATCGCGGACGAGATGGCTCGCATGGTGGTCGCTTCGATACCGCGCTCGGCGATCAGGCGCCATGTCGCATTCGCGATCTCGGCGCGCCGCTCGTCGTGGTCAACCTGTTTCGGCACGGCGAACCTCGGAGTACACCATGTGTTCACGGTAGCGGGCGGGCCAATCGCGGCGGGACGGTCCCACGCCCAGCTGTCGAAACCGCCGCGGGCTGCTTCTTGACCGATGACGTAATTCCGGTCCCTTGTGTTCGGCACCGGTCTGCCTCACCCTTTTGTCTACACTTGGAGAAAAAAGGGAGCCACCGATGCCGACCAAGGCAGCCGTGCCGGAACTTACGCATCCGCTCGCACCTCTGACCAGTAACGAGATCGCGAGCGCCCGCCAGGTGCTCGCCGATGCTGGCCTGCTGCCCGAGACCGCCCGCGTCGTTTACCTGGGCCTCGAGGAGCCGCCCAAGGAGGCTTTCTCCGGGCCGGACGCCCGAGCCTCCGTCGACCGCGTGGTGCGTGCGCTCGTGCACGACGTGGCTCCCCGGGTTGGTCCACGTGACGTTCTGGTGTCCGTCACCGCGAAGTCCGTCCTCGCCGAGCATCGGCTCGACCCGGCCGTCGACGGCCAGCTGCCCGTACTGGACGAGGAGTTCCCGCTCGTCGAACAGATCCTCGCAGGGGACGAGCGATGGCTGGCCGCGCTGGCAGCACGCGGTCTGAACGTCGCCGACGTGCGCGTCGCGCCGCTCTCGGCCGGGGTGTTCGAGTACCCGGAGGAGACTGGGCGGCGGCTGTTGCGCGGGCTCGCGTTCGTCCAGCAACACCCGAAGGACCATGCCTGGGCTCATCCCGTCGACGGGCTGGTGGCCTATGTCGACGTGCTGAACTCCTCCGTCGACCGGGTCATCGACCTCGGTCCCGTGCCGGTGCCCGCCGAGTCCGGCAACTTCGACGATCCCGCGGTCACCGGCCCACCGCGGACCACGCAGAAGCCGATCGAGATCACCCAGCCGGAAGGCCCCAGCTTCACCCTCGACGGGAACCTCCTCCGGTGGGAGAACTGGTCGCTGCGCATCGGGTTCGACGCTCGCGAGGGGCTGGTGCTCCACCAGATCGCCTTCCGCGACGGCGACCGGGATCGGCCCATCATCCATCGCGCGTCGATCTCGGAGATGGTCGTGCCCTACGCCGACCCCTCCCCCGTGCGGTCGTGGCAGAACTACTTCGACACCGGCGAATACCTCATCGGCCGCTACGCCAACGCCCTCGAGCTCGGCTGCGACTGCGTCGGCGACATCACCTACCTCGACGCGGTGATCGCCGACGAGTTCGGGCACCCCCGCGTGCTGCCGAATGCGATCTGCCTGCACGAGGAGGACTACGGGATCCTCTGGAAGCACACCGACCTGTGGGCCGGCTCGTCGGAGACCCGCCGCCAGCGACGCATGGTGATCTCCTTCTTCACCACCATCGGTAATTACGACTACGGCTTCTACTGGTACCTCTACCTCGACGGCACGATCCAGTGCGAGGTCAAGGCCACCGGGGTCGTGTTCACCGCCGCCTACCCCGGCCCGCACCACGAGACCATCAACCCCTACGCCTCGCAGCTGGCGCCCGGCCTTGGGGCCCCGTACCACCAGCACCTGTTCAACGCGCGCCTGGACATGGTGGTCGACGGGCCGGCGAACCGGGTCGAGGAGGTCGAGGTCGAGCGCGTCCCGATCGGACCGGATAATCCGCGCGGGAACGCCTTCACCCCCCGCCGCACGCCGCTTCGCACGGAGTCCGAGGCGCAGCGACTCGCCGACAACCGCAAGGGCCGCGTCTGGCACATCACCAACCCGAACTCCCGCAACCGCCTCGGCGATCCCGTCGGCTACGTGCTGCTGCCCGAGGGCAACCCGGAACTGCTTGCCGCCGACGGCTCGTCCATCCAGCGCCGTGCCACCTTCGC
>WHSZ01000073.1 GCA_009379845.1 Pseudonocardiaceae bacterium | reverse complement strand
TGGCGTCGCCGAACCGGGAGAGCCAGCGCGGCGAGTGCACGCCGAAGTCGGTGCCGGCGGTCACCCGCAGCTGCTGTCTCACCTCGTCGAGGGTCGGCGGGGCCGAGCGGTCCTCGGCCACCCCTTCGGCGGGCACAACCACGCGGAACACCCCGTCCCCGAGGGGTCCGAGGCCGAACCGAAGCTGGGTCTTGCGGACGTCCGCGACGATGGCGGCAATCGTCTCCGGATCCTCGGTCACCTCCATCTCGCCCAGCAGCGTCTCGACCCTGGTGGGATCGCCGGGGAAGCCGACGCCGAGCAGCTTGCGCACCGTGCTGCGACCGCCGTCGCAACCGACGAGGTAGCGCGAGCGCAGCCGCGTGCCGTCGGCCAGTTCGGCGGTCACGCCGTGGTCGTCCCGGCTCAGCCCGACCAGCTCGCAGCCGCGCCGGATCTCGACGCCGACCTCGGTGGCGTGCTCGTTCAGCAGGCGGTCGGTGATGGGCTGCGGGATGCCGAGGGTGTAGGGATGTGCGGTGTCCAGCCGGTCCAGCGGCGGCTTGGCGATGCCGGCGAAGAAACTACCGACCGGGTACTTCTTGCCGTGTGCGAGGAACCCGTCCAGCAGGCCACGCTGGTCCATCACCTCGATGCTGCGTACGTGCAGGCCGAGCGAGCGCACGACTTTGGTCGGCTCGGTGTCCTTCTCCAGCACGAGCGCCCGCACGCCGTGCAGCCGCAACTCACTGGCCAGCATCGAGCCGGTCGGTCCGCCGCCGACAATGATCACGTCAAACATAAACCCCCCGTTCAACTAGGTCGCACCTCGGCCAGCTGCTCCGCGCAGTCCAGCGGCGGTTCGACGTCCCGCGAGACCCATCCGTGTCCGAAACACACGTACGTCGCGAATCCCTGATTTCCGCAGGTCCTGGCTTCGGCTAGGGATTCTGCGGCACGACCCGGGTCTTGCCGCAAGTCCCCCGGTGCGCTATAAGTTGAAAGTGGCAGGGAGTGGATAACCTCCCTGCCACTTTTGTCCGCTGTGGACGGACGAGCTCTCAGTGAGTTCCGCCGCAGCCGTGGTCTCAGGTGTCGGTGGCTGGGATCCGGCGCGGCAGCTTCGCCGCAAGGGCGATCGTCACCAGGGCGAGGGCGGCCGCAACGCCAAAGGCCAGTTTCATTCCGCTCACCTGGGCTGGCGCGGCGGCGACCCCGTCGGCCATCAGGTGGCCGGTGCGTGCGGACATCACGGTCACCACAAGCGCGGTCCCGAACGCCGCGGCGACCTGCTGCAACGTCCCGAGCATCGAGCTGCCATGCGAGTACAGGTGCGGCGGAAGCGCGCCAAGGCCGAGCGTGAAGACGGGGGTGAATGTCGCCGCCAGGCTAACCATCAGCACCGCGTGCAGTCCCAGCACCTGCCAGTACGGCATCGTCATCGAGACCTGAGTGAGCCCAGCCAGAGCGAGAAAGATGCCGATCGAGCCGGGCAACACCACCGGCCGGCTGCCGAACCGGTCGAACACCCGTCCGGCGGTCGGTCCCAGCAGGCCCATGGCCAGACCACCCGGCATGACCAGCAGGCCGGTCTGCAACGGGCTGAGCCCGCGCAGGGACTGCAGGTACAGCGGAAGCAGGATCATCGCCCCGAGCATCGCCAGGAACCCGATGGACATCAGCGCCAAGGACAGCGCGTAGGTGCGGTGCCTGAGGGTGCGCAGGTCCATCAGCGGCACACCGGTGCGTTGCAGCTTGAGCTGGCGGATCACGAAAACCGCGATTGTCGCGACCCCAGCGATGAGGATGCCGATGCCGAGCCCGATGCCGCCGTCGCGTTCGCCGAAGAGACTCAGGCCGTACACCAGGCCGCCGAAGCCGAACGCCGCCACCGCCACGCTGAGCCAGTCGATGGAGCTCACCCGCGGTTCGCTGATGTTCTCCAGTTTGCGCAGCCCGAAGAATGTCACCAGACCTGCGATCGGCAGGACGACCACGAACAGCAGTCGCCAGGAGCCGAGTTGCAGGATCAGCCCGGACACGGCGGGGCCGAGTGCGGGCGCCACCGAGATCGCCAGCGTGACGTTGCCCATCACCCGGCCGCGGTCCCGTTCGGGCACCACGGTCATCAACGTGGTCATCAGCAGGGGCATCATCACGGCTGTGCCCGTGGCCTGCACGATACGACCCAGCAGCAGCACCGGGAAGGACGGCGAGACGGCTGACAGGACGGTCCCCGCGAGGAACACGCCCATCGCGATCGCGTAAGCCTGCCGGGTGGTGACCCGCTGCAGGAACCAGCCGGTGATCGGAATCACGGCGGCCATGGTCAGCATGAACGCGGTGGACACCCACTGCGCCGCCTGCTCGGTGACATGCAACGACTCCATCAACCGCGGGATAGCGTTGAGCATGATGGTCTCGTTGAGGATCACCACAAACGTGGCCAACACCAACAGCCGCACCACGGTCGGTGTACGGCCCGCCCGCACGGCCGGTCGTTCCTCGATCGCAGTTGACATTGCAGCCCCTCGCTGTATCTCCGGGCACAGTCGCCTCGTAGCAAGGGCCGCCGGCACGGACGTGGTTGGTGACACCGGTAAAGACCGGGACGCCTACTAAAACTCATCGGCCGGCCCGAGTGTTCCGCATCGTTGCGCCGATCTCACCCGAATTTCGTCCGCTCACGGTATGTCTCTCCGCCATGTCTCTCCGCCGAACATCCGCGCGGCGCGAGCTTCGTCGCTACGCTGCTCACCTGTTCCGGCGGAACTTCGCGGCGCGAGCTGTCGTATTCGGCGACCCCCGTTCGACGCACTTGACGACAGCACCTCGGACCAACCAAGGAGCAACCAATGCGCACCCTGATCGCCACCGCGTTCGTCTCGCTGGACGGCGTCGTCGAGGCACCCGGCGGAGGGCCGGGGCTACCGCAACTAGGGCTGGACATTCAACGACATCGAGTTCGACGAGGCCGCCTACGAGATCAAGAGCCGCGAGCAGGACGAGGCCACGGCTATGATGCTGGGCCGGGTCAGCTACCAGGCGTTCTCGCCGGTGTGGCCGGACATGACCGCGGAGTTCGCCGGTTACAACGCGATGCCGAAGTACGTCGTGTCGACCACGTTGCAGGACAAGGACCTGGTGTCCAACTGGGGCGAGATCAGCATCCTCCGTTCACTGGACGACGTCGCCGCACTCAAGGAGACTGAAGGCGGGCCGATCAGCATCCACGGCAGCGCCACCCTGAACCGCAACCTGTCCGATGCCCACCTGATCGACCGCTACCACCTGCTGGTCTTCCCGGTCCTGCTCGGCGCGGGCAAGCGGCTGTTCAGCGACACCGACAAAGACAAGCAGAACCTCACGCTCATCGAGAGCGAGTCCTACGGCAACGGAATCCAGAAGCTGGTGTACGACGTCCGTTGAGCAGCCCCGCCGGGGGTCGGCCCTGTCGCTGCTGGTAACCGCTAATCCCGTAATAAGTCGTCACGCCGGTATCGGGGCCAAAGTAGACGACGCCTCGCCGGACCTTACTCCACGGCAGGGACCGGTCCCGGACCGATGGTGGCAGGGTACGTGCCATGTCCCTCCCTTACCGGCAACATTCCGCTACGAGGTGCACATGCGGCTGTTGCTGATGTTCCTCGTCGCCGTGGGCAGCGTGGCGCTGTTCGCGGTCGGTGTCCCGTCCGTGCTGGTCGGCATTGCCGAGCAGCGCCACGTTGACCCAGGCCTACCTGGTCGGATTCCTCCCTGGTGCCGGCTGCGACGACGCCCACGAGCTGTACCTCCGTATCGAGGACGGGGCGGTGGTGGACTGCGTGCCGGCGGGAGTGACCTTCGGATCCGGCCGCGTCCGGCTGCCCGGCTTCACCGACGCGCAGAACGAACAGGTGCGAACGCTGGCGGAACGGCTCGGCAGCAGCGGGTTGTCGGCCGCGGAGCAGCGCGAGATCCAGAATCGCGTGGACAACCTCACCGCCGCGGTGCCATCCGCGGAACGGCCCTACGGCGACCACGCCGTTTCCGGCGCGGACCGGACCTGGCTAGGAGTCGGCATGCTCGTCGCCGCTCTCCTCGGCATCGTCGGTTTCGTGCGACTGGCCCCGAAGCAGCGCACGGCGCGCTGATCGCGCGCGAAACTAAGGATCGCCCCTACGGCTGGAGTACGAACCAAGGGCCACCCGCGTCGGTCGACTCGCTCATCGTGCCCGCTCTCCGGCCGTTGACAGGTTCGTCGCCAGTAGGTCGGTGAGCTCGTCGCGGCTCGGGTGTCGTGGGGTGTTGCTGGTGACGGCGTCATCGAGGGTCTTGGTGACGATCGTGTCGATCAGCTCCTCCGACACTCCCACTTCCCCCGCGGTGCCTGGCAAGCCGATCTCGGAGGCGATGCCGACGATCAGCTGAACCGCGCGATCGGCGCCGTCCGTGCCAGTCACGTCGAGGCTCAACGCCCTGGCCAGCTCGCGATAGCTCGCCGGTGCCGCGTCGATGCCGAACCGGAGGGCAGGTCCGGCGATCGCCGCGAGCGCGGATCCGTGTGGGGTGCCGGTGGTTGCGGTAATCGAATGTCCAATCCCGTGCACCAGCCCGAGCCCGCTGACGGTGAGGGCCCGTCCCGCCAGGTGCGCACCCGTCATCATCCGGCTACGGGTCTCCAGATCGGGCTCCTTGACAGCTTTGACCGGCGCGGCGGTCGTCAGTCGCAGGGACTCGGCGGCAAAGGCACGGGAGAGTGTGGTGGCACCACGTGAAAGCAGGGACTCGACGCCGTGGATGATGGCGTCGAACCCGGATGCGGCGGTGACGGCGGCGGGCAAGGCGGTCGTCAGTTCCGCGTCGAGGATCACGAGCGCGGGCACGGTCTTGTCGCTGCCGATGTAAACCTTGCGATGGTCCGAGGACTCCATCACGCCGAAGCCGTTCGTCTCGGCGCCCGTTCCGGCAGTGGTGGGAATCGCGGCGATCGGCAGCACGTCATCGATGGGCTCGTCCCCGGTGAGTCGCTCCGCACTGAGGTCGGTGCGGGCAAGCAAGGCGACGGCCTTGGCCGCGTCCAGGGCCGAACCTCCGCCGAAAGCGACGATGTGATCGGCCCGGCAGTCCCGCGCGGCCTGCGCGGCCACGTCGAGTGAGGCTGTCGACGGATTCGCGGGGATCGCGCTGTGCACGGTCACAGCCAGCCGCTGCTTCGTGATCGAAGCCTCGAGATGATCGACCATTCCCGTGCCGCGTAGCCCGCTGTCCGTGACGATCAGCACGCTGCGCGCGCCGTGCTCCGCGAGCAGGTCGCCGATCCGTGACACCGCGCCCAGGGCATTGACAACCCGGCTCGTGCTGGCGAGATCCCATTCCTCGCCCCGGATCGCGTGTGGATAGCCGCAGCATCCGGAGTGCGCGTGGTCGATCGCGGTATTGGAACGTCGCGTCAGATCTGCCATCGCCGGCAGGCCTCCTCGTCAAGCTGTGCCCCGATGCCCGGTGTGGTCGGGACATGCACGAATCCTTCGCGGTCGATGTCGACCGGGGTCCTCAGCAGGAAATCGCGCCGCCGGGGCGTCCATCCTGGAGGGTCGTACGGGAACTCGAAGTACGGCCCGCCCCCGACTCCGGCGCCGACGTGCAGGTTGGCCAGTACACCGATGCCATTGGTCCACGAATGCGGAGTGAACACGCGGTTCTTGTGAATCGCCAATTCGGCAAGGGTCCGCGCACGCAGCATGCCCACCGCCAGCACGACGTCCATCTGGTACACGTCGAGCACGTCCCGTTCGAGGTAGTCCACGACGTCGGACACCGAGGAGATCATCTCCCCCGCCGCCACCCGGGCGCCGGTCTCCCGCCGCAGCCTGACCAGCCCGTCCCGGTCCGCGTAGGGCAATGGCTCCTCGACCCAGTAGACGTCCAGATCGCGCAACTCCTCGACGAGGCGGCGCGCGGCGGCATAGTCGTGCGGGACCTGGGTGTCGCCGGCCATCCGCCACGCCTGGTTGAGGTCGACCATGATCTCAAGCGAGTCGCCAACCGCGTCCCGGGTGGCCTTGACCGCGGCGAGTCCGGTGGCGGGATCGTGTGCGTCGACGCGGATCTTCATCGCCTGGAATCCCGCCTCGCGGATCGCGAGCGCGGATTCGGCCCGCTGCTGTGGGCTCCGCAGTTCCCCTGTGGACGCGTAGGCCGGGAGCTTGTCCCGCGCGCCCCCGAACAACCGGGCCACGGGCAGGTTCGCGGTCTGCCCGATGATGTCCCAGAGCGCGACCTCGATCGGCCAGAACCGCCCGGCGTGGAAGTTGAGGCTCTCGATCCGCCTCACCTGCTCGACGATGTTGAGGGGGTCGGTGCCGACGAACAGATCCGTGTAGGCCTCGAATCCGTTCATCGTGTCGCCCGATCCGACGCCGATCACGCCCTCATCGGTCTCGATGGAGACGATCGTCGCGTCGAAATGCTCGCGCGGCACGGGATCCCATGCCGCGAAGAACGGCGGGTCCAGCCGCAGCCGCAGCCTGCGCAGGCGGATATTCGTGATCTTCATGTCAGCTGTTCCCCTGTCCGTGCCGGTGTTGACTGAGCTCAGCGCACCACCTTGGTGACAACCCAGTGATGCTTACCGATGCGCCGGGCTCGCTCGAACCCATGGCTCTCGAACACGGACACCGTGCCGTTGTGTAGAAACGACCCGGAGGTCGACCGGCCCGCGACGTCTTCGGGGTAGCTCTCCACGGTCCCTCCCCCGAGCCGTGCGATCTCCCGCAACGCGCCCTCGAGCGCGGCGGCGGCCACTCCGCGTCGCCGGTACTTGCTGTCCACGAAGAAGCACGTGATCCGCCAGTCGGGCAAGGTCTCGAGATCCGCGAGATACGCGCGCTGGCGCTTGATGCGCGGCAGCTCGTCCGTCGCCCCGAACTGGCACCAGCCCACACAGGCCGGGCCGTCATACACGAGCGCCGCATGAGCCCGGCCCTCCTGGACCCGAGAGTGCTTCTCGGATTGGTTCTGCTCCGGGGTCTTCGAGCGTCCCACACCTTCGGCGTGAAAGCCCATGCACCAGCAGCCGCCCCACACTCCGTTGTGACGCTCCACCAGCTGTGCGAAGTCCGACCACGTGACCTTGTCCAGAGGTCTCACCCGCAAGCCCGTCATGATCTCCCCTCGCCAGCACAGCTACCCGACGCCCACCGCACGTCACACCCACGGTGCAGCGTAGGCACGCCACTGGCCTCCACGCCAGAGCGTTTGGCAAGCGCACGCCGTGGCGTCGAGCGGTGGCGGGCCGCGGGTTCCGGGTTTGGGGTATTACCCCGAGAGTTCCAGGCCGAATACCTCCAGCACGGTGTAGGCACCGAGCAGCATGATCCCGATGCTGCTGAGCAGCAACGCGGTGGTGAGCCACCGATTGTCCTTGAAGCGATCATCAACCTCGGTGGTGCGCAGCCGCCACACCGCGATCAACACGGCGAGCAGGAAGATGCCGGTCGCGATCGCCCCGATCTGCAGCATGACGAGCGGAGACTGCACGAACAGGTACATGATCGCCCAGAGCGTCGGCAGGCAGACCGTGAAGATCCGGATGGTTCGGGTTCGAACCTTGACGTCGTGCCAGTCGATCAGACCCAACAGCCCGAGGGTGTTCGTCCACAGCCGAGGGACCGCGGCGCCGGAGGTGACGTTCGTTGAGAACAACACCGCGATGGCGCCGAACAGGAACAGGGTCTCGGCCCACGGTCCCAGCGTGTCGGTGTAGATCCTGGACAGCGTGCTGATGACATCGTTCTCTTCCGGAACGAGGTTCTGTGGATGCAGCACGCTCGCCCCGATCACATAAAACGACAGGGTGGTGATCGTGCAGATGAGCCAGGACACGAACACGTCAAGGTGCATCACCTTGATCCATCCCTCGGCCCGCTTGGCTCGCTCCTCGCTACCGTCGTCGGGACCGGTCCAGCGCGCGTATCCCTTCTCAAGGCACCAGTACGTGTAGTTCGTCATGTCGTCGGCCCCGACTCCCGTCGAGCCGAACATGGCGACCGCGAGACCGATGGTGCCCGCCGGGATCATGAAGCTCAGACCGGTGCCGAATTCGGCCGCACTGTAGGAAAACGGCGTCCACGGCAGGACCAGCACGATCGTCACGGTGCAGAGCGTGAAGATCGCGACCGACACGGTCGTGATCCGTTCCACCATGCTGTACTTGCTGCTCAGCAACAGCAGAATGGTCACGACCGTGACGATGACCGTCCAAGCCGTCAGGGATTGGCCGCTCAGCGGGTCGCCCACGATCGGCCACAGGATCGAACAAGCCGCGGCCGTACCGCCGATGACACCACCCTTCTGGAACGTCTTGGCGAAATCGAGCCCGATCCACAGCCAGTTGATCCAGCCCATCCGGCCGATCTTCGGCGGTACGGTGCTGTAGCCGGCGAGCGCGGTCTTGCCGTTCAGAATGGCCCACCGAGCGAGTTCCATCTGGACCCACACCTTGACCGCGGCTCCGACGATCACCATCCACAGCAGGATGAACCCCGCCTGGGCGCCAAGGGACGTCGTCACGATCAGCTCTCCCGAGCCGACGACCGCGGCCGTCAGGACGATGCCGGGCCCGAGGTAACGAAGCCGGCCACGAAACGTCCGCGGCGCTTCGCGGACGTCCTTGGCGCGAAGCTCGTAAGCGTCCTCGAGCTCCGCGGGACGCACGTCTTTCGTTGACATGGAACGGTTTCCTTTCGACTCGGCTTCGTTGCCGTGTTCGCCCCTGGTCAGAAATCCCCTGACGTGGTCACGTCGACGAGACGGCGCGCCTGTTGGGCGAGAGCCGCGGAATCGTCCGTGTCGCCAAGCAGCTGGACGCCTACCCCGACGCCGGTGCAGCCGGCCGCCATACACGCCCCGGCGAGCTCAGCGTCCACACCGCCGGTTGCGAGCAGCGGGACGTCGGGTAGTGGGCCTCGCAGTTGCCGGATGTAGTCGGCACCCACCGGGCGAATCGGGAAGACCTTGACCAGATCGGCGCCAAGCTGCGCGGCGCGCACCACTTCCGTCGGCGTGAACGCACCGGGAATCACATTCAGGCCCAACGCTTTCGCCCGGCCGATGACGGCTTCGTCCACATTGGGCGAGACGATGAACCGGGCACCCGCGTCGGCGGCCCTCGACACGTCGTCGGCTGTCAGCACGGTCCCAGCCCCGATCGGAAACTCACCGCCGTACTCGTCGTGCAAAGCGTTGATCGCCTCGAACGGTTCGCCGCCGTTCAGGGTGACCTCGAACAGGCGGATTCCGGCTTGGTGGAGCACAGCAGACAGTTCGAGACATCGCCGGACCGATTGCCCTCGGTAGATCGCTAGCACGCGGCGTTCCTTGATGCGGTGCAGGATGTCATCGGCCATCGTCGTTCCTCTCGCGTGATCACAGGTGACGTCGGGGAACCGGATGCCCGCGCCGTCCGGTCAAGAAGTCGAAGTCCGCGCCGGTGTCCGCCTGCCGAACGTGCTGCCGGTACAGCCAGGTGTAACCAGAACCCGTGTTCGTCGGTGCCTCGAGACTGGCCGCCCGGCGACGAAGTTCCTCATCGGACACCTCCATGTCGATCCGGCGGGCAGGCACGTCGAGCGTTACCTGATCACCACTGCGCAGCAACGCCAAGGGCCCACCCACCGCGGATTCGGGCGCGACGTGCAGCACAACCGTCCCGTACGACGTGCCGCTCATCCGGCCATCGGTGATCCGGACCATGTCCCGAACCCCGGCGTCCAGCAGCTTTTTCGGGATGGCCAGGTTGCCGATCTCCGGCATCCCTGGGTGCCCTGACGGGCCCGCGCCCCTGACCACCAGCACGGTCGTGGCGTCCACCGGCAGATCAGGCGAATCGGCTTGCTCCTGGTACTCCTCGATCGCGTCGAAGACCAACACGGTTCCGGTGTGCCGCAACAGCTCACCCGAGGCAGCCGAAACCTTGATCACCGCACCGTCCGGTGCGAGATTGCCGCGCAGAACCGCGGTGTGGTCACCGGCTTCGCGGAGCGGCTCTGCGCGGCTGCGAATGACTTCGGGGCCCCAGTTCTCCGCGTCGGCGGTGTTCTCACCCAGCGTGCGTCCGGTAATCGTGGGCGCGTCGGCGTGCAGTAGCTCGCCGAGTTCCCTGATCACCACGGGCAGCCCGCCCGCGTAGGCGAAGTCCTCCATCAGGAAACTGCCGGAGGGCAACAGGTTCACCAGTAACGGGACGTCGGCCGCCACCGTGTCGAAGTCGTCAAGGGCCAGATCGATTTCGGCACGCCCAGCGATCGCCAGCAGGTGGACCACCGCGTTGGTAGAGCCGCCGATAGCGGCGTTGACGCGGATCGCGTTCTCGAACGATCGGCGATCCAGAATCGTGGACGGGGTCAGCTCCTCGTCCACCATGGACACGATCCGGCTGCCGGCGCGCTCCGCCAGATTCTGCCTGCGCGCATCGACAGCGGGAATCGCCGCGCTGCCAGGCAAGGACAGGCCCACCGCCTCGGTGAGACAAGCCATCGTGGAGGCGGTGCCCATGGTGGTGCAGTGTCCGGCGCTGCGCGACAAGCACGCTTCGGCCGCGGCGAAGTCGGCCTGGCTCATCCGGCCGGCGCGCACTTCCTCGCTGAACTCCCAGACATGCGTTCCGGATCCGGCATCGCAGCCACGGAACTTACCGTTCAGCATCGGCCCGCCGGTCACCATGACCGTGGGGAGATCGACACTCAGCGCGCCCATGAGTTGCGCGGGCACCGTTTTGTCGCAGCCACCCAGCAGCACGACCCCATCGAGCGGGTTCGCTCGCAGGGTCTCCTCCACATCCATGGCCATGAGGTTGCGAAACAGCATGGCCGATGGCCGCATCAGCGTCTCGCCAAGGGAAATCGTGGGAAACTCAAGCGGCACCCCGCCGGCCATCAGCACACCGCGCTTCACGGCCTCAGCCACCTGACGCAGATGTGCGTTGCACGGAGCCAGATCCGACCAGCTGTTGCCGATTCCGATCACCGGGCGGCCGTCGAAGATCGACGACGAGTACCCCTGGTTGTACATCTTGGACCGATGAACGAATCCAAGCTTGCCGTCGAGACCGAACCAGGCGGCGCTGCGCCGCTGCGCGGTCGTTCCGTTGTCTGGGTGCACAGGCTCGCTCCACGCTGAGAACCGCAAATCTACATGTAAAGCAGATTTATCGCATTAACTTATGGTTGATTACATGTAAATGTCAAGTCGTCCTGGCGACCCGCGCGGAAGCAACGCCGTCAGTGCGCGGCCGCGCGTTCGCTCTGCTGGCGCGTCGCCGTAGCCGCACCTCGATCGGGGGTCACGCGCCCTCGTCTGCCTGCCGCAAAAGCACCGTGCGCAGCCGGAAGATGTGGGCACGTGCCGCCTGCTCGGCTGCGAAGGGATCGCCGGATTCGATGGCGGTCAGGATCGCGCGGTGATCATCGATAGCGTGCCGCGGGCCGGCCGTCACCGTCGTGGTGCGCATCGCCAGTCGGACTTGTGTCTGCACCTCATCCAGCAGCCGGATGACTTCCGCATTGCCGGAGGCCTCGCGGACAAGTGAGTGAAACCGCATGTCGGCCTCGGTGGTCGCGGCGATGTCCGCGGTCCGCACGGCACGTTCGTGCTCGGCGAGCACCTCGTGCAGCGCCCGGACCAACCGCCGCCCCGCGTTCTCGACGGCGAGGCGCGCGGCGAGCCCTTCGAGTACCTCGCGCACCTCGTAGATCGCGGCCAGCTCCGCCGCACCGATCCGTGCGACCACCGCGCCACGGCGCGGCTCCTCGCGGGCGAGCCGGTCCTGCACAAGGTGCAGTACCGCGTCACGCACCGGGCTGCGGCTGACCTCGAGTGATTCGGCGAGTGCCGGCACGCTCAACCGAGCTCCCGGGGCCAATTCGCCCGTGAAGATCTTCTCGCGCAGTCGCTCGTAGACCGAGTCCGCGACGCGAGCCGTCGCTGTGCCGTCCATCGGCCGTATACTCCTGTTTCGCTCGGTGGACCGTCAGGCGAAGCCTACATGCAATCCAATATACTTACATTTCTGCATCCCTGATGCCACGCTGACCACACGTCCGGACGGACGGCCGCACGAGGCCGGGCCATACGGCGCGATTCGACAACCGGCGAACCATCCATCGGCCAACAGCTGAGGCGGCCCTACCGGCGCGCGCAGGGGCTAGCCGCCGTTTGCCGGCGCTGCTTACCGGCTAATCCCCTGCCGGAGGGATCAGCATGGTTGCACACACCCGCACGCATCAGGAACTGCCGGCCGCCTCGGTGGCGGACACCGCGCGCTTCGGTCTCGACGCGGCGTGGCCGCTCGTCGCGGGCGGTGTACTCCAGCGACGTCCGCGCGTGCTGGCATTGGCCGAGAAATTCCAGGCCGATCGCCGGATGGTAAAGCTGTTGTGGACGCTCCGCGAGCGGTACGGGACCGGACCAGTGCGCCTGCGGGTGCCCTGGCGCTCGCTTGTTCTGCTGCTCGATCCGCACGACGTACATCGGGTACTGAGCGAGTCCGCAGAGTCCTTCACCCCGGCGAATTTCGAGAAGCGCAAGGCGCTGCGGCAGTTCCAGCCACACGGCGTGCTGATCTCCCGAGGCGCGGTTCGTGCCGAACGCCGGGAGTTCAACGAGAATGTGCTGGACACGACGCGACAGCTGCACCGGCTCGCCGGCCCGATCAACGAGGTCGTCCGGCAGGAAGCCGCCGAGCTGCTGGCCACCGCCGAACGGGACGGCAGGCTGACCTGGCAGCGGTTCGCCGAATACTGGTGGCGGATCGTGCGGCGGGTGGTGCTCGGCGACGAGGCACGTGACGACGTCACGGTGATCAAGCAACTCCAGAAGCTGCGCTCGGCTGGCAACTGGTCATTGCTGCATCCGTTGCGCCGCAACACGCGGCGGAAGTTCGAGAAGCGGCTGCGGCAACACTTGGGCCGGGCGGAGCAAGGCAGCCTTGCCGAGATTCTGGCGCGGACGCCGACCGGTACGAGCACCGACCCAGCGGGGCAGGTGCCGCACTGGCTGTTCGCCTTCGACGCGGCCGGGATCGCGAACATCCGGACGCTGGCGCTGCTGACAAGCCACCCGGCGCATGCCGACCAAGCTCACGCGGAGATCGACGGACTCGATCTCGACGCCCCACAGTCGTTGCCCTACCTCCGTGCCTGCCAGCTCGAAGCGGTGCGGTTGTGGGCAACCGCCCCGGCGATACTGCGGGACTCCACGACCGAGACGGACTGGCACGGTCAGACGGTTCCGTCCGGAACCGGATTCATGGTGCTGTCCCCGATGTTCCACCGAGACAGCCGCCGACTGTCCTATGCGGACGAATTCGATCCGGAGGTCTGGCTGGACGGCCGGGCACAGCAGGAACCCGCGCTGGTGCCGTTCAGCTCGGGCCCCGGTGCGTGCCCTGGCGAAAACCTGGTGCTGTTCGTGGGATCCACGCTGCTTGCCGCGCTGCTCGAGAACCACCGCTTCCCGCTGCACAACCACCGCGAACTCACCCCGGAGAAACCATTGCCGGCCACGCTGAACAACTTCGCCCTCGAGTTCACGGTCGAGCGGCGAAAGCCGCGAGAGGAGGAGCCATGAGCGGTCGAAGCTTGGAATCCTTGCTGCGGTCGGTCGGGAATCCGGTCGATCTGTTGCGCAATTCGCAGACCGGCGCCTACGTCTACCCGGTCGTCCCCCAGGAGTTCACCAACTGGCGGGATGAGCAACGGGCGTGGCGGGAAACCTGCGTTCTGTTCGACCAGTCCCATCATATGGTGAATCTCTTCCTCGAGGGACCGGACGCCGGCAAACTGCTGTCCTATCTCGCCGTCAACACCTTCAAGAATTTCCCGGTGAACACGGCCAAGCAGTTCATTCCGTGCAGTCACGATGGCTACGTGATCGGCGATGGGATCCTTTTCCACCTCGACGATGACGTGTACAAGTTTGTCGGACGCGCACCGGCCGCCGACTGGATACAGTTCAACGCCGAAACCGGTGACTACGACGTCAGCCTGGAAAAAGACGACAGGTCGCCGTCACGCCCGATGGGCAAGCCGGTCGTTCGCAAGGTCTACCGGTATCAGATCCAGGGCCCGAATGCCGAGCAGCTCATCCGGAAACTGAACGGTGGACCGCTTCCGGACATCAAATTCTTCAACATGGACTACATCAACATCGGTGGGCGCCGGGTCCGGGCCCTGCGTCACGGTATGGCCGGTCAACCGGGGTTGGAGATCTTCGGACCGTACGAAGAAGGTGACGAGATCAGGGCGACGATCCTGGAAGCGGGAGACGAGTTCGGCCTCGTCCAGGTTGGTGCTCGCGCCTATGCGACCAACACGCTCGAATCGGGCTGGATCCCCTCCCCGCTGCCGGGCGTCTATACCAGCGAGCAGATGAAGCCTTACCGCGAGTGGCTATCCGAGAACAGCTACGAAGGAAACGGCGGTTCGATCGGCGGCAGCTTCGTTTCGGACGACATCGAGGACTATTGCCTGACGCCGTACGAACTCGGCTACGGCCCGTTCGTGAAATTCGACCACGAGTTCATCGGTCGCGAAGCGCTCGAGAAGATGGACAAGGAAACCCAGCGCCGAAAGGTGACGCTGGCCTGGAACGGGGAGGACACGGCCAAGGTCTTCGCCGCACTGTTCGACCCCACCGAGACCCCGTACAAGTACATCGATTTGCCGCTGTCGAACTATGCGGCGGCGAACTACGACGTGGTCAAGAAGGACGGCGAGATGGTCGGCTTCTCCCTGTTCTCCGGCTACAGCTACAACGAGCGCTCGATGCTCTCGCTCGCGACCGTCGACCCCAGCCTTGATGTCGGCACGGAGGTCTCCGTCGTCTGGGGCGAGCCCGACGGGGGCACGGCGAAGACGACCGTCGAGAAACCCCACCGGCAGACGGAGATCCGCGCCACCGTCAGCCCGGTGCCCTACTCCAAGGATGCGCGTGAGCATTACGCGGAAGGCTGGCGGACGGCGCAGCAGGGGTGACGTTCTCCAAGCGTGGCAACGGAGTGTCGCGTTCGGCTACCGCTGGCCGGCCAGCGTGCGCACCCATGTCGCCGTGTTCTCGACCTGGTTGAACGTGTAGAGGTGGAGACTGCGGATGTCCGCGCCCACCACGGGCAGCCTGGCCAGGTCCCGGACAAGCGAGGTGGGCTGGTAGCCACCGGGACGAAGCAGCCGCCAGATAGCAGAGCTTTGCTTCCGGAGGAACCGTGCGGATTGCCCGACGCCGATCTTGACCGACATGCGTGCCAGCTTTCGCCGGCGCACGACTCCGGGAATGCCGACCAGCACCGGCAGGCTGACCCCGCGGGTGCGAGCCTCCGCTACCCAGCGCCCGATTGCCTTGGCATCAAAGCACATCTGCGTAACCAGATAGGTCGCATCGTGCTGCTTCGCCTGCAGGGACCGCCATAGCGTCTCGTCGTCGAGCAACGGATGGCCTTCGGGGTAGGCGGGCACGCCGATGTCAGCGAAGCTGTGCCCGAGTCGGTGTATCGTCGTCAGCAGCTGCTCCCCGCTCTCGTAAGGGCCGGCAGGCTCGGGATTGTCACCACCGACGACGAAGACCTCGCGTACTCCGGCCTCTGCCAGCCGGTCCAGAATCTCTTTACAGTGCACCTCGCCGCGAACCGACCTGGCCGCGAGGTGCGGCACCGCGTTGTACCCGTCGGCGGCGAGCGTTTCGGCGACGGCGATGGTGGGCTCGACGCCACGCGCGGGAGCGGAGGTCACCGGCACCGTGGAGCCCGTCTCCAGGTGGTCGAGAACGTGTTCCCGAACGCCTGGCAGCGGCACGACCTCATAGCGGGGATGGTCGAGCAACCAGCGCACCGCGTCGCTCCTGTTCACCGGCCGCTCGCTGTCCGATACGGAAAACCCGATCTTGTCGATGTTCCTCAACATTTCCCCGTCGATCCCCGTTTCCGGTGCTGTCCAGTTCCCGCACCCTTGGGTACCCGGTCACACCGGACGGGAAAGCGGGCGGTCCCCTACATTCGCCGGCAGTGACCGGGGTCGCGGCGCCATCGCCGGCGAAACGCAACCGACCGGCCACCCACCGTCTTCGCCACTGGCTCATGGCGCGGTAGTACGAAGGCGCAGAAACGTAGCCAGAAGCAGCAGCACGGCCAGGCCGCCCAGCAACCACGGATCACTGGCCCTGCCGCCCAAGTTCCGGTCGATGAGGTGCGAAATCGCGTGCATCACCGCGCCGGATGAACCGCCGACCAGCGCGACGAGCAGCGCGTCGCGGAAGAAGAGCGCAGCGAGCAGTGCTGCCCCGATACCCAGCTGGAAAGCGCCCACGTCGTGGAACAGATGCAGGTTGAATGGCGGGAAGGTGGCCACCGTCTGGTAGAAGTTCTCCGGCCAGAAGAAGGCCCACACACCGCCGATGAGGAAGGCGGCCGCGCCCAGCCCGACGACGACGTTGACCGTCGCCTGCGCCTTGCTCCGGCGTTTCGATCCGGGTTCGGCACGCTGGACGGTGTTGTTATGCGACATATGCGGCTCCGGATGCCTCGATGCGGTTCGCGGGATAGTTACCGTGCACGCCATGAAGACGAGACAGCCGACCGCTATGTGACACGGCCCGGAAGTACCGCGAAGGTCGGTTCAAGGGCCGGGTGCCGCGCACTGTCACGCCTGCGCGCGCAGCGCGGCGAGCCGTGGCGCCCTGGACTTCGGCGAATCGAGACTGTAGCTGCGCGCGTCCCCCAACTCGTCGCGGACATACGCTTCGGTCTTCTCGACCTCGGACAGCAACCCGGGGTCTTTCGCGGCCGCACCGTCGAACACCCACCATACGATCCGTTCAGTGTCCACATCGTATTGCCACAGCCCGGCTACCCGACCACGGTCGACGATCGGGAAGTCCGGTAGGTCGGTAAGCTCGCCGAGTGTCTTGCCGGATGGCTCCCCGGGAACCGGCCGGGCTACGTCACGCGAACTCAGCAAGCTCGGCAGGTCTCTACGCAACAGGACCAGCGCATCGATGCCGGCGAGTAGCGCGTAACGGGGCCGATCGGGCATCCGGAACTCCGTGTAGGCCTTGGCATCCTCGGGCAGCGCGAGCAACCCGGGCTCGACCTCGACGGCATCGAGCTCGGCCACGGACGCCTTGGCGTCCCGAGCGGAAAGCGCCGTGAACCACCGCAGGTGCGCCAGGGACGCGGCGCCGGTCCAGCTCAAATAGCGGCGCGCCAGCTCGACACGTGCCTCCTCGTCATCGAGCCCAGAGTGCGGCGCGTTCCAGCGCACGTACGAGAAACGCTGCCGATCCAGCCTGCCATCGAGCGGCACGCGGCGGACCTCACCGGCGGACTGCAACAGCCCCAACGCGACGGGCAACGTCGTGGTCAAGCCCTTCTTGCGGCCCTGATCGCCAAGATTCCGTACCGCGTCACCAAGAACGTCCTTGAGCCCGCTGGGGTCCAGCGGGCCGTCGGCCAGCGCGTCCAGCACGGCGGCGCACAGTTTGTCGATCTCGTCGCGCAGCACGCCGAGCTTCCCCGCCTTTGCGGCCTCCGCCTCCGGCGCACCCTTCCCGGCCTGCAACGCGAGCCCGAAGTCGGTCGCGGGAACCACGTAGGTGCAGCCGCGGGCCGCCGGCAACTCGTGGACCGCGAGATCGGCAACCGCGGCGTCAACGTCCACGCGAGACGCACCGGTGCGCGCGAAGAGCGTCAGGTAAGGATTGACCCCGCCTACCGACCGCGCCCATCCGGTGCCGGAGAGCACCGCGCCGAGACTCCAACCGGCGGCCGTCGCGTCCAAGCCCTGCCGATGCCACCACCAGGCACGCATCTTGTCCGTGTTCACGTTGTTCACTCCGTCTCGCTTTCATACCGAGCCGACCAGGTGTCGCCGCGCGCTTCGAGTTCCGCGGTGGACAACTCTTCCCGCACGGCCGCGATCGACCAGTAGTGGCCGAACGGATCACACACGATCGCATAGCGGTCGCCCCAGAACGCGTCGAACGGTTCCGCGATCGGCACCGCGCCAGCCTTCACGGTACGGCGGTACACATCGTCTACATCGGACACGTACAGGTGCAGCCGAACCGTACTGCCACCCAGCCGGGATGGCGACGAAGTAGGATCCTCGTCGAAATCGTCGATGACAAGAATGCGACCACCGAACATCAACAACTCGCAGTGCATGACGCGACCATCGGGAGCCCGATTGCGCACCAGCTCGTCGGCACCAAAAGCCTCCCGGTAGAAACGAATCGCGGAATCGGCATCGCTTACCACGATCTGCGGTGTCGGCCCCGGAAATTCCGCCGACAGATCGGTCATATCTTTCAGTCCTTTGTAGAATCCGTGAGCACGCCGAGCCGGGTCGCCGCGTCCAGCATCTTGGCGAGCCTGCGCGCCTCGGCGACAGTGGCGGCGCGCCCCGCCTCGGTGATCCGATAGCTGCGACGTCGCTCGGCCCGGCGGTCCGCCCTGGCACCCTCCTGCTCGGCGGCGCTCTCCTCAACCAGACCATCCACCCGCATCCGTTGCAGGGAACGATAAAGCGTAGCCGGACCGAGCTTAACGGTTCCGCCGGTGAGCTCCTCGACATCGGCCATCAGGGCATAGCCGTGCCGCTCGCCGTTGTGTAGTGCCAGCAGCACCGCGAAGACGGCGGCGGTCAACGGCTGTCCCTGTGTGGTCATGCTCGATTAAGACTGCTCGCTCACCAGGAGAGTGTTCCCATCAGGATCGGTGATCTGGAAAAACGTACAACGCGACCGTGTTCAGTTGGCTGATCACGCTGACCTGCACCTCCAATCCCAAAGTTATATTCACACCGGATACTATCCGCAGTGAATATAACCATTGAGCGCGACTGGCGCGCAACCCACTCCTCGCCTTCACGCTGCCGCCCTATCTCGGACTGGACCCAGACGAGTTCCGCGTTCCGATCCGTTTCGCGCGGCCGTGCCGGCCGATGGCCATGCGGCTCCCGCGCTGCGATAGCCCGCCATATAGATGCTTATACGCAACCCCAATTTGCCGCCAAATTGGGTTTCCTCACGAGCGGGCTGACCACACGGGGGTGCCGCCGACGTAGGTGTGCCGGCCCTGGATGCCGGCGATCGCGTCCGGGTCGACGGCGAGCGGATCCTCGTCCAGCACGACGAAATCCGCGAGGTAGCCCGGCGCCAGGCGCCCCTTGTGGTGCTCGTCGCCGCATGCGGCCGCGGACCCGACGGTGAAGATCTCCAACGCTTCGGCCGCGCTGATCCGTTGCGAGGCACCGACGAGCGCGCCGTCGTCGACACCACGGCGAGTCACCATGCTCTGCATGCCCAGCAACGGCTGGTACGGCCCGCATGGATAGTCCGACGAACCGGCCACCGTCACTCCCGCGTCCAAAAAGGACCGGTGCGCGAACATCCGGGCGGTACGCTCCCGGCCGTACCAGGAATCCAGCAGCCCACCGTAGTAGGCGGGATAACCTGCGAACGGCACGGCGATCGCGTCCAACGCACGCATCCGCTTCAGTATCTCGTCGTCGACGACGGTGCAGTGCTCGATGCGATGCCGGAGACCCGGTTTCGGGTCGGTTCGAGCGAGGTCCTCGTAGATGTCCAGCAGCAGGCGGATCGCGGCGTCACCGTTGGCGTGTACGCCCATCCGGTTCCCGTCCCGATGCACCTGGGCGATCGACTCGCGCAGCTCCGCGCTTTCGGTGGTTTGCAGGCCGTGGTAGTCGGTACCGGAAAACGGTTCGGACAGCAGGCAAGTGCGGCCACCAACGGCACCGTCCACGAAACCCTTGACGCCGGTCAACCGCAGGTAATCGTCACCGAATCCGCTGCCGATCCCCAACTCTCGCGCCTTCTCGTAGTGCGAAACGGCCAGCAGCATCCCGGTTCGCAAGGTGAGAGCGCCTTCCTCACGGGCACGCCGAAGAAGTGCGATGTCGGCGGGCGAGACGAGAGCGTCGCAGATCGAGGTCAACCCGGCCGCGTGCCACTGCTCAACGGCCCGGTGCAACCCGGTGAGGCGCTCGGCCTGGGTGCTCGGCCGGATCGGCGAGTCGGCCGTGCTGGTAGCCGGGTACGCCACGTCCATCAGCGCGCGCTCGATGAGCCTGCCGTCCAGGCGCCCTTCGGCGTCCCGGCCGAGATCTCCGCCCGGCGGCGGGGCGCTGTCCTCGTGGTAACCGAGGGCGGCGAGCGCGGCGCTGTTCACCACGCCCCAGTGCGCAGCGACGTGTGTGATCAGGGTCGGCACGTCGCCGGCCGCGATGTCCAGCTCCCTGCGGGTAAGCACACCGGTTTTCGCGTCGTCGTAACGGCTGCCCCGCACCCACTGGCCAGGCCCGCTGCGGGACGCCTGATCGCCGACCAGCCGCAGCAGCTCGTCCAGGCCGCCCACCGCGGCGTGCGACACGTCGAGGTGCAGCAGGTCCTCCGCAGTCAGTCCCATGTGGATGTGCGCGTCGTTGAAACCGGGAACGATTGTGGCGTCACCGAAATCGTGCACTGTCGCATTCGGAAGGCGCTCTCGCAGTGCCGCGGTCGAGCCGGACGCGATGACGCGCTCCCCGAGCACCGCGAAGGCATCCGCCGGGGCGCTGCCCTGGGTGTGCACCGTACGGGCCCGGAAGATCGTCGGCGTCGCCTCATCGACGTCGATCGCGCCTGTCATGCCGGCACCTCCTCGAGTGGCTGGGCTGTGCCGATCAACGAGTTCCGGGTGACGAGGCTCGCGAGCTCGGATTCGGTCAACCCGTCGGTGCCTTGCGGTCGGCGTGGCAGCACCAAGTAGCGACAATCCGCATTCGAGTCCCACACCCGGATCTCCACGCCCGGATCGAGCTGGACACCGAACTCGGCCAGTACCGCGCGCGGTTCCCGGACCGCGCGGGCGCGATACTGCACGCTCTTGTACCACCGTGGCGGTGGGCCGAGCATCGCGATCGGGTAGCAGGAGCAGAGCGTGCAGACCACCAGATTGTGCACCTGTGCGGTGTTCTCCACGACTTCCAAGCGCAGGAAAGGCAACTCCCGATGGGTGGCGCCGCGCAGATCGTAGCCATACTCCCGAACCACCGCGGTGGCGTCCTCGAGTAGCCGCTCGCGGAACTCCTCGTCGCTCCACGCGCGGGCGATGTAGCGGGCGCCGTGGTGCGCGCCGAGCTTGCGGGTGAAGAGGTCCAAGACGTCGTCGACGGCCTCGTTGGTGATGGTGCCGCGCTCGACAAGGGTGCGTTCGAGCGCCGCGACCCGCCGGGTCATCGCGCTCGTCGGGTGATCGTCATGGGTCACGTGGCCTCACTCCGCAACCGGTCGCAGGTAGCTCTCGTACAGATCGAGGTAGACATCGTGGGCGCCGGCGTCCTCGCCCCAGAGATCGCTGGCATGGAAGCGGACGCTGTACAGCGGCTGGTCCGACGCATGGCCGGATCGGACGAGTTCGTCAGGAATCGGATAGCTACCACGGTTCCGGAAGATCGTCCCGATGCGCCCCCTTGCGTAGTCGGGCAACCGGGTGTGACCGTCCGTCGTGCGCAATCCGGTGCGCACCCGCTGGCCGGGTCGGAAACTCATGCGTCCTCCCCCGCTGCCGCGACGATCTCGTCCCGCTCGGCCGACGTAATCAGTCCCTTCTCGACACATAGGCGTTCCACCGCGTCGAGCCACCGTTCGAAGTAGGACGCTCCGAGGTAGCGAGCCGGGTCCATCCGCTCGATCGCGTGGCGGAACTCGTCCAGCGTGAAGGCGCCACGGTAGATCAGCGAACGAACGATGCCGAACGTGCGCGTCTCCCAGGCCGCGTGGAAGTCGAGCTCATCATCGAGACCGGGCAGCGGTCCCATGCCGTGGCGGCCGCCGATGTCGTGCACGTAACTCATGATCGTCGCTCCAGTTCACGGTGCGCAGCTGTAGCGTGCCACCGGCGCCCGGCAACAGCCAATCCCTACGGGCATAGGGCCGCTACACCGAGCCCTTGACATGCCTTCCTCGCGGTACATACTGTTATTTGACAAGGGATTCCATTATATAGAATCCTTTGGTCGCAAAGGAGCGATCGACGTGGTTTCCTACCGTGAAATTAGCGAGATTCTCGCCGTCATCGATCGGCTGGACTGCGACTCACTGCAACTGGAATGTGACGACCTGACACTATCCGTCAGTCGCGGTGCCGCCACGCCAGCCGAGCCGGCACCCCCACCCCCACCCCCTCACCCCGAGACCGAAGCCGCCGTCGAAACCGCGGCGGAGCCCGGTGGCACCGCGGATCCCCCGACACCACAGCACTGGCTGGCGGTGCGCGCGCCAATGGCCGGCACCTTTTACCGGACTCCGGCGCCCGAGGAAGCACCGTTCGTCGATATCGGCTCACCGGTATCGGCCGGGCAGGCCGTGGGCCTCATCGAGGTGATGAAGCTGTTCACGGAGTTGAAGGCCGAACACGACGGCACGGTCGTTCGCATCGACGCCACCGACGGGGTACTGGTGGAATACGACCAGCCGATCGTCTGGATCGAGCCACGATGAGCCCGCGCCGCGTCGGGTTCGTCGACGTGACCACCCGCGATGCTCACCAATCGTTGTGGGCGACCCGAATGACCAACGCGATGATCCTTCCGTTCATCCCGCGCATGGACGAGATGGGATTCGATTGGATCAATTTGGAGGGTGGCGCGGTCTTCGACGTTTGCGTGCGCTACCTGCACGAGGATCCATGGGAGCGAATGCGCCTTGTGGCGCAGCGTGTCCACCGCACGCCGGTTGACATCATGACGCGCGGTCAGAGCCTGTTCACCTTCCGGTTTTTCCCCGATGACGTCGTCGCCCTCACGCTCCGCCGCATCAAAGCAAACGGGATGCACCGGGTCACCATCTACGACGCGCTCAACGACGTCCGCAATCTGGAACTGTCCATCAAGGTCGCCAAGCAGGAAGGGCTCTACGTGTGCGCCGGGCTGGTGTACACGGTTTCCCCTGTGCACACCGACGAGTACTACACCCAAGTCGCACGGGAACTCGCCGAGCTCGGCGCCGATTCGGTGTTCATCAAGGATCCGTCCGGGCTGCTGATGCCGGAACGGGTACGCACGCTGGTGCCCGCGGTGCGGGGAGCGATCGGCGATCTGCCGTTGGAGCTGCACTCGCATTCGCTGTCCGGCGAAGCCGAGCGGTGCTACCTGGAAGCCGTGCCACTCGGCGTGGACGTGCTGCACACCGCGACGGAACCATTGGCTAGCGGGGCATCCCTGCCACCGACCGGCTACTGCGTCCGCCACCTGACCCGGGAGGGCTACCGCACCGAGCTGCGCCCGGACGATCTCGCCGAGATGGCCGACTATTTCGAGGGAGTAGCGATCCGGCACGGTTTCCCGCTCGCCACGCCGCACCGCTTCGATCCCGCGCTCTACCGGCATCAGGTCCCTGGCGGGATGATCTCCAACTTGCGCACCGACCTCGCGCGGATGGGAATGGAGCATCGCGAGGACGAGATCCTCGAGGAAGCCGAACAGGTGCGGATGGACCTTGGCTACCCGATCCTGGTGAGCCCGTTCGCGCAGTTCGTGATCACCCAGGCGATGCTCAACGTTACCCAGGGGGAGCGCTATCGCACGCTGCCCGAGGAGATCCGGCGTTACGTGCTTGGACACTACGGGCGCATCGCCGGCACGGTACTGCCGAAGATCGTGGACCGGGTGCTCGACGAAGCCGAACCGGGCACCACGGTTTATCAGGGCCGCGCGGGTGAGCTGCTGGAACCGGGGCTGCCGGCCGTCGATGAGCGCCGTGGCCCTTTCGACTCCGATGACGACCGGCTGCTCGCCGCGTTCTACTCGGACAACGAGCTGCGAGGCCTGAAGGCCGCGGGTTCCAGCAAGATCGGGAACGACGAGCCGGTTTCGGCGACGACGCCCGTCGTGGAGCTGCTCCGCGGGCTGGCACAGCGCCCCGAGCTGACCAGCGTGCACATCGACAAGCCCGGCCTGCGGCTGCGCATGACCCGCAGGGGTGTCCGGTGACGCGCCGGGTGCTGGTGGCCAACCGGGGCGAGATCGCGGTCCGGGTCATCAGGGCCGCTCGCGATCTCGGCATCGAGACGGTTGCCGTGTACTCGGCTGCCGATCGGGACGCCGCCCATGTTGCCCTTGCCGACCGCGCGGTGTGTATCGGTCCCGCTGCCGCGGCGGGAAGTTACCTGCGCGCCGATCTCTTGCTGCACACCGCGATCGCGACCGGATGCGATGCCGTGCATCCCGGCTACGGATTCCTTTCCGAAGACGCCGGGTTCGCGGAGCGGGTGGAACGCGAGGGACTCACCTTCGTCGGTCCCCCGTCGCCCGTGATCGAGCAGCTGGGCAACAAGGTCACCGCGCGTGGCGTCGCGCAGCGGGCCGAGGTACCCATCGTCCCGGGATCGCCGGACGCCGTCGCCGATGTCGAGGAGGCGGCGCGGCTGGCCAAGGAATCCGGTTACCCGGTCCTGCTCAAGGCCAGGGCGGGCGGGGGCGGCAGGGGCATGCGAGTGGTCGGCGACGAGCAGCAACTCCGCGCGGCGTTCCCACTGGCCAGCCACGAGGCCGCGGGCGCGTTCGGTGACGACGGCCTGTACGTGGAGCGCTACCTCACGCGGGTGCGGCACGTCGAGGTGCAGATCCTTGCCGATCAGTACGGACACGTCGAGGCGCTCGGCGAGCGGGACTGCACGCTGCAACGCCGGCACCAGAAGGTTCTTGAAGAGGCGCCGTGCCCGGTGCTGAGCGGGCGGCAGCGAGAGGAAATCTGCGCGGCGGCGGTACGGGTCGCTCGGGCGGCCGGCTACGTCAACGCGGGAACCGTGGAGTTCCTGTTCGACCTCGACTCGCAGTCCTTCTTCTTCATCGAGATGAACACCAGGATCCAGGTCGAGCACCCGATCACCGAACTGCTCACCGGCGTGGACCTGGTTGCATGGCAATTCCGGGTGGCCGACGGGCAGAAGGTGGAATCGCTGAACGCGCACTCCCGAGGGCACGCGATCGAATGCCGGATCACTGCGGAGGACTGGCGCGCGGACTTCCTGCCGAGCCCAGGGCGGCTTGCCGTGTTCGAGCCTCCGGCCGGCCCCGGTGTGCGGGTGGACAGCCACTGCCGGCAAGGAACGACGATCACGCCGCACTACGACTCCTTGCTCGCCAAGCTGATCGTGCACGGGACCGACCGGGGCGAGGCGCTGTGCCGCGCCAAGCGGGCCCTCGACGAGTTCCGCGTCGAGGGGGTGCACACCTCCGTTGGGATGCATCGCTGGCTACTTGAGCAACCCGCGGTGATTGAAGGAAACTACACGACCAATTACCTGACGGAGGCGCTATGACCACTCCCGCGATCATCACCGTCGCCATCACCGGGGCGGTTCCGACCAAAGCCGACACTCCCGCGGTCCCGGTGACGCCGCCGGAGCAGGTCGCCTCGGCGGTTGAGGCGTTCGACGCCGGCGCCACCGTGTGCCATGTGCACGTCAGGGACGACGACGAGCGACCGAGCTCCGATCCGGATCGCTATGAAGCGGTTCGAGCGGGGATCGCGGAAGCCCGGCCGGAGATGGTCGTTCAGCTGTCCACTGGAGCGCGCGGCCGGTCGATCTCGGAACGCTTCTCCTGCCTTGAGCTGCGACCGGAAATGGCTTCGTTCTCCACCGGATCCGTCAACTTTCCGCACGGCATCTACGACAACCCGCCCGAGGTCGTCGAGGACGTCGCGAAGCGGTTTCTGGATATGGACATCAAGCCGGAAATCGAGGTGTTCGACCTCGCGATGCTGTACAAGGCAGCGGATCTTCTCGCGCACGATCAACTGCGTGCACCGCTACACGTGCAACTGGTTATGGGCGTCAAGAACGCCCTCCCGCCACGACCATCGCTGGTGGATTTCTTCGCGCGAGAACTCGCCGAACTGGCCCCGGGTGCGACGTGGAGTTGCATGGGTACCGGGCGTTTCCAGCTCGAAGCCAACCGGTGGGCGCTGGAACGCGGTGGGCATATCCGAACCGGGCTGGAAGACAACATCTATTACGAGAAAGGGCGGCTTGCCACCTCGAATGCGGAACTCGTCGAACGCGGGGCGAAGCTCTGCACGGAATACGACCGGCATCCGGCGACCCCGGAAGAAACTCGCCGCCTGCTACACCTACCCGCCGCATAGCGGTTCCCCATTCCGGTCACTGCCTCGGCCGGGCCGGATTACGCACGTGACCTAGGAGTCACCAATGCGGACGATCGCACGTTTTTTCTCTCGCATCGTCGAGCGCTGGCTTCCCGATGCGTTCATATTTCTCGTCCTGCTCACCGTCTTGGTCGCCATTCTCGGCATGGTGAACGGCGCGTCTCCCCGCGAAGTCATCGATCATTGGGGAGGTGGGTTCTTCGAAATTCTCGAGTTCACCATGCAGGCCACACTCATGCTGGTTACCGGCTACGCGCTGGCGAATACCCGGCCCGTCAGGCGGGTGCTGCGCGCCGTCGCCCGTATACCTCGAACGGAAGTTCAGGTCATCATCGTCACGGTCTTCATCATGATGGTGTGCAGCTGGATTTCGTGGGCATTCGGACTCGTCGGCGGCGCGCTCGTCGCACGCGAAATGGGCGTGGTGCACCGCGGCAAGATCCACTACCCGCTCGTCGTCGCCTCCGCGTACGCGGGTTTCCTGGTATGGCACGCCGGATACGGTGGATCCATACCGCAATTGATCGCCACTCCGGGCCACTTCCTCGAAAAGGAAATAGGCGTCATCGGAGTCGGTCAAACGATCTTCGCTCCGCAAAGCTACATACCGGTACTGGCGCTCGCGATCGTCGTACCGCTGACGCTGGTGTTGATGCGACCGAAGAACGCCTCGGAGCGGATCGATCTGCCTGATCACCTGCGATTCGACGACGAACCGGCCGGCGGAGCCGCCGATCCGGAGCCGAGCACCGGCGTCGCGGACAAACCCGGAGCGGCCGGGTCGGGCGTCGCGGAACGGGAATCCGTGTCGGTGCGCATGGAGCGCTCCCGGGTGTTCACCATGCTGCTCGGTGCCCTCGGACTGCTGTATCTGATCAGCTACTTCGCCGGCGGCGAAGGGCTGAACATCAACATCGTCATCTTCTCGTTCCTGGTCGCCGGCCTGCTGTTGATTCGCAACACCAGGGAGTACCTGCATCAGGTCATGAACGGGGCAAGGACGGCGTTCGGCATCATCATCCAGTTCCCGTTCTACGGCGCGATCATGGGCATCATGTCGGGCACCGGGCTGGTCGCGGTGATCGCCGACCTGTTCGTCAGCATCTCGTCGGCGAACACGCTGCCCTTCTGGTCGTTCCTCAGCGGCGGCATCGTCAACTGCGTGGTGCCATCCGGCGGGGGCCAGTGGTCGGTGCAGGGCCCGATCATGATGGAGGCGGCGCAACAGCTGCACGCCAGCCCCGCCACCGTCGCGATGGGCGTGGCCTGGGGTGACGCCTGGACCAACATGATCCAGCCGTTCTGGGCGATCCCCATCCTGGCGATCGCGGGCCTGAGCATCCGGCACATCATGGGTTATACCGCCGTCGTGCTGCTCACCAGCGGCGTGGTGATCGGCCTTTCGATGCTGCTCTTGTGAATCCTTACCCAGATTGGCGGTTGGCCTGACAATTGGCGCGTACCCGGCCTAGGATCGGCCCGCACGACCCTCGCTCGACCGGCGGTGCAAGTGTCTCCGATTTCGTTTCGCGTGCTGGGTCCACTCGAGGTCAACGTGGCCGGGCGCGCGCTGCCCCTTGGCGGCCCGAAGCCGCGCATGCTGCTTGCCACGCTCGTGCTGCAGTCGAACGTGCCGGTGTCCACCGACGCGCTCGTCGACGTGCTGTGGCCGCGCAGGGCCCCACCGTCGGCCACCGCCAACATTCGCACCTACGTGCACAGCCTGCGCCGATGCCTTGCCGACGGCGGTTCCGAGCTCGCCGACCGGCTGTGCAGCAAGCCGTCCGGATACCTGCTCGCCACCGAGCCAGGCGAGCTCGACATGGCGCTGTTCGAGACGCGGGTGGCGGAGGCCAAGCAGGCTCACGCCAGGCGCGAACCGGAAGCCGCGCTTGAACTGCTGCGGCTCGCCGGCGGGCTGTGGCGCGGCGAGGTTCTCGAAGACCTGCCACACAGCCACGGGTGGGAGGCGACCGTGGCCCGGCTGGACGAGCTACGGCTGTCCGTGCGGGAACAGCAGACGAAGATCCAGATCGACCTCGGTCGGCACGACGAAGCGATCGTGGAGCTGCGCGGGCTGCTCGCCGAGCATCCGCTGCGCGAGGAACTCTGGCAGCGGCTGATCGACGCGCTGGTGGCCGGCCGGCGCACCGCGGAGGCACTGAACGCCTACGCGGAAGTTGAGCAGGTGCTGCTGGACGAACTGGACGCGGAGCCGGGCCCGGAACTGCAGCGGGTCCGCGCCCGGCTATTCGGTCCGAGTCCCGTTGACCCCTTCCCGGTCAGCCAGCTACCGCTCGATCCGCCCGATTTCACCGGCCGATCCGACACCGTCGCCGAACTGGAGCCGTTGCTACGCGAACAGGGCCGGGACGGCACTCCGACCGTGGCGGTGCTCTCCGGCGCGCCCGGGGTCGGCAAATCGGCGATCGCGGTGCACGTGGCGCATGCGGTGCGCTCGGCGTTCCCGGACGGGCAGCTGCACGTGGATCTGCGCGGTACCTCCGCGACGCCCCGCGCGCCGGGCGATGTTCTCGCCGAGCTGCTCCGCTCACTCGGCGTGCCGGACGCGGGCATGCCACGAGAGCTGACCGAGCGGGCGGCGCTGCTGCGTTCCCGGCTGGCGAGCCGACGAGTCTGCATCGTCCTTGACGACGCGAGTGGAGCCGCGCAGGTTCGGCCGCTGCTACCCGGCACGGGTGGCTGCGCGATGCTGATCACCAGCCGGGTTCGCATGCCGCAGCTCGCCGGCACGCGGTCGGTGCACGTCGATGTGCTCGGCGAATCGGAAGCCGTTCGGCTGCTCGGGACCATCGTCGGGCACCGGCGGACGTCGGCGGAACCGGAGGCCGCCGCGTCGATCGTGCGCTCCTGCGGTGGCCTGCCGCTGGCCATCAGGGTGATCGGCGCGAAGCTGGCCGACCGTGCCGGCTGCGCCTTGGGCGCGCTCGCGGAGCGGCTGCTTGATGAGCGCCGCAGGCTCGACGAGCTGCGGATCGGCGATCTCGAGGTACGCGCCAGCGTGACCCTGAGCTACGACCTGCTGCCGGCGGACGCCGCGCGGGCGTTTCGCTGGCTCGGTGTGCTGGGCTCGGTGCAGTTTCCGGGCTGGGTGGTGGCGGCCCTGCTGGACCGCCCGGAGGCCGACCACGTGCAGGATGCCCTCGTCGACGCGAGCCTGGTGGAACTGGTCGGCTCCGACGCGCTCGGCCGGCCCCGCTACCGGCTGCACGACCTGCTGCGCTGTCACGCCGCCGAGCGGGCCGCACTGGACGGCGAGAGCGAGCGCCGTTCGGCTATCCGCCGCGTGCTGGAGGGATACCTGCACCATGCGACCGCGGCGGTCCGCGAGATGCCCAGCCACTTCTTCGGGGTCGCCGAGGTGGGCCCGCCAGCCGGCTCGTGGTGCCCCGGCAAGCACGACGGGTCGCCGGCCGACCCGGTCGGCTGGTTCGAGGCGGAGGCCGGTACCGCGGTCGCCGCGATCTCGCTGGCGCGGCAATGGGGCCTCGACGAGCTCGCCTGGCGGCTGACCGCGGCCTTCACCCCCTACTTCGATCTGCGTGGTCATCGGGAGAACTGGCGGGACACGCACGACATCGCGCTGGCGGCCGCGCGTCGTGCCGACGACGCTTACGGCGAGGCCGTGGTGTTGCGCAATCTCGGGCAGCTGCACGTGTACCGGGACCGGTACGCCGACGCGCTGGCCACGTTCCGGCGATCCGAGCGGCTCTTCCGGCAGGTGGGCGACGATCGGGGTACCGCGATCGCACTGGCCGGATCCGGTTCGGTACTCCGGCTGCTCGGTGAGCACCAGCTCGCCCTCGATGGTTGCCATCAGTCGCTGTCGCTGTTCGCGGACATCGGCGATCGGCACGGCGAGGCCGTCGCCAAGCTTTCCATCGGCGCCGTCTGGCTGGCGCGGGGGTGGCACTCCTCGGCCGAGGCCTGGTTCTCCGACGCGTACCAGCTCTGCGCGGCAATCGGCGACCGGCATCGGGAGGCGCATGCGTCGAAACGGCTGGCGATCCTGCACCAGCACCGTGGGGATCTCGGCGCGGCGCGCGAACACCTTGATCGGGCGATCGCCATCTTCGACGACCTCGGGGACGACCACTGCGCGGGCTATGCACACCAGAACCTCGGGGAGCTGTGCCTGCGCAGCGGCGAGCTGGCGCACGCACAGCTGCTGCTTGTCAACTCGCTACGGGTACATCACCGCAACGGCGATCGGCGCTGCGAAGCCGAAGCCGCCGAGCTGCTCGGCCAGCTGCACCAGTTGTTGAGCCAGCCAGAGCGTTCGCACGCCTATCGGCAACGCGCGCGAACGCTCTGGGACCAGCTGTCCGGCGACCAGCCGGAGCAGGCCCGGCGTAGCGCCCCGGCCTAGCCCCACCTTCGGGCGCTACGGCGCCCGAAAGTACTCACGGGTGGCTAGCAGCCGGTGCTGCTCTTGATCTCCGTGTCGCCGTAGTACTTGATCTTCACGCCGTTAAGCACCACGCGCTGGACCGTTCCGCCGTCGATCTGCTCGTAGTGCAGATGCGGCCCGGTCGATCCCCCGGTGCTGCCGACCTTGCCGATCAGGTCTCCGGTGCTCACACTGTCGCCCTCGGATGCCTCGAAGGCACTCAGGTGCGCGTAGAGCGTGGTCCAGCCGTCGGTGTGCTCGATGACCAGGTACTTGCCGTAGCTGTCGTCGCCGAGGTCTTCCACCTTTGTGACCTCGCCGGATGCACTGGCCAGCACGTTCTGGCCCTGCGCGTTGCTCTTCTGGAAATCCACCGCGTTCTGCGGGTTGTGATCCGCTCGGGTGTTGGCGTTCCACACCTGGCCGCAGTCGAACGGGGTGCGGAAGTTGATCGCTTGCGCGTCAACGTCTTCGGCGCTCGCGGGGACGGCAAGGGCAACCAGAGCGGCCGCGCCTGCCAGCACCCCACCAAACGACTTCCCGGTGGTCGAACGTCCCATTGATGTCTCCTCACTTCAGCCGTGTGCCGGCAAGCGGGGAACCTAGAGTTGGGACGTACAAAGCCGATACAAAGACCGCTCAGCCCGGGTTTACCTGGACACTCGGCTCATGACGCACCGGGAAGTTCACCGAGCGCGCGATGAAGCACTTCGCGCCGATGTCCCCGTGCAGCGCCCGCGCCTTGTCCGACATCGCCGCGTCCGTGACGGTCACCACCGGCCGGAGGGTGACCTCGCTGAACTGTCCACCACCACCTTTACCGTCCATGACCAAGGTGGCGACCGGGTCGTCCGTGTAGTGCGTGACGATCACGCCCCCGACCGAGGCGAGGTGCAGGTACCAGAGCATGTGGCACTGCGCGAGCGCGGCGACCAGCAGTTCCTCCGGGTTCCAGCGTTCCACCTCGCCGCGGACGGCCGGGTCCGCGGATGCGGCGATGGGTGGCTTACCGGCCGCGCGTACCTCGTGGGTGCGGTCGAAGTCCCGGTATCCGCTGGTTCCGGATCCCCTGTTGCCCAGCCACTCGACGGACAGTTCGTAGCGGTGCGTGGTCTGCATGCTGGCAGCGTACGACCGGATCGGTTCGGCGCGCACCGAAATGATCCGCCTCGACCACCAGCGAGCACCTCGGCCGGCTGATCGACGGCAGCCTGCACTGGTTCACCGAGACGCTGCGAGTCGAGGCGCGCGAGCCGGTTCTGGTGTGCGCGGCATGCGGGCACCGCGTGCCGTTTGGCCGGTTGCCGCTGTTCTGTCTCACCGGGCCGAGCGGCACGGGCAAGTCCACGGTTGGGCGCCTGCTGTCGGCTTGGCTGGGTGAACGTGTATTCGTGGGTGCTGCGTGGGCTGCGGC
>WHSZ01000049.1 GCA_009379845.1 Pseudonocardiaceae bacterium | reverse complement strand
GCAGGCCATCGACGGCCCGTACCTGCAGATCAAGGATCTGGACGGGTTCAAGCGGGTCGCCGGCCGCGCGGCCGCGCTCGGCTTCGACGGCAAGTGGGTGCTGCACCCCAGTCAGGTCGAGGCGTCCAACGAGCTGTTCAGCCCGCGCCAGGAAGACTACGACCACGCGGAGAACATCCTGGACGCCTACGACTACTTCACCTCGGAAGCCGGCGGGAAGAAGGGCTCCGCGATGCTCGGCGACGAGATGATCGACGAGGCGTCCAGGAAGATGGCCCTGGTGATCGCCGGGAAGGGCCGCGCGGCCGGGATGACCAGGACCGACCGCTGGACCCCGCCGCAGCAGTAGCGGCGCCCGGCAAACCCCAATATGGATGCATAATGCGGTTTGCCCGCGCTCCGGCGTAGCATGGTGGTCTCGGTATTTGGGAGCGGCCATGCTAATGGAACTTATTGTCGGAGCTGGCGCGCTCGTAGCCGTGCTGATCGGCTCAAGCGTCCGGATCATCAAACAGTACGAACGAGGGTTGGTTTTCCGCCTCGGCAGAGTGGTCAGCGCCCCGCTGGAACCGGGACTCGCGCTGATCATCCCGTTCATCGACCGGATGCGAAAAGTCAACATGCAGATCGTGACGATGCCGGTGCCCGGCCAGGACGGCATCACACGGGACAACGTCACGGTGCGGGTGGACGCGGTGCTGTACTTCAACGTGGTCGACCCGCGCAGGGCGATCGTCAACGTGGAGGACTACCGGTTCGCGATGGGGCAGGTCGCGCAGACCTCGTTGCGCTCCATCATCGGCAAGAGCGATCTGGACGACCTGCTTTCCAACCGGGAGCGCCTGAACGAGGGGCTGGAGCTCATGATCGACAGCCCCGCGGTGAGCTGGGGCGTGAACATCGACCGGGTGGAGATCAAGGACGTCGCGCTGCCCGAGGCGATGAAGCGGTCGATGTCCAGGCAGGCCGAAGCGGAACGGGAGCGCCGGGCAAGGGTCATCTCGGCGGACGGCGAGCTGCAGGCTTCGGAGAAGCTGTCCCACGCCGCGGCACGGATGCAGAACACGCCCGGTGCCCTGCAACTGCGGCTACTGGAGACCGTCGTCGACGTGGCGGCGGAGAAGAACTCCACGCTGGTGCTGCCGTTCCCGGTCGAGCTGCTCCGGTTCCTTGAGCGGTCCACGCCCGGCGAGGCGACGAAGGAACCGGCCGGATCGGCGGATACGACCACGGACGGCGAGCCCGAGGCCATCACGGACGGCGAAGCCACGGTGCCACCCGCCCGGGTACCCGAGGACGCCTCGAGCGAGTCGTGACCTCGGCGGTGCGGCCCGGTTAGACGGGCCGGCCGACCCGGTCCGTGGTGTCGTTGATCAGGTCGACGAGCCACACGAAGTACAGGATCAGGCCGACGATCAGTAGCACGTAGAGCACGGTGACCACGATGCCGCCGATCAGTCCACCGGTGGCGAATCCGGAGCCCTGCTCGCCCGTCTGCCGGATCTGCTTCTTCGCGATGGCGCCGAACACGATGGCCAGTGGCGCGAACACGAACACCATCACCAGCGAGACGATCGCCATGGTGTTTGTCGGACGCGGCGCCGGATACCCGTATCCGTAAGGCGACGGGTAGTGGTAACCGGGCGGCGGTGCCGGCGGCGCGGCATGGGGCTGCTCGGGGTGCTCCGGTGTCGGCGTCGTCATCTGGCTGCTCCTTTCACGCCGCTCGGACGCGGGAAGCCACCCCGAGGTTTCGCGCGGCGAGCAGAACGGTACCCGGGTGAGCACACTCATAGCGCGAACGGGCGTTAACTCGATGCATACTCCGGGGTAACTAAATCTCGGGTGCCGCTGGCCCGATACTCCCGATACGCAGCGACGAGAGGGAAGGTCCATGGCTCGCCTTGCGCAGACCCCCGGTCTCACCGATGTCCAGTCCGAAATCCTTGCCACGGTGCGCGAATTCGTGGACAAGGAGGTGATTCCGAACGCCACCGAACTCGAACACTCGGATACTTATCCGTCCGAGATCGTCGAGGGCATGAAGGAGATGGGGCTGTTCGGTCTCACCATTCCGGAGGAATACGGCGGCCTCGGTGAGTCGCTGCTGACCTACGCGCTCGCGGTCGAGGAAATCGCGCGTGGCTGGATGAGCGTATCCGGCGTGATCAATACGCATTTCATCGTCGCGCACATGATTTCCCGGTACGGAACCGAATTGCAGAAGCACCATTTCCTGCCGCGCATGGCGAGCGGTGAGGTTCGCGGCGCGTTCTCGATGTCCGAGCCGGATCTGGGATCCGATGTCGCGGCGATCAAGACAAGGGCGAAAAGGGACGGGGACGACTACGTCATCGACGGTTCGAAAATGTGGCTGACCAACGGTGGCAGCTCGAACCTGATCGCGCTGCTGGTCAAAACCGACGAGGGTGCCGAGAAGGCGCACCAGAACCTGACCGCGTTCCTGGTCGAGAAGCCGGAGGGATATGGCGAAGTGGCGCCGGGCCTGACCATTCCCGGCAAGATCGACAAAATGGGCTACAAGGGTGTCGACACCACCGAGGCGTATTTCGACGGGTACCGGATCGGGGCGGACAAAGTGCTCGGCGAGGCGCCGGGTAAGGGCTTCCCGTTCATGATGGACGGCATCGAGGTCGGCAGGGTGAACGTCGCCGCGCGCGCCTGCGGCATCGCGATCCGGGCTTTCGAGCTGGCGATCGACTACGCCCAGCAACGCAGCACCTTCGGCAAGCCGATCGCCGAGCACCAGGCGATCGCGTTCAAGCTCGCCGAGATGGCCACCAAGGTCGAGGCGGCGCATCTGATGATGGTGAACGCCGCGCGGATGAAGGACGCCGGCGAACGCAACGATGTGGAAGCAGGGATGGCGAAGCTGATCGCGAGCGAGTACTGCGCCGAAGTCACCCAGGAGGCATTCCGCATCCACGGCGGCTACGGCTACTCGAAGGAGTACGAGATCGAGCGGCTGATGCGCGAGGCGCCGTTCCTGCTGATCGGAGAGGGCACCAGCGAGATCCAGAAGACCATCATCAGCCGCGGGCTGCTGCGCGAATACAAAGCTCGCGGCTGACAAGACGTCGCCCGGTGAACGGCCCGTGGTGTGGCCGCCTCTGGCACGGTTGGTGCCGCGTTCGCGCCGCTTCTGTCCTGTTGGCAGGATAGATGTAGCTTTCCGGTGCAAGAGGTGATCATGTGACCAGTGCGTTTCCCGGGGCCAACAGGCGGGCGCCGGGCCTTCCACAACTACCGACGCCACCGACGGGTTGGCCGATAGGGTCCTACGGCACCTACGAGGAAGCCCAGCGCGCGGTTGAGTTTCTGGCGAGCAACGAGTTCCGGGTTTCCGACGTCACCATCGTCGGCGTCGACCTGATGCTCGTCGAGCGGGTCATCGGCAAGCTGTCGTGGGGCAAGGTGCTCGGCACCGGAGCGGTGTCCGGGGCCTGGTTCGGCTTGTTCGTCGGTCTGCTGCTCGGCATGTTCAGCTCCGCCGAAGGGATCTCTTACGGTCCGATTCTGGTCGGGCTCGGCACCGGCGTGCTGTTCGGTCTGGTGTTCGCCGCGGTGAGCTACGCGTCCACCAAGGGACGGCGGGACTTCTCCTCGGCGAGCCAGCTGGTCGCCGGCCGCTACGACGTGCTGTGCCAGCCGCGCAACGCCGAGCAGGGGCGAGACCTGCTCGCCAAGCTCGCGATGCGCCCCGGAACGTCCCAAACCTGACACCGGGTGGTGCCTCCGGACGGCCGGTAGCCGACCGCCGGTTGTCCACCCGGCATCCGCAGTTCGGGGATTTTCTGAATCGTTGCACAATCAGCCGAATACCTGCTTGCCAGCGGTGATCACCGGAGCTTAAGTTGCACAGCACCGGTATGGCTGTGTGGCGCGACGCACACTGACCGGAGCACGTCGAGGTGCTGGTGCGGGCGAAGTTCGGCCTCCGACGTGCGTTCTGGGAAGGAGGCAGGATCGATGGGCAGCGCCAGGCGACGTGGTCGGGGCGCGATCTCACGACGGCGCGCGTTCGCCGCCGCCGGTGCGGCACTTGTCGCCGCACCACTGGTCGCGGCGTGTGGTTCCGGCGGGGGAAAGACGGTCAACGTGTACTACGCGCCGGAAGAGAACTTCCAGTCGGTCGTCGACAAGTGCGACGAACAGGCCGGCGGGCGGTACAACATCGTTTACCACAAGCTTCCCCGTGACGCCGATGGCCAGCGTGAACAGATGGTGCGCAGGCTTGCCGCCGGGGACGACGAGATGGACGTGCTCGGCCTGGACGTGACGTGGACGGCGGAGTTCGCCGAGGCCGGCTGGGCCGTGGAGTGGACGGGCAAGAACAAGGCCGAAGCCGAGAAGGGCGTGCTGCCCGGTCCACTTGAGACCGCGCAATGGCAGGACAAGCTGTACGCGGCCACGAAGAACACCAACATTCAGCTGATGTGGTACGACGACCGGCTGACCCCGAAGCCGCCGGAGACCTGGGAGCAACTCATCGCAGCCGCGCAGCGGCTCAAGCGGCAGGGCAAGCCGTACCAGGTGGTGTTCACCGGCGCGCAGTACGAAGGCCTGGTCGCCATGTACAACTCGATCACCGAGTCCGCCGGCGGGCGAATCCTCAGCGACGACGGCCTTTCGGTCCGGATGGACCGGGGGGCGGTCAACGGCCTCGAGATACTAAAGAAGGTCGCATCGGCCGGTATCACGGCTCCCGGCTTGACCAACGCGCAGGAGGACGAGGCCCGGCTGGCCTTCGAGCAGAAGGGCAGCAAGGCGGCGTTTCAGCTGAACTGGCCGTTCGTCTACCCCGCGATGCAGGAAGGCAACCCGGAGCGGGCCAAGCACATGAAGTGGACGCGCTATCCGGAGGTGAACCCTGGGGAGCCGAGCAGGTCGACGATCGGCGGCTACAACCTGGCTGTCAGCAAGTTCTCGCCGACCAAGCCCGAGGCGTTCGAAACCGCACTGTGCTTGCGCAACGCGGAGAACCAGAAATTCTCCGCGGTGTCCGATGGTGTGCCGCCGACGATCGAGTCGGTCTACAACGACCCGGAACCGCTCGATCCGAGCAAGCCGGCAGGCGACGACAACCCGGACATGGCCACCGCCTACCCCATGAAGGACACCATTCTGGCCGCGTTGAAGGAACCGGGCGTGCGCCCGGCAACACCGGCGTACCAGAACGTTTCCACTGTGATCTCCACGGTGATCTCGCCGTCGAGCGCCATCAACCCACAGTCCACTGCGGACAGACTGCGTAGCGAGATCGCGGATGCCCTTCAATCGAAAGGGGTTCTGCCGTGACAGCTGAGGTCGGCACCACAGCGCCGGCTGCCGGTACCGAGCAACCACCCGGCAAGCGGGCACTCAGCGAGGGCAAGCGTGCGGAGCGCAAGCTCGCCTTCTGGCTCTGCGCGCCGGCGGCGATCGTGATGCTCGCGGTCACCGCATGGCCGATCATCTACTCGATCTGGCTCTCCCTGCAGCGCTACGACTTGCGTTTCCCAGCCGAAACCGAGTTCGTCGGGCTGGAGAACTACATCACCGTGCTGTCCAGCCCGTACTGGTGGACGTCGTTCGGTGTCACGGTGTTCCTCACCGCGATATCCGTCGCGATCGAGTTCGTGCTCGGTTTCGCGCTCGCGCTGATCATGCACAGGACCATCGTCGCCCGCGGCCTGATCCGGACCGTCGCGCTCATCCCGTACGGCATCGTCACGGTGGTGGCCGCGTTCTCGTGGCGGTACGCGTTCACGCCGGACACCGGGTATCTCGCCCAGTTGATCGCGCCCGATTCCGCGCTGCTGACCGAGCGGCTGCCGGCTTTCTCGATCATCATCGTGGCCGAGGTGTGGAAGACGACACCGTTCATGGCCCTGCTACTGATGGCCGGGCTCGCGCTGGTGCCCGACGATCTGCTGAAGGCGGCTTCGGTGGACGGCGCCGGCCCGTGGAAGCGGTTCATCAAGGTGATCGTGCCGGTGATGAAACCGGCGATCCTGGTAGCCGTGCTGTTCCGGATGCTCGACGCGTTCCGCATCTTCGACAACATCTTCGTGTTGACGCAGGGCGCGCAACAGACCGGTTCGGTATCGGTTTCCACCTACAACAACCTGATCAAAGGACTGAATCTCGGTATCGGCTCGACAATGTCCGTACTTATCTTCATCACGGTCGCGATCATCGCGTTCATCTTCGTGAAGGGGTTCGGCACCGCCGCGCCCGGTAGTGACGACGGGGGGAAGCGCTGATGACCATGATCGGAACGGCGACACCTCGCCGCAAAGTACAGTGGAGCCTGCTGGATCTGGCCGTCGTGATCTACGCGCTGGTGCCGGTGCTGTGGATCGTGTCGCTGTCGTTCAAGACCAAGGAAACCTTGAACGACGGGAACTTCATCCCGCGGTCCTGGACCCTGCAGAGTTACATAGACATCTTCCAGACGACCGAGTTCCTGCGGGCGCTGGTGAACTCGATCGGCATCGCGCTGATCTCCACGCTGATCGCGGTGGTCATCGGCACCATGGCCGCGTACGCGGTCGCCAGGCTGGAATTTCCCGGCAAGCGGCTGCTCATCGGGGTTTCGCTGCTGGTGGCCATGTTCCCGCAGGTTTCGCTTGTCTCCCCGCTGTTCGAGATCGAGCGGGCCCTTGGGTTGTTCGACACCTGGCCGGGACTGATCCTTCCGTACGTCACGTTCGGACTGCCGCTTGCGATCTACACGCTGTCCGCGTTCTTCAAGGAAATCCCGTGGGAGTTGGAGAAAGCGGCGAAGATGGACGGCGCCACCCCGGCGCAAGCGTTCCGCAGGGTGATCGCCCCGCTTGCCGCGCCCGGTGTGTTCACCACCGCGATCCTGGTCTTCATCCTGACCTGGAACGACTTCCTGTTCGCGATCTCGCTGACCTCAACTGAAGCATCCCGCACCGTGCCGGCCGCACTGTCGTTCTTCACGGGCGCCTCGCAGTTCGAGGATCCAACGGGAACGATCTCCGCCGCGGCCGTGGTGATCACGATTCCCATCATTGTTTTCGTACTGTTCTTCCAGCGCCGTATCGTCGCTGGGCTGACTTCCGGTGCCGTGAAGGGCTAGGTGGATCATGGCTGAAATCGTCTTGGACAAGGTGACCAAGCGTTACCCGGACGGCGCGCTCGCGGCGTCCGAAGTGGATATCGACATCGCGGACGGCGAGTTCATCATCCTGGTTGGCCCGTCCGGCTGCGGGAAGTCCACCACGCTCAACATGATCGCCGGCCTCGAGGACATCTCGTCCGGCGAACTGCGCATCGGTGGCGCGCGGATGAACGAGAAGGCGCCGAAGGACAGGGACATCGCCATGGTGTTCCAGTCCTACGCGCTGTATCCGCATATGAGCGTGCGGGAGAACATGGCCTTCCCCCTCCGTCTGGCCAAAGTGGACGATCGTGAGGTGCGCGAGAAGGTCGATGAGGCGGCCACGATCCTCGATCTGACCAACCATCTTGATCGCAAGCCGTCCAACCTGTCCGGCGGTCAGCGCCAACGAGTCGCGATGGGGCGCGCGATCGTGCGTAGCCCCAAGGCGTTCCTGATGGACGAGCCACTGTCCAACTTGGATGCCAAGTTGCGCGTGCAGATGCGCACGTCGGTTTCCAAGCTGCAGAAGCAGCTGGGCACGACCACGGTTTACGTGACGCACGACCAGACCGAGGCCATGACGCTCGGCGACCGGGTCGTGGTGCTGCGTGGCGGTTACGTGCAGCAGGTCGGTTCGCCGCAGTTCCTTTACGAGCAGCCCGCGAACCTGTTCGTCGCCGGGTTCATCGGCTCACCGTCGATGAACTTCTTCCCCGCCAGCCTGGCCGACAACCGGCTCAACACCCCGCTCGGCGAGGTGGAGCTGACCGATCGGGTGCGCAGGCTCCTTGAAGGCAAGGACGCGCCGCGCGAGGTGATCGCCGGCGTGCGACCGGAACACTTCGAGGACGCCGGGCTGCTCGACGAGCCGACCAGGTCCGGTGGGGCGACCTTCCGGGCGAAGGTCGACGTGCTGGAATCGATGGGCTCGGACAAGTACGCCTATTTCACCGTCGAGGGCGAGCAGGCGGTCTCGAGTGAGCTGGAGGAGCTGGCCGCGGACGCGGGTGCGACAGAGGTTCCGGAAACCGGATCGCAGGTAGTGACCCGGCTGTCCGCGGCGTCAACCGCGACCGAGGGCGGCACCACGGAACTCTGGTTCGATCGGGACAAGGTGGAACTGTTTGATCCGTCAAGCGGCGTGAATCTCACCTACTCGGGCTGACGGCGTCGCTTCGCCGGGCGCTCGCCCGAGCTATGTTTTAGTGAGCGGCCGAGGTGGCACCCGATCGGCTGAAAGGGATCTCAGCAGGACAAGGGAACGCTTCGTAGTGTGTATGCGTTGAGCTCACCAGGAGTTCACACACTGCGGGAGCGGTAATGACCAGACAACGCGCTCCGGTGCGATCGTGAGCGGGCAACCCGCCAGCGTGGCGGGGGCCAACGCTCAGGTTGCGGGGGGCAAGGTGGTCGCGGGGGGCGACGGTGTGCGGCGCCTCGCGTGGCTGACGGGTGTTTCCACGGCCGCGCTCGGCCTTGCCGCGTTCGCCGTGATCAGCCTCGGTCGCTCGTTGATCACCATGACTTACCTGAACGTCAAGTTCTTCGACCAGGTCGATCCGTTCTCGCGTGCGGTCAGTTACTACGTATTCGTCGACCAGGCGCGCCGGTTGTTCACCGCCACGCTGTTCACGGTCGTGCTTGCCACCATCGCGGTGCTGGCCGGCATCAGGTGGATCGGCATCCGGCTCGGCGGGCCGACCGTGGTCTTCTTCGGGGTGTGGTGTGTGAGCCTCACGCTGTGCGCGATCTTCCCAACGGACGACGCGCCGACCATCCAGAGCGCCTCAGGGATGATCCACCAGATCGCCGGTGCCTCGCTGTTCGTCAGCCTGCCGCTTGCCGGGTCCGCGCTGGCGTACCGGCTGCGGGCCTACCCCGGTTGGGAACGCGTCGCACGGATCGTGCGCCGCACGTCGCTGATCGCGGCCGGTCTCGCGTTGAGCTACCTCATCGCTCGGCTTCCGGACCTGTACCCGAGCCTGGTGTTCGTCGATTTCTTTGACGCGAGGGGAATCTCCGGGCTGATTCAGCGGGTGCTTTTCGGGCTCGAGATCGTGGTTCTGATGATCCTCGCGGTGCGGCTGCTGGAAGCATGCGCGGTGAAGATGCGGGATCGGCGCAGGCGAACGCGGGCGATCGCGGGGAGCACGCCGTGATGATCCTGGCGATCGGCTGCGCGGTGCTCGCCGCGGGCTGCAGCGCGATCGGGGTCCGGCTGCAGTACACGGCGGTGCGGGCCGAGACCCAGGACACCACGCTGCGGCTCGGCGGGCTGCCGAAACTGCTTCGCAATCCGCTCTGGCGGACGGGCTTCGCCGTGCTGGCCGCCTGTGCGGTGCTGCAGATCCTGGCGCTGTCGATGGCCCCGGTATCCGTGGTCTCGCCGATCGTGGTGCTCGCCCTGCCAATTGTCGCGGTGCTGCACGCGAGGTCGCGCGGCACCCGGCTGGGCGGGATGGCCTCGACCGCGGTGGTGGGCAGCACGGCGGGAGTCGCGGTGTTCGTGGTGCTTGCCGCGAGTTCCGCGGATACCCACGCGATCGCTGGAGCCGATGTGGTCCGCGCCGGCCAGCTGGTCATCGGCGCGGTGGTGCTGCTCGGCATCGTGGGCGCGGTGAGCAACGGGGTGGTGCGCTGTGTGGCGCTTGCCGTCGGCGCCGGCGCGGCCTACGGGCTGGTTTCGGTACTCGTGCGGGATGTCGCCTATGCCGTGCAGACCAAGGGCTTCGGCGCGCTCCCGGTGTTTTCCGCGGTCGGCGTCGTGGTGGCGTTCCTTGCCGGCTCGTGGTTCGTGCAGCTCGCTTACTCCAGCGGCCCGCCGGATGTGGTGGTGGCCTGCCAGACGGTGCTCAACCCGCTCGTGGCGACCGGACTCGGCGTGAGCATGCTCGGCGAGATCGCCGGCGCCAGCGACGCGACGGTGACCGCCCTGATCACGACCGGTTTGATCGCGGTGGTCGGCGTCGTGCTGCTGGCCCGCTACCACCCGGAAGCCGTGCACCGTTCCACCGCCACGACACGGGCGGGACTCCGTCGCCGGGCCGGCCGGGGCTTGCGGACCGGTAAGGCGGACGCCTGAGGCCGTCAGCTGTCCTGGGTACGGAGCGTTTCGATGACCTCGTCGGTCCAGCTGTGCGTGCGGATCATCCGGTAGCGCTCGCTCGAGACCCACATCTACGCCTCGGCCTCGGTGCGCTCGCCGATCATCTCGGCCTGCCGGAGCATCCGGACCACCGGGACGAATTCCTCCTCGTGCCAGCGGTTCGCCACCGTCGCGCGATCGATGAACATGCCTTCGTCCTGCATCAGCCGGAATCCCCAGGCTTCCACGTGCTCGCCGAGATGCGCGTAGTCCCACGGGTCGGAAAGCACCACGGCGGCCAGTGCCTGCCCGGAAAGCGGTACCCGCTCGAGAAACAACCGCCGGTAGTCCTTGACGATGAGGTCCCCGCGATACCGGATGCCGCTCGCGTCCAGCTTCGTTCGCACCTCGGTGACGAACGCCTCGATGGTTTTCAACCCCAGCGCGTGTGCCACCGAAACGCGATGGTGCCCGTCCGTGACGAAGTGCAGGTCTCCGACGCGGTACACGTCGATCGGCGGGATCGATTCGCCGCGCCGCTGGGCCAGCGCCAGCCGTTCCCACCGCTGGCGGGATCGGGTGGATGTCGGGCGGAACCGGCGGTCGAACTCGCGGGAGCGATCCACGCTGCCCACGATCGAATCGAGGCTGATCACCTGCCGGCCGAGGCGGCGTTCCCCCAGCACGCCGAGCGCGCTGACCACCTCGTCGTAGGGCAGCATGATGTTCACATCGTCCGGGGCTCGGCGCAGCCACGCACCGAGCCGGGAAAGTACCTGCCGCCTGCGTACCCGCAGGAAGTCACTTTCCGCGTCAACCCGAGGAAAACCCGTGTCACCAGGCATGGTGTACCTCCTCGGCCTGCTGGCCGTGCTCGACCTCGAACAGCCGGCAACCGACGACGTTGATCACGCGGGTTTCCCCCAGCCGGTGCTCGCCGATCCGCTCGCCGTGCGGGTGAATGTGGCCGTGCAGCAACACGCTCGGCCGCAGCCGCTGAACCGTCCTGTGTAGACACTCAAATCCACGGTGCGGCGGATCCTCGCGATCCCCGGTGCCACGCGGAGGGGAGTGGGTGAGCAGGATGTCAACCCCGCGACCATCGCGGCGCGCGAGCCTGCTTGCCTCCCGCACCATGCGCCGGGAGCGCCGCGCCTGCTGCCGTTCGGTCCACTGGTTCGGCCCGTAGTTGTACCGGACGGAGCCACCGAGCCCGGCGATCCGCAGCCCCCCGACGTCCACCACGCGCCGGTCGGCGTTCACCGCGCCGACCGGACCGGGCCAGTGCTCGGGGAAGCCGCCCTGCATGGACAGCCCGCCGGACACCGTGTAGCCCGACAGGTCGGCGTCATGGTTGCCCGGCACGAACACGCACGGGCAATCCAGCGCGCTGGAGAGGAACTCAAGGTAGTCGAACGGCAGGTCGCCGGCCCCGAGCACCAGGTCGGCCGGAAAGGCGCGGACCTGCTCGGTCCACAATCCGTGCACCACCTCGTCGGCGACGACCAGCACGCGCGGCATGCGCTCCAGCGTATCCGGTGCGAGGACCTCGGTTCCCGTTCCGGATGACCGGGCGTGATGCTGCGCAGGCACCGCTGGTCACGCCGGGTAACACGGTCGCGGCAGCTGCTCGTTCGACGTCGGGTAACACGGTCACGGCTGGCTGGCGATGAGCACGGTGACCGTGGTCAGCCAGGTCAGCGCGCCGAACAGCATCCAGAAGCGCAGGTTGGTGAGAAAGCGAACCATGGCGTCGTCTCCCATCAGACGCGGGTGGGCAAGTCGGCTGGCGGGAACGGGGCACTGGCGCGGGTCGCGCGTGGCCCCTAGAGCCATCGGTTCTTGCGGAAAACCCGGTAGAGGATGAGACAGATGGTGATGATCACGGCCATCACGAGCGGATAGCCGAACCTCCACTGCGTCTCCGGCATGAAGGTGAAGTTCATCCCGTAGATCCCGGCGATGGCGGTGGGCACCGCGATCATCGCCGCCCATGCGGTGATCTTGCGCATGTCCGAGTTCAGCTGCAGGGTGATCTTCGTGGTGGTCGCGTCCACCAGGGTGGTGAGCAGTTCGTCGAAGCCGGCCACCTGCTCGGAAACCCTGGCCAGGTGGTCGTCGACGTCCCGGAAGTAGGAGCGCACGTCGTCCGGCACCAGCCGGCTGTAGCCCTCGGCGAGCCGGCGCAGCGGAGTCGCCAGCGGCATCACCGCGCGGCGCAGCTCGAGCACCTCGCGCTTCATCAGGTAGATCTGTTCGGCACTGATGGTGGAGCGCGGCGCGAACACATTGGCTTCGATCTCGTCGATGTCGTCCTCGATGGCGCCGCTCACCGACAGGTAACTGTCCACCGCGTGGTCGGCGATGGCGTGCAGCACGGCCGCGGGCCCGGTGCTGAGCCGCTCCGGATCGGCGTCCAGCTCGCTGCGCACCCTGGCCAGCCCTGAGTGGTTACCGTGCCGGACCGTGATGATGAAGTCGGTGCCGAGAAACGCCATGATCTCGCCGGTTTCCACGATCTCGCTTGCCGTGGTCGGCGACTCGTGCTCCACGTAGCGCACCGTCTTGACGACCATGAACAGTGTGTCGTCGTACCGCTCGAGCTTCGGACGCTGGTGCGCGTGCACCGCGTCCTCAACGGCCAGCTCGTGCAGCCCGAAGGTGTCCGCGATGCCTTGAATCTGCTCGCTGTCCGGCTCGTGCAGCCCGATCCACACGAATCCCTCGCCACGACGGCGAACCTCCCCCACCGCCTGGCTGTGCGTCCAGCGACCTGGCAACCGCTCGCCGTCCACGTAGACGGCGCAGTCGACGACGTACGCGGACAGCGGAACCGGTACCGGCGCGGTGAGCTGGCCACCGTTGCGGCGGCGTCGACCGCCGATCGAGGGCAGGGCTGGCATAACGGCCTCCAGGCGTACGCGAGCGTTCGGACGTCTGCTGACAGTGGGGAGCTGGTGACTCGCCCTGCGTCTCCGCCTGGGAACCGGGGAACTAACCGGAGTGTGTGCCGACCCGTCCGGCGGGGACGCCGCTAGTACTGCATCCAGGTGCGCTACTACTACTCATCTGTCGTCCCTCACCTCCTTACGGTCGGTTGGCTGGGTCGGCCATGTGATCGGCCCGTCATGGTCGTCGGCCGCGGCCGGCGTCGCGTTACGGCACCGGAGCTCAATCACACACCAAGTGGTAAGGATACTCCCTCTCGTACAACACTGTTGCCCTCGGTTACCACCGTCGAACCGGACCATCGGCGAGAAGCCGGCGAGAAGTAGGAGGAAGCGTGCAGTTCGGGCGTTATTTCGAGGAGTTCGAAGTCGGAGCGGTGTACAAGCACTGGCCTGGTAAGACGGTCACGGAGTACGACGATCACCTGTTCTGCCTGCTGACCATGAATCACCATCCGTTGCACATGGACGCCCACTACGCGGTGGAAACCACGGACTTCGGCAAGAACGTGGTGGTGGGCAACTACATCTACTCGTTGTTGCTCGGCATGTCCGTGCCGGACATTTCCGGCAAGGCCATCGCGAACCTCGAAGTGGAGTCGCTGCGGCACATCAAGCCGACGTTCCACGGCGACACCATCTACGGCGAGACCGAGGTGCTTGATGCGACGCCGTCGAAATCCAAGGACGACCGGGGCGTCGTCGCCGTGGAAACCCGCGGTTACAACCAGGACGGGACCGTGGTGTGCACCTTCCGCCGTAAGGTGATGGTGCCCAAACGTTCCTACGGTGAAACGCGTGGTGGCGAACAACCGGGGCGCCCCGAGCCCATCCTGGAATGACCCCATGACCGAGTTGGACGAGCTGCGTCGGCGGCTGCGGCATTTCGCCGAAGTCGAGGTGGCCGGTGAGTCGCCGCTCTACGCTCACCTGGCCGCCTGTGCCGCCGAGGACGAGGACGTCGCAGGGTTGCTGCTGGACGCGCGGCAGCAGTCCGCGCACGGCACGTTGCTACTGGCCGCCGCGCACCGGCTGCTGTACGCCGAACCGTTCCATCCGCTGTCCAGGTACTACCCGTCGGTGGGTGGCGCGGACGGGGTGGACGGGGCTACCTGGCCGATGTTCCGGGAGTTCGTGCTCGGGCGGGCCGACCGGATGCGCGAGCTGATCGGTTCGCGGTTCACCCAGACCAACGAGGTGCGCCGCGCGGCGCTGCTGTACCCGGCGGTTGGCCTGGCCGCGCGGGAGGCCCGCGGACCGGTTGGCCTGCTCGAGGTCGGCTGCAGCGCGGGTTTGCTGCTGGATCTGCACCGGTACGGCTACCGGTACCAGACGGAATCCGCCGGCCAGCTCGTCGCCGGCCCTACGAAGACGCCCGTCGGCCTGCACTGCGCCGTCGAACTGGCGCCGGGCGCGGAGTTGCCAAGGCTGCCGAAGACCGTGAAGGTTGGCGCTCGCGTCGGGTTGGACAGGGCGCCGGCCGACCTGTCGGATGAGGACACCTATGGCTGGCTGGAGGCGTGCATCTGGGCGGATCAGCCGGAACGGCTGCGACTGTTCGGCGTGGCGGCTTCGATGCAGCGCAAGGACCCGCCCGAGCTGGTCAGCGGGGACGCGGTGGACGACCTGGCCGCCGCGGCCGCGCGGGTGCCGGCCGCGCTGCCGCTCGTGGTGTTCAACACACACACGCTGCGCTACCTCCCCGAGCAGCGGCGCGCGGATTACGTGGCCGCGCTGGCCGCGCTTTCCGAGCAGCGGCCGCTGTGGTGGATCAGCGCGGAGGCGTATGGCGCCGGACTGGACGTGGTGCTGCCCGACCGTGCGGACCTGGAGCCCGGCGATGGCGAGCCGTACCTCGGCACGCTCGCGGTGGTGCGCTGGTCGGCCGGTCAGCCCGACGTTCGGGTGCTGGCCAAGACCGCACCGCACGGCGAACGGATGGAGTGGCTGACCGCCACCTGACCGGGGCCTGCGGTACGCGGGCTAGTGAGGGAGGGCGGCGTGCTGGCGGAGCGTGACGCCGAGCCCCTCGGTGAGGGAGCCCTCGGCGTCCAGTGCCTGGAACGCGGCGGCATCCACCCAGCGCAGCGCCGTCGCGTCGTCGCCAGGCCGCGGCTGGCCGCCGTGCGCAGCGCAGTCGTAGCAGTGAATCTCGTATACCGAGCCTGCCGATGGCCGGTGCACGGTGAACCGCAGCCGGCCAACCGTGACGTATAACCCAGTTTCCTCACGGAGCTCCCGGATGAGCGCCTGCTCGTCCGTTTCGCCCGATTCGACCTTGCCTCCGGGTAGCGACCACAATCCTATCGCGGGTCCACTACCACGCTGTGCGAGCAGCAGGCGCCCTGCGGAGTCGAACACGATCCCACTAACGCTGCGGATCCTCCGGGGCTTGGCATCGCTCATGAACACGTACGGTAGCTTTCCCGTGTTCGCCGCGCCGGGCGCTGCCCCGACCAAGGGACTTCCCTCCCGTTGCGCGGTTGAGTGAGGTACAACGTTGTGAGTAGGCGCTGGGCCAGGCGCGCACGAGAGACGGGGTTGATCACCGTGAAGATGAAGAAGGTCCTCGTGATTTCGGGGATCGCGGTACTCGTGTACTTCTTGGTCGTGCAACCGCAGTCGCTGGCTGGGATCGTGAACATCCTCCTTGACACGCTCAGGGACGCGGCCGAATCGCTGATCACCTTCGTGCAGATGGTGTTCTCCGGCTAAGGAGGCACAATAGACACATGTTGGCTCCCCGGGACCCTGACGAGTACCTGCTCGACACCGAGCGGCGGGTAATCAGGATCCGGCGGCACTGGGCATGCCTCGGTTGGGACATTTTCGAGGCCACCGCGCTACTGGCCGTCGCGGTGATGGTGTCCTACCTGCTGCCGCCGTCGATGTGGGTAATGCAGAACGTCCTGTGGTACGCCGCGTTGCTGGTCTTGCTGCGTTTCGCGTACCTGGTGGTCGCCTGGTGGGTGGAGCGACTGGTGGTCACCGACAAGCGATTCATCATGACCACCGGGGTGTTCACCACCAAGGTGCTGATGATGCCGATCAGCAAGGTCACCGACCTCACCTACGAGCGAAGCGCGATGGGCCGGATGCTCGGCTACGGCACCACGATCATCGAGTCGGCCGGGCAGATCCAGGCGCTGAACCGGATCGGGTACCTGCCGAAGCCGGAGGAGTTCTACGACACGATCTCCGAGCTGGTGTTCGGCGACAAGAAGGCGCATGCCGAGCGGTTCTCGATGATCAAGGCCCAGCGCGCGGCACGCGGCAAGAAGATGGTCGGCTGAGTCCAGCGTTTAGCGGTCGTCCACACTGGAGCGTGTGCGCATCGACTTGCACACCCATTCAACGGCCTCGGACGGCACGGACAGCCCAGCCGAACTGGTAGCGGCGGCGTCTCGCGCCGGCCTCGACGCGGTCGCGTTGACAGACCACGACACCACCGCCGGATGGGCGGAGGCGAGTGCGGCGTTACCGCCCGGTTTGCGCCTGGTGCCCGGCGCCGAGCTGTCCTGCGTATCGCCGGACGGCAGGGGCGGGCGGTGCAGTGTCCACCTGCTCGCGTACCTGTTCGATCCGCTGGCCGAGTCGTTGATCGCCGAGCAGCGCAGGCTGCGGCTCGAGCGGAGGGAGCGACTGCGCGTGATGGCCGAGCGGATGGCGGCCGACGGCCTGCCGGTGGATCCGGACGAGCTGATGGCAGGGCTTCCGCCGGACGGTTCCGCCGGGCGTCCGCATCTGGCCGTGGCGCTGGTGCGGGCCGGCGTGGTCGCGGACGTGAACGAGGCGTTCGATCGCTACCTGGCCAGCCGCGGCCCGTACTACGTGCGTCGCGCCGACACGCCGGTGGCCGCGGCGATCGAGATGATCAGGAACGCCGGTGGGGTGACGGTGCTCGCGCACGCGTACGCGCACGAACGCGGTCCCACCGTGACCCCCGAGGTGATCGGCGAGCTGGCCGCGTCGGGTCTCGGCGGCCTCGAGGTCGACCACCCGCTGCACGATTCCACCGCCCGTACCGAGCTGCGGGCGCTCGCCGGAGACCTTGGGCTGCTGGTGACCGGTTCGAGTGATTACCACGGGACGAACAAGACGATCGAGCTCGGCGAGGAAACCACCAGCGCCGAGATGTTCTCCGCACTCGTGGAGCGCGCGACCGGCAGCACGGTGGTCAACGCGTGACAACTCACCCCGTGACGCTGTTCGTCGAGGTGCTGATCACGCTGCTGGTGATCATGGATCCGCCCGGCACGGTACCGGTGTTCCTGTCCCTCGTCGGGCGAAAGAGCGCGAGAACCCGGCACCGCGCCGCGCGCCAGGCTGTCCTGGTTTCCCTCGCGGTCATCTCGGCGTTCGCGCTCGGTGGCGAGGCCATCCTGCGCTATCTCGGCATCGGAGTGCCGGCACTGCAAGGCGCGGGCGGGCTGTTGCTGTTGCTGGTCGCGCTCGACCTGCTGACCGGGCGGAACACCGCGAGCCCGGACGTTGCCGAGGACGTGAACGTGGCATTGGTGCCGCTGGGTACCCCGCTGCTCGCCGGGCCGGGCGCGATCGCCGCGACGATCGTGTTCGTGCGCCAGGCGGGTGGCGAACTCGAAGCGTATGTCGCGGTCGGCGCCGCGATCCTGGCCGTGCACCTCCTGCTGTTCCTGGCGCTGCGGTTCTCCGCCGTGGTCATCCGGGTCATCAAGGAGAGCGGCATCGTGCTGCTCGCCAAGATCGCCGGTTTGCTGCTCGCCGCGATCGCGGTGCAGCTGATCGCGGACTCGGTGACCGGCTTCGTGACTGGTCGCTGAGCGTTGCCGGGCGCCACGTACCGTGGAGCCGTGCAACCCCAGCTCGGTTTCGACAGCATGCCGCAACGGTTGATCCGGGTCTCGCCAGCCAGGCTCGCCACGTTCGGCGACTGCGCGCGCCGCTACCGGATGGCTTATCTCGACCGGCCTACGCCGAAACGTACCGGCGCTTGGGCGCACAGCACGCTGGGCGCGGTGGTGCACAACGCGCTGCGGGCGCTGTTCGAGCTGCCGGCGCCGCGCCGCTCCGCCGAGCGGGCCGCGGAACTGGTCACCGAGTACTGGTCGGACGAGGGTTTCGCGGATGCCGAGCAGGCGGCGCGGTACCGGCAACGGGCGCGAGACTGGGTCGCCGACTACGTCGCGGAGCACGACACCGCGTTCGAGCCCGTCGGACTCGAACGGTGGGTGTCCGCGCCGACCGGCAGCATCATCGCCGAGGGCAGGGTGGACCGGATCGACGAGCGGGACGGCGAGCTGGTGATCGTCGACTACAAGACCGGAAGGCGGGCACCCGACGAGGACGAGGCGCGGGGTTCGCAGGCCCTCGCGCTGTACGCCATCGCGGCTCGCCGCACGCTGCGCAAGCCGGCCAGCCGCGTCGAGTTGCACCACGTCCCGAGTGGGCAGATCGTGCGCTGGGAGCACACCGACGATTCGTTGCGCAGACACCGAACCCGTGCCGAGGAGACCGCGGCGGACACTCAGGTCGCGGCGGATACCCTTACCGCCGGAGGGGACGCGGACGAACTGTTTCCGCCGCGGACCGGGCCGCACTGTGCGTGGTGTGATTTCCGGCCGAGCTGTGCCGAGGGGCAGGCCGCGGCGCCGGCCGCGAAACCGTGGGAGTTGTTGGCGCCGTGAAGAGATACAGGCGAATGAGTACGGGTACCGGCGAGCGGACCGAGCGGTTGCCCAAACCGGCATCCGGCCAGCGGCGTAGCGGCGGGGTGTTGCGTGGCGTGTCCGGGGCGCTTTCGCTCGGTTTGGTGGTGCTCGCGCTGGTCGTGGCCGCCGCGCAGGTGCTGGCCCTATCGGACAACGCCGACGGGCCGGGCCCGCTGCCGGTGATCGGGCACCTGATCGCCGCCGCGATCGCGGTGGCCTGCCAGCAGATGGCCGACCGGCGGGGAGGGCTGCCGTCGGTGCTCGGCGTGCTCGGTGTGTTCGCGGTGACCGGCGCCGCGCTCTGGATGTTCTGGTGGGCCTAGGGCCCGATCACTGCCGGTCACGCAAGCTGCGGCAGCACCTCGGTGGCCAGCCGCTCCATCTGCTCGGCCTGGTCGAACATCGGCGTGCACAAGATCATTTCAGCGCCGGCATCCACCGCCTCGCGTAGCCCGCGCACGCAACTGTCCGGTGTGCCGGTGACCGCCGCGGCTTCGATGGTCTCCGACCGGCCGCCGTAGAGCCGTGCCAGCGCGGCGTTCATCCGCTCGCGGGCCCGCGTGGCGTCGTCGTCCACCGCGATGTAGACGCGCTTGGCGATCGGGAATTCGGCCGCGTCGGTCTCCGCGACCGATTCGCGCACCGTGCGCACCTGCTCGGCGAACCGCGCGGTGGGGATGGACCCGGCGCCAAAGAACCCGTTGCCGTGCCGGACGGCGCGCCGGAGTGCCACCCGGCTACCGCCGCCGAACCAGATCGGTGGGTGCGGCTTCTGAAACGGCTTCGGCTCCATCGCCGCGTTCTCGAGCTGCCAGAATTGACCGTCGAAATCGACCGTGGACTCCGTCCACAGTGTCTTCATCAACGCCAATCCCTCGGTGAATCGGGCGACAAAGCGTTCCGGATCGACGCCGAACGCGGAGAACATGCGACCCGGCCCGCCGGTGCCGACACCGATCTCCACCCGGCCCCGGCTCATCTGGTCCAGCGCGCTCAAGCTCTTGGCCAGGTGGACGGGGCTGTGCAAGGTAGTGACGAGCACCGCGCAACCGAGGCGCAGCCGCTGGGTGCACGCGGCCGCATAGGTCATGGTCTCGATCGGACCGAGGTGCGGCATCGTGCCGAGCACCTGCTCCTGCGTCCACGCGCTGTCGAAGCCGAGTGCCTCGGCACGGGCCAGGTAGGCGCTGAACGCACTCGGGTTGAATTCCCCGTCGGCGACGAACTGTGGAATGGAGATCCCGAACCTCATTCGCCGATGGTATCCGCGGCAGCCACCATCATCATCGGTTTGCCCGTCGGGTGAACGTCATCGAGCACCGTGTTCCCGCCATGCGGGGAGCAGGACGGCAAGCAGTCCTTCCGGGTTCTCGGTGTTCGGGGAGTGTCCCGCGCCGGGCACCGTCGTGAACGGTGCGCCCAACCGTCGAGCCATGTCCCGCTGCGCGTCGAGCGACCACGCGTCGTCGTTCTGCCCAGTGAGCACGTGAGCGCCGATCGCCCGCTCCCGCAACACGGCCGCGAGCTCGTCCACCCTGTCCGGTTCGGTGCGCAGCCCTGCCGACATGCCGAGCAACCCGGGCTCGGTAGAGCGGACCAACCGGGTGCGCAGGAACTCCTTGAGCTCGGCCGAACGCAGTTCCCAGTCCGGAGCCTGGGCGGCGACCTGCTCGCGGATCTGCTGCACGGCGTGCACGCCGTGCTGGCGTAGATGCGGATCGGCTGCCTCGAGGACCATGCGCCGCAACCCGTTCGGCAAGGAGGCGGGACCGGAATCCAGCAGGGTAAGCATCGCCACATCGGCCCCAGCGAGCACCGCGGCCCTGGCGACAAGCCCACCATAAGAATGCCCGAGCAGCAGCACCTTCCTGCCGTCCGCGGCGAGCTTGCCGATCAGCTCGACGAATGTCGCGCCGAGCGGCACCGTCAGGTAGTCGGATTCCAGCTCTGGCCCGGCCGATTCGTACTGGCCCGGCAGATCGACGGCGACCACGTCGAAGCCCGCGTCCGCGATCGGATCGAGCAGCGGCGCGAAGTCCTCCTTCGATCCGGTGTAACCGGGCAGCAGCAGCACGGTGGTATCCGGATCGACACCGTCGGCCTTGGCGTGCAGCGCGGCGATCGGACCGTGCCGGCCGGGCAGGTCGATCCGGGCGCCGCGATGCGGAGCGAGCTGAGAGGTCTCCATACCCATCGAGTCTGCCCTAAAAGCATCCGTACTTACTTCTGCTCGCCGTCACGACCAGGGCGCACGCTGATTCGAATGAGCCTCGAGTACGCGCCGATCAGCCCAGTGCCGCGCGACCAGCCCAGTGCCGCGCGACCAGCCCAGTGCAGCGCGACCAGCCCAGTGCAGCGCGACCAGCTCAGTGCAGCGCGACCAGCTCAGTGCAGCGCGACCAGCGTGTCGCCGCGTTGCTCGAGCACCAGGTCGCCGATGCTGCTGGTCCGCACCTGTCCGGAATAGCCCCGCCGGTTCACCGGCAACGTGCCGATCCGGGCGCCGCTGGTCGGATCCACCACGGCCAGCCCGTCCGGCACGGGAAGCAACACCCGCCCAGCGAAAGGGGTCCCGCGCCCGAGCGTGCCGTCATAAGTCCACTGTGGACGAAGATCGGGGGTGGAAAGCGAGATGGTGCGGCTCCCGGTGAACCACTGGATTCCGGTGGCGTCCTCGCTGGTCGGTGCCACCCCGCCGGGCGGGCGTTTCGCGATGCCGGGATCGGATGGGTCGATCGGGTAACTGGCCACCCGCTCGCCCTTCTCGTCGAAGACCACCAATGCCCGCTCGGCGGGAATCGCCACCGCGGCACGCTCCGAGGTAAGCGCCACGAGTTGCGCCGCCCCGCGCTGGTCAACGACGACGCTGAAGATCTCGTCGGGTTCGTCGTTGTCGTCGGCTGTCGCCTTGTACACCGAAAGCCGATCGCCGGGATCATTCGGGCAACGCTCCAGTACCCCCACCCTGCCGGCCGCCATCGTGACGCTGCCGAACTCGCAACCGGTTCGCGGCTGCTTGTCGGCGTTCACCGGGGCGGGCACGGTGCCGTACTCCACGCTCAGCACCAGGTCGTCCCGCCAGGTGTTGAGCAGCCGCCTGCCGGTGGCCGTGACATAGGAGCCGTCGGTGATCAGCCGGGTGCCGAGTTCGGTATCCCCGGTGCGCTGGAGTTTCCGCTGCCCGGTGTCCGCGCTGAGCGCCGTGACCTCGCTGCACCGCGGATCGTCCCGGAGCCCGTCCTTGCGGTACACCGAGACCGCGCGGGACCACGCGCTCGCGACGGTGCACAGCGGCCGATCGCGCGTGTAGCTCCACCGAACCTTGCCGGTGATCGGGTCCCGCCCGGCCACCGTGCCGCCCTGCCCGGTGACCACGCTCGGGCCGGCAGTGACGGGTTCGTAGGTGGCCGCGCTCGGCGCCCGCCAGGCCTCGGCAAGCGACGGCGGCACCCCACTCGGCGGATCGGGAATCGGGGCACCCGCGGGGGCGCCCCGCGACTCCGTGGCACGTAGATCGCTCGTCTGCCACACGAGGACGCTCGTCGCGACGCTGAGCACCACGATGAGCCCGGCGATCAGGTAATCCCGCCTGCGGCGGAACGGATTGCGCGGCACCCGGCTGCCCGGCTTCTCGCCGGAGGCGGGGCCGTTTTCGGCGAGAACGTCCTCGTCGGGTGGCACCGACTCCGGCGAATCAGCCACGTGTCTTGCTCCGGGTCACACCGTCAGTCTGCGGTAGCCGACGTATCGGCGGCGTTGGATTGGCTGGCCGGCGCGCCGTCCGCCGGCTGACCACCCCTGCGGCGCCGCCTGCGGCGGGCCGGCCGTGGCTCGGCGCCCGATTCGGCCGGTTCGGCCGTGCCAGTGCCGGGGGACTGCGGGCCGGACTCGCCGACCGGCTGCCCGCCGCGCCGCCGGGTACGGCGCCGGTTGCGCGGGCTGTGCTGGCGCTGCTCGCCGTCCGCGGACTCGGAGCTCGTGGCCTCGCCCGCACCGCCGCCGGTGCCACCGCGGCTACCGCGACGGCTCCCGGATCGCTCGGATCCCGAGCGGTTGCGCTGCCGCTTACCGTCCAGGTTCTCCTCCGGTTCGGCCGCGATTCCCGCCCTGGTGCGCTTGGCCAGCGGGAGCCGGTTGGTCGCATCGGACGGGATGTCCAGGTCGGAGTACAGGTGCGCCGAGGTGGAGTAGGTCTCGACCGGCTCGGGCATGTCGAGGTCAAGCGTGTCGCTGACCAGCTTCCAACGCGGTTCCTCGTCCCAGTCCACCAGTGTCACCGCGACGCCGGTCTTGCCGGCGCGGCCGGTGCGGCCGATCCGGTGCACGTAGGTCTTCTCGTCCTCAGGGCACTGGTAGTTGATCACGTGGGTGACATCGTCCACGTCGATGCCGCGCGCCGCGACATCGGTGGCCACCAGCACGTCGATCTTGCCGGTGCGGAACGCGCGAAGGGCCTGCTCCCGTGCGCCCTGCCCCAGATCACCGTGCACCGACGCGGCGGCGAAACCACGTTCGGTGAGGTCGTCGCTGATCCGCTGCGCGGTCCGTTTGGTGCGCGTGAACACCATCGTCAGTCCACGGCCCTCGGCCTGCAGCACGCGGGCGAGCAGCTCGATCTTGTCGAGTGAATGCGCCCGGTAGACGAACTGCTTGGTGCGTTCGTGGATGGCGCCCTGGTCGTTCTCCTCGGCGCGGATGTGGGTCGGCTGGCTCAGGAACGTGCGGGCCAGCGTGATGATCGGGCCGGGCATTGTGGCGGAGAACAGCATGGTTTGCCGCTGCTCGGGCACCATCCGCAGGATTCGCTCGATATCCGGCAGGAAGCCGAGGTCAAGCATCTCGTCGGCCTCGTCAAGCACCAGCGCGCTGACCTTGCCGAGCACCAGCTGGCGCTGTTCGGCGAGGTCGAGCAACCGGCCGGGAGTGCCGACGACCAGGTCGACGCCCTTGCGCAGCGCGGCGATCTGGCTGTCGTAGGGACGGCCACCGTAGATCGCCTCGATGCGCACGCCGAGGTGCTTACCCGCATCGTTGAGGTCGTGGGTGACCTGCAGGCACAGCTCACGCGTCGGCACCACGATCAGCGCCTGCGGCGTGCCGTCGCCAGGGATGTTCAGCCGGTGTAGCAGGGGAACGCCGAAACCCAGCGTCTTGCCCATGCCGGTGCGGGCCTGGCCGATCACGTCCTCGCCGGCCAGTGCCAGCGGGAGGGTGAGTTCCTGGATCGCGAAGGTCCGCTCGATGCCGGCCTCGGAAAGGGCCTTGACGATTTCGGACTGAACGCCGAGCTCGGCGAAGCTTGGGGATTCGGGGCGGATAGCGGCGCCCGTTTGAAGGGGGTGGGAAGGGTCCGTGGCCGGAGCACCGGATTCGCTGTGCTCCAGCTCCACGGGATCGGTCGGTGTATCGGATTCGTTGTCGGTCATGCTAACGGTCAGTGTGATCGCCTCTCTCGTACCAGCACGCACTGCCTGGTCGAGGCACTCGACCGCGCGGACTCACCGGGTTGAACCGGGCAGTGCGCGGGAATGTCGGCGAGGTGTGCGCGCACGCTTCTCGCGACCGCGATGTGGGCTTGCCGGCCATCGCGATCGTCTCGGCCAGGCATTGCCAGCCGGCCGATACAACTTCAGTGTACCTTTCCGCTCGTCCACATTGGTCAACCCCGGCATGTGGCGAGTGTCGCGAAGGGCGAGGCGATCACGGCTCGGCGGTTATCCTCGCAGCTATGAGCGACCAGCCAGCTTCGTCCCCGCCGCGGGAATCCCCGGCACTGACCAACGGCGTTATCGACCTGCTCGGGGTGCTGGCCTACGGCGAACTGTCCGCGTTCGATCGGCTGGCGGAGGACGCGCGCACCGCACCAACGCTGTCCGGTCGCGCGGCGCTAGCATCCATGGCCGCGGCGGAGATCGGGCATTACCGGCAAATCGAGGATTTCCTGGGCAAACACGGCGTCGGCGTCGAGCATGCGATGGCCCCGTTCATCGCGCACCTGGATCGGTGGCACGCCTCCACCGCGCCCAAGTCGTGGCTGGAATCGCTGGTCAAGGCCTATCTCGGGGACGGGCTGGCCGCGGATCTGTATCGCGAGATGGGGAACTGGCTGGATCCGGAGACCAGGGACCTGGTGCTGGGAGTGCTGGCCGACACCGGGCACGCCGCGTTCGCGGAGGCCGAGGTGTTTGCGGCGTGCGAGCGGGATCCGAAGCAGCGCGACCGGTTGGCGTTGTGGGGGCGCCGGCTGCTCGGTGAGGCGCTGACCCAGGCGCAGTACGTGGTGGCCGAGCGGGACGGTCTGGCCGAACTGATCGTGACCGGCTCGGGTGATCTGGCCGGGGTGGGCGGGCTGTTCCGCCGGCTACAGCAAAGGCACACCAAGCGGATGACCGCGCTCGGTCTCGGTTAGCCTGGCGAGGAGTGTTCAAGCAGGTGAATCGGAGGTCAGCGTGGAGGTCAAGATCGGCGTCGCGGAGAGCCCGCGTGAGCTCGTGGTGTCGAGCAGTCAGTCTGCCGACGAGATCGAGTCGCTTGTCTCCGATGCGCTCGGTGGCAAGACCGGACTGCTCAGCCTGACCGACGACAAGGGACGCAAGTACGTCGTGCCAGCGTCTCGTGTCACGTACGTGGAGATCGTGCCGGCCGATTCACGCCGGGTCGGCTTCGCCGTCGGCGACTGAGGTCGTGAGTCTTTTTCGGGGCTATAGCACCTAAAAAGACTCACGAGCGAACGGCGGGGTGCTCACGCCGGCGACCCGGTAGCGGCCCCACGGGTCCGGATCGGAGAGCTTGGCTTCGGCCTCGCCTTCCGGCGTGCGCAGCCGGCACTTCTTCGATCCGGCCTCCGCGAGCCTGGTGACCTCGTCGTTCGCGGTGATCCGGCCGTACCAGTGGTAGCGGCCGTCGATCGGCTGGAAGTAGCCGCGCAGCTCAACGGTCACCGGCACCTCAGCCTCCGCGAGGAGCAAGGTGGCTTCCCCCGCGAAGCCCTCCTCGTCGTGCTCGTGCTCGCCCGCGCCGCCTGCCGCTTGCGCGGGAGTACCCGCGTCGTCGCTGGTCATGCGCTAGCTCCTCCTGTCGTGTCTTCCACGGCGTGCAGGTGCACGTCCTTGTTCAGCTCAAGCGGTTCGTACGGGTCGACCTGCACGCCCGCCTGGCGAAGCACGCCGTCGATGGCCGCCCAGATGATCTGGGTGAGGTAATCGACGAGGCTCTCCCTGCTCATCGACTGGCGTTCCAGCCACCACTCGGTGGTGTTCTGCACCAGCCCGACGATGCCGTGCGCCCACGGTTCCGCCGCGCCGGAATCCATGTTGAACGCGCGCATGTAATCGCCGAGCAGGGTGGCGAGCGCGGCGGCGATCATTTCCTTGTCCTCGCGCACCACGTCCGAGTCCACCGGGCGTTCCGGGAAGTACCGGCCGGTCATGAACCGGTACAGGTTGGGGAACTCGTCGATCACGCTGAAGTACGCGTTCAGGCTCTGCTTGATCCGCGGGTACGGCGCGGTCTCCGAGTTCAGCGCGGGTACCAGTCGATCGAACAGCATCTCGGAACCCCGGTGCCCGACCGCGACGTACAGGTCCGCCTTGTCGGCGAAATGCCGGTAGAGCACCGGCTTGGTAACCCCGGCCTCCGCGGCGATCTCATCCATGCCGACGTCCGCGCCGTGCTTACCGAGCGCGCGAATGGTCGCCTCGACGAACTCCGCGCGGCGTGTTTGCCGGTGCTTGCGCCAGCGCTCTCTGCGGGCATCGCCGCTGGACGTGCCTTCGGACTTGACAGGTCTGCTCACCCGCAGCATGCTACCACTAGTAACCGTTACCTCAGGTAACACCTACTCGGGCAAGTACTCGGGCAAGCGGAAGGAGGCCGGGCGATGACCAGTGTCGCCGCGAAAACCGGTGACCGGGAGAAGACCGCCGAGCGGCTCCTGAAGTCCTCAGCGGACAAGTTCTACGACCCGGAAGTGGACATCGACTGGACGGCTCCGCTCGTTGAGGGCAAGTACTACCAGCCGGAGCACCGGATCTCGCTGTACGGAACACCGCTGTGGGACGAGCTCAGCCCCGAGCAGCGGGTCGAGCTCGGCAAGCACGAACTCGCCAGCGTTGCCAGCAACGGCATCTGGTTCGAGCTGCTGCTGATGCAGATGCTGGTCAAGGAGGTCAACAACGGCGATCCGACCAGCAAGCACGCCCAGTACGCGCTTACCGAGATCGCCGACGAGTGCCGGCACTCCACGATGTTCGCGAAGGCCATCGAGCGGGTCGGCGCGCCCGCGTACGGCCCGCCGCGGATCGTGCACAAGCTCGGCAAGCTGCTGCCGGCGATCTCCTACGGGCCGGCCATGTACGGCTCGATCCTGGTCGCCGAGGAGATACTGGACCGGATGCAGCGGGAGACCATGAACGACGAGGGTGTGCAGCCGCTTGTCCGGATGGTGAACCGGATCCACGTGCTCGAGGAGGCCCGGCACGTCACGTTCGCCCGTGAAGAGGTGGTGCGCGGGATGCCCAAGCTGTCCCGCCCCGAGCTGATCTACCAGCGGTGGCTGATCGCGTTCGTGTCGTTGTTCGTCGTGCGCAGCCTGATCAACCCCAAGGTGTACAAGGCCGTCGGGCTGGATCCGAAACGCGCCTACCAGGCCGCGCTGGCCAACCCGAACCACCACGAGACGATCAGGTGGTCCGGTGAGCGGATCATGGCATTCCTCGACGAGGCCGGGCTGGTCGGGAAACCGGGAATGCGGCTATGGCGCGCCTCGCACCTGCTCTAGGTGAGCGTGACCGGGCCCCTTCCGGGCAGCCTTCGGCGAAGCGCCGGTTCGTCACCGACGACGGGGTGGCGCTGCACGTCCGGGACCACGGGCCGGCCGGCAGCCCGGTGACCGTCGTGCTGATGCACGGCTGGACGTGTGACCACACCGTGTGGGATCGGATCGTCGGGTTGTTGCCTGCCGGTTCCGATTCCGCCTCCGATGGGGCACGTACGTCGGCGGTGCCCGATTCCGCCTCCGATGGGGCACGTACGTCGGCGGCCGTGCGGGTGCTGCGCTACGACCACCGAGGACACGGCGGGTCGGGGCCCGCGACGGCGGGTACGGCGACCATCGACCGGCTCGCCGAGGACGCGGCCGAGCTGATCGCCGCGCGGGTGCCGCACGGCAAGCTGGTGTTGGTCGGCCACTCGATGGGTGGCATGACGATGATGGCGCTTGCCGAGCGGTTCCCTGAGCTGGTGCGTTCCCGGGTCGCCTCGGCGGTGTTCGTATCCACCACACCGCGCAGCATCGCGCGGATGACGCTCGGGCTGCGGGGTCCGCTCGGCACGGCGGCGATACGCGGCGAGAACGCGGTGACCGTCGCCCTCGGCCGGGCCCGCCGGGAGCATTTCCTGCGCCGGCCGGCCGTGCTGCGGCCGTTCGTACGCAGGCTGGTGTTCGGATCCGGCGCGTCCCGCCGGGACGTCGCCGCGCTCGCCAGGCAGGTCGGCCGGGTGCATCCGGCCAGCATGTCGGGCTTTCGGCAATCGTTCCGGACCCACGAGCGGCGGGTGGCACTCGCGCGGTTCGCCGGGATCCCGTGCACCGTGCTGGTCGGCACCAGAGACGGGCTCACCCCGGTCTCGCACGCCAGGCTCATCGCCGAGGAACTCCCGGACGCCGAATTCGTGCGCTATCCCGGTGCCGGGCACATGCTGCCCTACGAGCGCGCGGAAGAACTCGCCGCGCGGATCACCGGCCACCTCAGCGTCGCCGTTGGCGGCTGATTCCGCCGCTAGTGCTGCAACGGGAAGCCGCCGATGCCGCGCCAGGCGAGTGTGGCGATCAGCGAGATCGCCTCTTCCCGTGCTACCGCCCGGTCGGTGGAGAGCCAGTAGCGCGCGGTGACCTGGCTCAGCCCGACAAGGCCGGTGGCCAGCAGCCGCGCCCGCTGCGCGTCCAACCCGGCGTCCGCGGTGATGGTGTCCGTGATCGCGTCCACGCAGTCGCTGGTTGCGCGGTCAACGGCCTCCTGAACGGCCGGCTCGCCACGCAAATCCGATTCGAAGATCATCCGGTACGCTTCGCCCTCGCTGTTGACGAAGTCGTAGAACGCCTCGACGGCCGCACGTACGCGTTGCTTGTTGTCGGTCGTGGAGGCCAGCGCGTCGCGGACCCGGCCGACCAACTCGTCGACATGGGTTTCCAGCAACGCGGTGTAGAGCTCGAGCTTGCCTGGAAAGTGCTGATACAGAACGGGCTTGCTGACGCCGGCGCGTTCGGCGATGTCGTCCATGGCGGCCGCGTGATAGCCGTTGGCCACGAAGACGTACTGCGCCGCCTCCAGCAGCTGTGCCCGGCGTGCGGTGCGTGGCAGGCGCATGCCCCGCCCCACCTGGCCGGCGCTGGACTGCACCGTTTCCGTCATGGTCCCTCCCGCGTCATCCGATTCGCCGGTGCAGGCGAGATCCTCAACCCGCCGGCCGCTCCGACCTTACTCGTCGGTATCCACCGAAGGGAGGGCAAGGTCCACACCAAAGGGCCAATGCGACGTTGTACGGCGCCGCGGCCCGGATTCGGGCATCCTGGTGGGATGACGCAGACGAGCCACGCTACCCCGACGCCGCCCGCCGCGTTGACACAGGTGCCCATGTCCAGCGCCGAACTCCCGGCACTGGACCCGCCGTGCCCGGCCTGGCCAGGCAGCGTGCGGGAACACGGCGGGGTTCGCCTGCACGTACGGCATACCCCCGGTCCCGACCAGCAAACCGCGGTATACGTGCACGGGCTCGGCGGCTCGGCCAGCAACTGGACGGATCTCGCGGCCGCGCTCGGACCGAACGCAACCGGGTTGGCGCTTGACCTTCCCGGTTTTGGCCTCAGCGAGCCCGACGAGGGCTTCGGCTACACGCTCGCCGAACACGCCGACACGGTGACCCGCTTCGTGGCCAGCCTCGACACCGGTCCGGTGCACCTGCTCGGCAACTCGATGGGTGGCGCGGTCAGCCTGCTGGTCGCCGCGAACCGGCCCGACCTGGTGCGCACGCTCACATTGGTGTCCCCCGCGATGCCGGATCTGCGCCCCGCACTGAGCAGGGTTTCCGATCCCCGGTTGCCACTGGCCATGCTGCCGGTGATCGGCAAGCGGGTGCGCGCCAAATTGGCCGGCATGACCGCGCGGGAACGCGTGGAACAGGTGATCCGGCTGTGTTTCCACGACCCCGACTCGGTACCGGCCAGCAGGGTTGAGGAGGCCGAGGCGGAGACCATGGAACGGATGCGGCTTCGCTGGGCGTCGGCGGCCCTGAACATGAGCACCGTAGGGATCATCCGGGCGTGGTTCTCCCTCGGTGCCGGATCCCTGTGGTCGATACCGCCGAAGGTGCGGGTTCCCACCCTGGTCGTATGGGGCGCCGAGGATCGCGTGGTGAGCGTGCGGAAGGCCACCCGGACCGCCCAGCTGCTGCCGAACGCGCGCCTGCTGGTGTTGCCGCGCACCGGTCACGTCGCGCAGATGGAGCACCCCGCGACGGTCGCGAGGGCGGTACTCGGCATGTGGGAAGCACACCGCGTAGGCACCTGGTGATCGTTGTTTCCCCTGCTGTGCCGCCAGCCGCTCACTGAAGTGGAGTAACGCGTATGGCACGCTGGGCAACGGTTCCGTAGCCAGAACCCGAAGCGGACGAACGGTACCGCGGAAGAATCCAGTGCGAGAGGACGAGGTGCGAAAGGGCACGGCGCGAGACGGAAAGCGCTCCAGCTCCGCAGCGTCCGCCTCTGAAGGCCAGGAGAGTTCGGATGCCGGCCAGGTGGCGACCGCGCGGAAGGCAGACGATCGCCGCGGTTCCGGGGCCAGGCGTACGTCCGGCGAACCGCTGCGGGCGTCCTGGCGGCCCGCGCCGTCCGGCGAGCGCGACCGTGGCCAGCGCAACCGCGGGCGCCTCGCCAGGTTTGCCCGCACCTACGGCTGGCGGGTTTACGCGCTGCCGATCCTGACCGTGATCACCGTCCTGGTGGCGGTGGACACCGCGAGTACGGGGGACGACACGCCCGGCGGGCAGCAGGCCGCCACCCCTGCCAGCGGGGAGCAGAGCCCCGGCCCGCAGGCCACCGAGAAGCGCGGCGCTCCGGTGAACCTGAACATCCCCACCGCCAAACTGCCGGCCGGGCAGGACTTCACGCCGGCCGGCAAGGGTTCCTGGCACGTGGTTCCCGGCGACGGCAAGAAGGTCGGCAAGGGTGGCGAGGAGTTCACCTACACCGTCGAGGTGGAGGACGGGCTCGATCCGACCAGCTTCGGCGGCGAGGCGACCTTCGCCCGCATGGTTGACGAGACGTTGGCGGATAAGCGCAGCTGGATCGGCGGTGGCCAGGTCTCGCTGCGGCGGGTGGGGCCGGACCATCCGGATCCCAGCTTCCGGGTGAGCCTGACCAGTCTGGAGACCAGCAAGCGCCCGGACGTATGCGGCTTTTCCATCCCGTACCCGACGTCCTGCTGGAACAGCAGCTCGAAACGGGTGGTCATCAACCTGGGCCGGTGGGTCCGTGGCGCCAAGGCGTTCGCCAGCGACATGATCACTTACCGGCAGTACGCGATCAACCACGAGGTCGGGCACGCGCTCGGCAACAACCACGTGGGATGCGGCAACGACGGTGACTTCGCACCGGTGATGATGCAGCAGACCTTCGGGGTGGCCAACAACTACGTCGCCAAGCTGAACACCGTGGACCCGAGTAACCGGGACGCGGTGCCGAGGGACGGCAAGACCTGCAAGCCGAATGCCTGGCCGGTGCTGGACTCGCGCCCGGCCAATTGAGGCGGCCAATTGAGGCGTGCGCCACGAAGCGATCCCATCCTTCGAGACCGCGGCTGGGTCCGGTCGATATCGTGGAAGACACGTGCCCTCGGCTGCGTTGAGCATGTACGCAAGGCGCAGTCCAGCGCTCTAGGAGGAGCAGATGCCGGGGAACAACACCCTGCCGCCACTGGTGGAGCCAGCCGCCGAGCTGACCAAGGACGAGGTGGAGCGGTACAGCCGTCACCTGATCATCCCGGATGTCGGGATGGCCGGTCAGAAACGGCTGAAGAACGCCAAGGTGCTGGTGATCGGCGCGGGCGGTCTTGGCTCGCCGGCATTGCTGTATCTGGCGGCTGCGGGCGTTGGCACGCTCGGCATCGTGGATTTCGACGAGGTCGACGAGTCCAACCTGCAGCGCCAGGTGATCCACGGGCAGTCCGATATCGGCAAGTCCAAGGCGCTCTCCGCGCAGGAGTCGATCGCGGAGATCAACCCGTTCGTCCAGGTGGACCTGCACGAGGTGCACCTGAGCTCGGACAACGCGCTGGACATCTTCCGCGACTACGACCTGATCCTGGACGGCACGGACAACTTCGCGACCCGCTACCTGGTCAACGACGCCGCCGTGCTGCTCGGCAAGCCGTACGTCTGGGGCTCGATCTTCCGGTTCGAAGGTCAGGTCAGCGTGTTCTGGGAGGACGCGCCGAACGGCAAGGGCCTGAACTACCGCGACCTCTACCCCGAGCCGCCGCCACCGGGCATGGTGCCGAGCTGCGCCGAGGGTGGCGTGCTCGGCGTGTTGTGCGCGTCGATCGGCTCGATCATGGTCAACGAGGCGATCAAGCTGATCACCGGGATCGGCGAGCCGCTGCTCGGCCGGCTGGTGATCTACGACGCGCTGGAGATGCGCTACCGCGAGGTCAAGATCCGCAAGGACCCGAACACCGAGAAGATCACCGAGCTGATCGACTACGAGGCGTTCTGCGGCGTGGTCAGCGACGACGCGCAGCATGCCGCCGCGGGGCACACCATCACGCCGAAGGAGCTGAAGGCGAAGTTCGAGTCGGGTGACAACTTCGCGCTGATCGACGTTCGCGAGCAGCACGAGTACGAGATCGTGAACATCCCTGGCGCCACGCTGATCCCGAAGGACCGCATCCTCTCAGGCGAGGCGCTGGCCGAACTACCGCAGGACAAGCAGCTGGTGCTGCACTGCAAGTCGGGCGGGCGTTCCGCGGAGGCGCTCGCCGCGTTGCACAAGGCGGGTTTCGCGGACGCGGTGCACGTCGGTGGTGGGGTGCTCGGCTGGGCGAAGGACGTGGATCCGAGTCTGCCAACCTACTGACCCGACTGACGCTACTGACCCTGCTGACCCGGAAACCTGGAAGATCCGGAACGCGACGCGGCGTCCCGGCGTTGTCCGTCCCATGGACACCGCTTCGGGAAGCCGGCAACAACTCGACAAACTTCACATTCTCCTCGAGCGCCGTGCGCTACTGATCGTCGCCGGCCTGCCGGGTGCGGGGAAAAGCACGCTGCTGCGCGGCGCTCAGCGGGACGCACCGGTCGACGTACCGATCACGGTGCTGGACACCGACCAGGTGCGCGCCCGGCTGGCGGCCGCGCTGCCGCCTGGCACGCCGTTCGCCTGGTACCGCCCGCTCGCGCCGGTCGTGCATCGGCTGCGACTGCTGATCACCGCCGTGCTGGCTACCGGTCCGGTCGTGGTGCACCACCCCGCCACCGGGGCGGCCGCGAGAATCGCGCTGGCCGTGCTCGGTGCGCTGTGCGGGCGGCCGTGCCACCTGCTGTGGGTGGACTGCACCCCGGACGAGGCGCTGGCCGGTCAGCACCAGCGGGGTCGGGTGCGGCTGAAGTGGTCGTTCGCGAGGCACGCCAACCGTGCCGAGCGAGCCCGTGCCCGATTGCGGGCTCCGAATCCGCCGTGGGGCTGGAAAACCGTGACGGTGATCGACCGGCCGGCCGCGGCGCGCGGATTGCATCTGGCAGTCGTCTGATCGGTGGCGCGGCCGTCCAACCAGAACCCGCCGCCGCGCGGTAGCGTTCCGGGTTGTGAGTGCGAGACCCGAGCCGCCGCCACCGCACGTGTGCGCCGCATTCGGCGCCAAAGGTGCCGAACCCGAGTTACTCGGCACCGGTCCGGTCTGGCGATGCGGCGAGATCGCACTCAAACCGGTGGTGAACACCGCCGAGGCCGCCTGGATCGCGCAGACCCTTGACACCCTTGACGTGCCGGGCCTGCGCATCGCCCGTCCGCTGCGCTCATCGGACGGGCGATGGGTGGTCGGTGGCTGGACGGCGATGCGGTATCTCGCCGGCCGGTTCGAACCCCGCTACGACGAGGTCGTCGGGGTGTCGATCCGGCTGCACGACGCGGCGGCCCGGCTCCCCAAACCCCCCTTCCTCGAGGGACGGACCGACGTGTTCGCGCAGGCGGACCGTGCCGCGTACGGCGAGAACGACATCGAGCTGGAGACCGAGCGTGGTGGTCGGCTGTTCGACGTGCTCGCCGGATCCCGCCGGCCGATCACGTTGCCGCCGCAAGTGGTGCACGGCGATCTGTTCGGCAACGTGTTGTTCGCGGGGGATGCCGCGCCCGCGATCATCGACTTCTCCGCGTACTGGCGTCCCGCCGCGTGGGCGGCCGGGGTGATCGTGGTGGACGCGCTGGCCTGGGGCGGGGCCGACGAAGATCTGGCCAACCGCTGGGCACACCTTCCCGAGTGGCCGCAGGCACTGTTGCGCGCGCTGCTGTTCCGGTTGGCCGTGCATGCCCTGCATCCCGGTGGCGGTGAGCAATCCCTGCGCGGCCTGGAACGGGCCGCGCACCTGGTCACCGCCCTGCTGTGAGCTCACCGGCGCCGAGGGGGCCGAATTCACACCCCGCGAACCCGTGCTGAGCAGGCAAGTTCGCACGGCGGAAACATAGCGCGAGCTTCCAGGTAACACGGCGTACCTAACTTCGTCCGCAGTAGAGCGGCGAGGAGGTACGCCTGTGACGACCACCGAACGGACTCCGGTGGCCGCCCCCGCGACGTCGGCGCCTCACCAGCCGGCCGGCGGGGTCAACACCCATTGCCCGTACTGCGCGCTGCAATGCGGGATGACGGTGACCGGCAAGCAGGTGGCGCCGCGCGAGTTCCCGACCAACCGCGGCGGGCTCTGCCAGAAAGGCTGGACATCCGGCGCGCTGCTCGATTCGGCTGCCAGGCTCACCACACCCCTGATGCGCACCGGCGGGCAGCTTCGCCCGGCGAGTTGGGACACCGCGCTTGATCACGTGGCTGCGAAGATCACCGGGATTCAACGCGAGTACGGGCCGGACGGTGTCGCGGTCTTCGGTGGCGGCGGGCTGACCAACGAGAAGGCCTACCTGCTCGGCAAGTTCGCCAGGGTGGCATTGCGCACGTCGCAGGTGGACTACAACGGCCGGTTCTGCATGTCATCCGCCGCGGCAGCCGGGATGCGCGCCTTCGGGTTGGATCGGGGATTGCCGTTTCCCGTCACCGATCTCGACGAGGCGGACGCGGTGCTGTTGGTTGGAGCCAACCCCGCGGAAACCATGCCGCCCTTCATGCGGCACCTTGACCCGTCCGGCTTGATCGTCATCGACCCGAGGCGGACGGCTACCGCCGAACAGGCCAGCCTGCACCTGCAACCGGCTCCCGGCACCGATCTCGCGCTGGCGCTCGGCATCCTGCACAGCGTTGTCGCGGACGGCTTTCTCGATCAGTCGTATGTGGATGAACGGACGGCCGGATTCGAGGATGTCTGGCGGATCGTGGCGCGCTGGTGGCCGGAACACGTCGAGCGCGTGACGGGGGTCTCGGCGGCTGAGCAACGTCGTGCGGGCGCCATGCTCGCCACGGCACGCAACGCCTACCTGCTCACCGGGCGCGGCACCGAGCAGCACGCCACCGGCGCGGACACCGTAACCGCGTGGATCAACCTGGCACTCGCGCTCGGCCTGCCGGGCCGCCGCGGGTCCGGGTTCGGCTGCATCACCGGTCAGGGCAACGGCCAGGGCGGGCGGGAACACGGCCAGAAGGCCGATCAGCTCCCCGGATACCGCAAGATCGACGATCCGGCCGCGCGGGAGCACGTGGCGGGGGTCTGGGGTGTGCACCCGGCCGACCTGCCGGGACCGGGCCGATCGGCATACGAGCTCCTCGACGCGCTCGGCGAGCAGGCCGGCCCGCGCGGACTGCTGGTTTTCGGCAGCAATGTGGTGGTCTCCGCGCCCCACTCCGCGCATGTCACCGACCGGCTGGACGCGCTGGACATGCTGGTGGTCGCGGACATCGTGTTGTCCGAAACCGCGCAGCGGGCGGATGTCGTGCTGCCCATCACCCAGTGGGCCGAGGAGGAGGGCACGCTGACCAACCTGGAGGGCCGGATCCTGCACCGGCGCAGGGCGCTGGCGCCGCCCGACGGTGTGCGTACCGATCTCGAGGTGCTGCACGCTCTCGCCGGCCTGCTCGGCCAGCCGCCCGAGCGGTTCCCGAGCGATCCGGAAACGGTGTTCGCCGAACTCGGGGCCGCCTCGGCCGGTGGGCCCGCGGACTACTCGGGTGTGAACTACCCGCGGCTGCGTGCCGGGGAGGCGTTGCACTGGCCGGTGCCTGCCGGCTCGGACGGCACACCGAGGATGTTCCTCGATCGCTTCGCGCATCCGGACGGGCGCGCGCGGTTCGTGCCGGTCGAGCACGTCGGGCCGGCCGAATCGCCGGACGACGACTACCCGTTGCGGGCAACCACCGGCCGGGTGCTCGCGCACTACCAGTCCGGCGCGCAGACCAGGTTGGTCTCCGAACTCATGCGAGCGGTTCCCGAGTCCTTTGTGGAGGTTCACCCGGACACGGCGGCGCGGGCGGGTTTGTGTGACGGTGCGCGGGCAACGGTGGCTTCCCGGCGCGGCACGGTGTGCGTGACGGTCCGCTGCGTGCCGTCCATGCGACCGGACGTGCTCTTCCTGCCGTTCCACTTTCCCGGCGAGCAGAGCGCGAACCTGCTCACCAATCCCGCGCTCGATCCGACGAGCCGGATGCCCGAGTTCAAGGTGTGCGCGGCACGGCTGGAGGCCGCGTGACGGGCCCGAGGAAGGTCGTGATCATCGGCTACGGGATGGCCGGTGCCCGGCTGGCCGACGAGATACGCCGCCGCGACCGCGATGCCGAGCGGGTCGAGCTGACCGTGCTCGGCGAGGAGCCACATCGGGCCTACAACCGGGTGCTGCTCTCCAGCGTGCTCGCCGGTTCGCTGCGCACGGACGCCGTCACGCTGCACCGCGCGGACTGGGCAGCCGGGCACTCCGTGGATCTCCGGTTGGACACCTCGGTGCACCGCATCGACCGCGAGCGTCGCGAGGTGCTGCTGGACGGTGGCGAGGCGGTTGGCTACGACGCGCTGGTGCTGGCCACCGGCAGCCGCCCGTTGATCCCGCCAACCGACGGGTTGCTCGCCGAGGACGGCACGCCGGCGCCTGGAGTGCTGACGTTTCGCACCCTGGACGACTGCGAGCGGATTCTCGCCGGGCTCCGGCCGGGCGCACCGGTCGCCGTTCTCGGTGGCGGGCTGCTCGGCCTGGAGGCTGCCCGCGGGCTGGCCGGGCGGGGCAGCCGGGTGACCGTCGTGCACCCCGTCGGGCATCTGATGGAACGCCAGCTCGATCCGGCCGGCGGTGGGGTTCTGGCCCGCCGCCTCGGCGAGCTCGGCATCGAGTTCAAGCTGAACACCAAGGCGATGCGCTACCTGCCGGGTGACGGGCTGAAGCTGGACGACGGCGGACACGTACCGGCCGAGCTGGTGGTGGTCTCGGCCGGGGTGCGCCCGGAGACGGCGCTGGCCAGCACGGCCGGCATCGACGTGGACGGCGGAATCGTGGTGGACACGGCGCTGCGCACCAGCGACAGCAGGGTGCACGCGATCGGCGACTGCGCTCGCTTCCCCGGCACCCCAGCGGGTTTGGTGCAGCCGGCGTGGGAACAGGCCGCGGTACTCGCGGATCTGCTGACGGGCACCGACGTCTCAGCCAGGTACCGGGGAACGCCGGTCGTCACCCGGCTGAAGGCGCGGGATGTGGACGTCGCCTCGCTCGGCGAGGTGCACACCGCGGCCGACGATCCGGAGGCCGAAGTGCTGTGCCTCACCGACCCGACCCGAGGGCACTACGTCAAGCTGGTGATCCGCGACGAGCGCGTCGCGGGGGCGATCGTGCTCGGTGCCCCGGACGCGGCGGCCTCAGTCACCCAGTTCTACGACCGGGGCATGCCGGTGCCGGCCGACCGGCTGGCGTTGCTGCTCGGACGTTCGCTGCCAATGGCATCCGCGTCAGCCAGTCCCGCGGATCTTCCCGCGTCCGCGGTGATCTGCCGATGCAATTCGGTCAGCAAGGGGCAACTGGTCAACGCGTGGCTGCAAGGTGCTCGCGGGGTCTCCGGGCTCGCCGAGGCGACAAGAGCCAGCACCGGCTGCGGCGGCTGCCGCGATGTGGTGGATGGCCTCGCCTCCTGGCTCGTGAACACCGCGTAACGAACTCACGGCTGAAAAACGGCTCTGTGCGGAGGAATTCGCGCGTCGGTCACGGCAGGTCGCGGTAACTGAAACAGCGCGTTGCTTGGCTAGGGCCAAAGTACGCATCACGAGGAGGTCAGCAGATGAGCGTCTCGACCGATACGCGCCGAGGCGGGCGCTGGATCGACCATTGGGATCCGGAGGACGAGCGGTTCTGGAACCATACCGGGAAGCGGGTCGCGACAAGGAACCTGTGGTTTTCCGTTTTCGTCGAGCACATCGGGTTCTCGATCTGGACACTGTGGTCGGTCATGGTGCTCTTCATGGGCGACGAGTACGGGCTCACCCCGGCTGACAAGTTCCTGCTGGTGTCCACATCGTCTTTTGTCGGCGCGGTTCTGCGTATTCCCTACGGACTCGCGGTGGCCAAGTTCGGCGGCCGGAACTGGACGATCATCAGCGCTGTCATGCTGCTGGTGCCTGCCATCCTGGCGGCTTTCGTGATGCAACCGGGTACGCCGTTCTGGGCTTTCTTGGTGGTTTCCGCGATCGGCGGCGTCGGCGGCGGGAACTTCGCCTCGTCGATGGCGAACATCAACTCCTTCTACCCTGAGCGGTACAAGGGCTGGGCGCTCGGCCTGGATGCCGGCGGCGGCAATCTGGGCGTCGCGGTGATCCAGATCGTCGGGTTGATAGTACTGGGCACCGCGGGTGCCGCGGCGCCGCGATTGGTGCTGTGGGTCTACATCCCGCTGATCGTGCTCGCATCCCTGAGCGCGGTGCTGTACATGGACAACATCGCACACGTCCGCAAGGACGGCAACGCGATGCGCGAGGCGATGAAGGACCTGCACACCTACGTGATGTCGTTCCTCTACATCGGTACGTTCGGCTCCTTCATCGGCTACAGCTTCGCTTTCGGTCTGGTGCTGCAGAACCAGTTCGACCGCACCCCGGTCGAGGCGGCAGCGGTGACCTTCCTCGGCCCGCTGCTCGGGTCGCTGTTCCGGCCACTCGGCGGATCACTTTCCGACCGGATCGGTGGGGCGAAGATCACGTTCTGGACGTTCTCGCTGATGGCGATCGGAACCGCGCTATGCATCTGGGCATCGGTCGCGAACTCGCTTTCCCTGTTCACGGTCGGTTTCATCACGCTGTTCCTGCTTTCCGGGATCGGGAACGGTTCCACCTACAAGATGATCCCGGCGATCTTCCGCGCCAAGGCGAAGGTCGAGGTGCGGGGCGGTGCGCGGCAGGAAACGGCGATGTCGAAGGCACGCCGGCTCTCCGGTGCGCTGATCGGCATCGCGGCGGCGGTCGGGGCGCTCGGCGGGTTGTTCATCAACCTGGCGTTCCGCGCGTCGTTCCAGTCCACCGGTTCCGGCGTGCCGGCTTTCGTGTCCTTCCTGGTGTTCTACGGCGTCTGCGTCGCGGTGACTTGGGCGGTGTACCTGCGCAAGTCCGTCGTGCAGGCCTCGTCCGGCAGGTTGGCGCTCGCCGGCGTCGGCGTGTGACCCGCACATCACGTTGACCTGCGGTGGGAGGTTCCCTTAACAGGCGCGAAATCTCCCTGACCCAGCTCTGACACGCGTCGCGCTGAGCATGGAGTGCAGCCCTGGACGACAGGTTGGGAGAGTTTATGGCGCGGACGATGGTTGTCGTCGGTAACGGGATGGTCGGGCACAAGCTCGTTCAGACGGTGCGGGATCGAGACGCCCAGAGCAGCTGGCGGATCGTGGTCCTCGCCGAGGAACCGAGGCCTGCCTATGACCGCGTCGCGCTGTCCTCCTATGTGGACACATGGGATCCCGGAACTCTTTCCTTGCCAGGAAACGAGTTCGACGACGATGACCTGGTGACACTTCGGCTGGGCGATCCGGTGGAGACGGTTGACAGGCAGAACCGCACGGTAGCCACCGTGAGCGGGTTCCGGCAGCACTACGACGTGCTGGTGCTCGCCACCGGATCGCGGCCGTTCGTACCGCCGGTGCCAGGGCACGACCTGCCGGGCTGCTTCGTGTACCGCACCATCGACGACCTGGACGCGATCCGCGCCGCGGCTGGCCGTGCCATGGCGAGCGGTGGCCCCGGCAGGCGTGCCGGCATGGTTGTCGGCGGCGGCCTTCTTGGGCTCGAAGCCGCGAAAGCGTTGCGGGATATGGGATTGTCACCGCACGTCGTGGAGCTCGGGCCACGCCTGATGCCGCTGCAGGTCGACGAGGGCGGCGGCGGGTTGCTGCGCCGGCTGATCGAGAAGCTGGACGTCACCGTGCACACCGGCACGTCGACCGAGTCGATCCAGCGGGACAGCGGACGGCTGCTCGCCACCCTGGCAGGCGGAACCGAGCTGGATCTCGATCTGGTGGTGTTCTCAGCCGGGGTGCGACCGAACGACGCGCTGGCGCGATCCTGCGCGCTGCCGGTTGGCGCCCGCGGTGGAGTGCTGGTGGACGACGGCTGCCGCACGGATGACGAGCGAATCTACGCGATCGGTGAATGCGCGTGCATCGGGGATCGGGTCTACGGGCTGGTGGCCCCTGGCTACGCGATGGCTGAGGTCGCCGCTGATCGAATTCTCGGCGGTACGGCCAGCTTTCCCGGCGCGGACACCTCGACCAAGCTCAAGCTGCTCGGGGTTGACGTCGCCAGCTTCGGCGACGCGCACGCGACCGACGAGCACGCACTCGAGGTGGTGTTCAACGACGCGGTTTCCGGCACCTACAAGAAGCTCGTGGTGTCCGACGACGCCAGGACGCTGCTCGGCGGTATCTTCGTCGGCGACGCGAGCGAGTACACGCTGCTGCGACCGCTGGTGGGCGGCGAGCTGCCGGCCGAGCCGGCGGCACTGCTCGCTCCGGATGGCAACGCCTCGATGGGTGTCGATGCGGTGGCGGACGCGGCGCAGATCTGCTCGTGCAACGCCGTCACCAAGGGCGCGATCACCAGCGCCATCACCGACGACGGCTGCGACAGCGTGCCGTCCATCAAGTCCCGCACGAGGGCAGGAACCTCGTGCGGTTCCTGCGTCCCGATGCTCGGCAAACTACTCTCGTCCTGCGGTGTCGAGCAGTCCAAGGCGTTGTGCGAGCACTTCAAGCAATCCCGTGCCGAGCTGTTCGAGATCATCCAGGCCACCCAGATCAGCACGTTCAGCGAGCTCATCGCCAAGCACGGCACCGGAAAGGGTTGCGCGATCTGCAAACCCGCGGTCGCGTCCATCCTCGCGACGCTCGGCAACGGCCACATCCTCGGCGGCGAGCAGGCGACGCTGCAGGACACCAACGACCACTTCCTCGCGAACATGCAGAAGAACGGGACCTACTCGGTGATCCCGCGCATCCCCGGTGGGGAGATCACGCCGGACAAGCTGATCGTGCTTGGCGAGGTCGCCAAGGACTTCGGCCTGTACACCAAGATCACTGGCGGGCAGCGGATCGACATGTTCGGTGCCACGGTCGAGGAGCTGCCGTACATCTGGCGGCGGCTGGTGGACGCCGGCTTCGAGTCCGGGCACGCGTACGGCAAGGCGCTGCGCACCGTGAAGTCGTGTGTGGGCACTACCTGGTGCCGGTACGGCCAGCAGGACAGCGTCGGGCTGGCGGTCGAGCTGGAGCTGCGCTACCGGGGGCTGCGCTCACCACACAAGCTCAAGTCCGCGGTATCCGGTTGCGCAAGGGAATGTGCCGAGGCGCGCGGCAAGGACTTCGGTGTGATCGCCACCGAGAACGGCTGGAACCTCTACGTCGGCGGCAACGGCGGGACCATGCCACGGCACGCCGACCTAATTGTGTCCGATGTGGACACCGAGACACTGATAAAGATCATCGACCGGTTCCTGATGTTCTACGTGCGTACCGCCGATCGGTTGCAGCGTACCGCGCCGTGGATCGAGGAAATGGAGGGTGGCCTCGACCACCTGCGCGCGGTGATCGTGGACGACAGCCTCGGCATCTGCGATGAGCTGGAGGCCGCGATGGCCAAGCACGTGGAGAACTACTCCGACGAGTGGAAAGGTGTGCTCGAGGATCCGGAGAAGCTGGCGAGGTTCACGTCGTTCGTCAACGCACCAGGCACACCCGATCCGACCATCTCGTTCACCGTGGAGCGGGACCAGAAAGTGCCCGTGTTGCTCGGTGTTCCGGAGGTGGCAAGCCGATGACGATGGTGGCGGAGCAGACCTGGGTTGCCGTGTGCCCGGCCGATGAGGTGTTGCGGGCCTACGGGGTGGCCGCGTTGCTCGCCGGTGCTGAGCAGGTGGCGATCTTCCGCACCGAGGACGACGAGTTCTTCGCACTGTCCAATATAGATCCATTCAGCCGCGCGGCGGTGTTATCCAGGGGGATCGTCGGTGATCGCGGCGGCCTTCCGGTTGTCGCGTCGCCGATCTACAAGCAGGCCTTTGATCTGCGAACCGGCGTGTGTGTGGACGATCCGGACGTCACCGTGCCGACCTACCCCGTTCGGGTGCTGGACGGGGTTGTTCAGGTGAAATCACCGTGACCCAGGCGGCACCGCTTCCGGTTCGGGTCGACGTGCCCGGGCTGGCGGGTTTCACGGTCGGGCTGACGGCGGCACGGCGGGCGGACGAGCTCGAGGCGTTGCTGGCTCGCCGCGGCGCGGCCGTGCTGCACGGTCCCGCGATCCGGATCGTGCCGTTGCCGGACGACCTCGAGCTCTACGAGGCGACCAGGTGGCTAGCGACCGAACGGGTCGATTTCGTGGTCGCCACCACCGGCATCGGATTCCGCGGCTGGGTGGAGGCGGCCGAAGGCTGGGGACTCGGTGCGGACCTGCTGCGCCGTCTCGGCGCGGCCACCGTGCTCGCCAGGGGGCCGAAGGCGCGTGGCGCGGTGCGCGCAGCCGGGCTGGTGGAATCCTGGTCGCCCGAATCGGAGAGCAGCGCGGAGATTCTCGACCACCTGCTGCGGTCCGGTGTGGATGGTCGCAGGGTTGCCGTGCAGCTGCACGGGGAACCGTTGCCGGAATTCGTTGATCGGCTGCGTGCGGCGGGCGCCGAAGTCGTCGAGGTCCCGGTGTATCGGTGGGCGGAACCGGTCGATCCCGCGCCGCTTGATCGGCTGGTGGACGCCGCACTCGCGCGTCAGGTCGATGCGCTGGCGTTCACCAGCGCACCAGCCGCGGCGAGTGTGCTGGATCTGGCGCATCGCAGCGGGCGGGGACCGGCGTTGCTGGACGCCCTTCGGCAAGATGTCCTCGCGGCCTGTGTCGGCACCATCTGCGCGCGCCCGTTCCGGGAAGCGGGCGTGCCGGTCGCGGTGCCGGAGCGGGCCAGGCTCGGTTCGCTCGTGCGGGCCATCGCGGAGTCGTTGCCGCAGCGGGCGCAGCGGATCCGCGTCGCGAACCGGGAGGTCGAGTTGCGCGGGTACGCGGCGATCGTGGACGGCGAGCTGCGGCCGCTCGCGCCGACCCCAATGGCCGTGTTGCGCGCGCTCGCCGTCCAGCCGGGGCGGGTGGTTTCCAGGCGGGAGTTGATCGCGGCGTTGCCCAACGGCGGCGAGACGCACGCGGTGGAAACCGCGATCGCGCGGCTGCGCACCGCGCTCGGCGTGCAGCGCCTCGTGCAGACCGTCGTCAAGCGCGGTTACCGGCTGGCCGTTGACCAGGGCCGGGTGCGGGCATGACGCTGGTGCTGGCCGCGCACGGAACTCAGGATCCGCGCGGCGCGCTGGCGGTGCGGGCGATGGCCGATCGGCTGCGCGCTCGGCTGCCGGGTGTCGAGGTCGAAGTGGCCTACGCGGACGTGCGCGAGCCGGACGTGACCAGCGTGCTGCGGGCGGTTTCCGGGCATGCCGTGGTGGTTCCGGCGTTCCTGGCCGCGGGCTATCACGTCCGCACCGACATTCCGGAGCAGATCGCGGCGAGCGGCAAGCCGGACGTGGTCCTCGCCGCCCCGCTCGGTCCGGCGCCGGCATTGGTCGGTGCGATGCATGACCGGCTCGTCGAAGCGGGCTGGCTGCGGGGCGATGAAGTGGTGCTCGCCGCGGCGGGTTCCTCGGATCCACGCGCGCTCGCCGACGTGCGTCGGGCGGCGACGTTGCTCGGCATCCGGACGGGTAGCACGGTGCGAGTCGGCTACGTCGCGACCGCGCGACCGTCCATCGTGGACGCCGTGGGACGCGCGCGGCGGAACGGCGGCCGGGTGGCGGTCGCCTCCTGGCTGCTTGCTCCCGGCCTTTTCCACCGCGCTGTGGCGGAAACCAGCGCGGCGGTGATCGCCCAGCCCATCGGGGCGCACCCCCGGCTGGTGAGCACCCTGTCCCGCCGCTACCTCGGCACCCGCTGCTACCACCCGGCCTCAGCCGTAGCGGACCTGAGCCTCCGGGACCCCGCGCACCTCGGCCATCCGCTGCGCCTCCTTCTCGATGTCGGCACGCACGTTCCCCGGTAGCCGCCAGAACTCCCGAACGGTGGTCTCCAGACGCTTGGCCTTCTTGCTTGCGCGCCACACGCCGGCGATCTCCCCATCAACCAGCACCGCCCCCGGATTTCCGAGGATCCGCCACAGTTCCTTGTGCAGCCCCTTGTCCGGCACCAGCAGCGGGCGATCCCGTGCCTGCAAGTACGGGTCCGACGGCGGCAGCAGGCGCACCAGCTCGGCAGGCGGTGGGTCCCGCAGCTCGGCCAGCCGGTCCTCTGGCAGCCACCCGGTGCGCCCTTCCAGCGTGACCTCGGCCAGCCCGTCCGGCCAGATCGCCCGGATCTCCGCCGGGGTGCTGCCGAGGAAACTGGCGACCTCGGACGGCGTCGCGGGACCGTGCAACCGGAGGTACCCGGTGATCAGCTTCGCCTGCCCCCGAGGGTTCGGGCCGTCCGGCGGTCCCGGCCAGCCGACGATCGGCAGCAGCGTGAGCGGGGTCGCGTCGCGTTCCAGCCGCACCCCGGCGGGCAGCGCCGCCAGCCGGAACAGCTGCTCGTGCACGTGGGTCGCCTGGCATCCCCGGCACCACAGGGACAGTCCCGCCGGTATCGCCTTGGTGACGGCCGTGCTGGCAGTTCCCTTGGTCATCGGCGCGGTGACCGCCGCTCGCATGCCGTCGGCCGCCTCGCGAAGCGCGCGCACCGCCGGCATGCCGGCCCGCCGCACGCGGGTGCGGTCCCAGGACAATCTGGCCACCGCGTCGGCATCGCTGCGTGGCCACAGCGCCGGGGCCAGCGCGGCCAGATCCCCTGGCCGGTGCAGGTGCGGCGCTCCGCGGAACGTCCAGGCGATGACGAGCGCCTCCGCGGCGGTCTCCCCACGGGCGGCGAGCGCCAGCCGCGCGGAGTCCGCACCCGCGTGCTGCACCCCGAGATCGAGCACGGCATCCAGTCCGCCCGGGTCCCTGTGCAGCCCGTGCTGGGCGATCCGGTACGCCAGCACCTGCTCCCTGTCGAGCGTCATAGCCGTCATCACTACCCGCTCAGCTCGTAGGACAGCGTGGCGCCCGGCACGGTGCGGCCCTCACTCGCCGCGTAGCCGCCGTCCCCGGTGAGCCCGGCCAGTTCACCGGTACCGGACCCGGCGACGACCTGCCACCACGTTCTAGCCACCCCGTCCGCGAAGATGCCGGTGTGCCGCAGCACGAAACTGCCGGTGCGGCCGTGCAGCGTGCCGATCACCCGCTCCTGCCCGACGTAGCTGGCCGAATCCTCGCTCGTGTAGCTGGCCAGCAGGGCCAATCGCCCCTCGCCCTCGATATCGCCGGAATACCTGTTGGTGATCACGGCATGCGCGAGGGTCTTCTCCCCGTCGAGATCGTCATACGGCTTCTCGTCCCAGCCGGTGATCTCGATGTCGGTCCGCGCTTTCATCTCCCACCTCCGTGTTGTCGTTCGAGATGAGTGAATCGTGCGCGCTAAACCTGTCAGATCATGTCAGGTTTGCGGCAGAATCTCGTCATGCGCGCGAGCCGGCTCATCGCAACACTGTTGCTGCTCCAAACCCGCGGCCGGCTGACGGCCGAGCAGCTGGCCGGGGAGCTCGAGGTTTCGGTGCGCACGGTGTACCGGGACCTCGAGGGGTTGAGCGAGGCTGGTGTACCCGTATACGCGGATCGCGGGCCGCGCGGCGGCTACCAGCTGCTGGACGGATACCGCACCAAGCTCACCGGCCTGACCACCGAGGAGGCCGAGTCGCTCTTCCTCGCCGGGCTGCCGGGGCCGGCCGCCGAGCTCGGGCTCGGCGCGGTGCTCAGCGCCGCCCAGCTGAAACTGCTCGCCGCGTTGCCCGAACCGTTGCGGCAGAGCGCCGGGCGCATTCAGGAGCGGTTCCACGTCGAGGTGCCGGGGTGGTTTCGCGACATCGAGCGGCCTGATCAGCTCGCGGAGATCGCGGACGCGGTGTGGCACGAGCGCCGGTTGCGGGTTCGCTACCGGCGGTGGGGCAACATCGAGGTGACCAGGGTGCTCGATCCGCTCGGACTGGTGCTCAAGGGCGGTGCCTGGTACCTCGCCGCGCGGGTGGACGGGGACGAGCGCACCTACCGGGTCGGTCGTATGCTGCACGTCGAGGTGCTGGATGAGCGGTTCGACCGGCCTGCCGAATTCGACCTGGCCCGCTACTGGGCGGACTGGTCGGAGCAGTTCGCGAAGCGGCTTTACCAGAGCGAAGCACTGGTGAAACTGTCGCCGACCGCGCAGTCGCTCGTACCCTTCTACCTGGGACCCGTCGCCGCACGCGCGTTGCGGGACAACGCCGAGGAACCCGATGAGGACGGTTGGGTACGGCTGACGGTGCCGATCGAGTCGGTGCGGCACGCGGTTGGTGAGTTCTTGCGGTTCGGCGCGGAGGCCGAAGTGCTGGAACCCGCGGAGCTGCGGGAGCGGCTCGCTGAGCAACTGCGCCGGCTGGCCGGTCGCTACGGGTGAAAGGGGCGCGGGATGGCGTCGACCGAGCGGGCCGACTCGCTCGAAGGTCGCACGATCGGCGTGACCGCGGAGCGGCGCGCCGACGATCTGTGCGCCTCGCTGCAGCGGCGGGGTGCACAGGTGTGGCATGCCCCGACGATGCACACCGTGCCGCTGTCCGGGGACCCGGAATTGCGCGAGGCCACCGAACGGGTACTCGGTGAGCCGGTGCACGCCGTCGCGATCACCACCGGTATGGGCATGAAGGGGTGGCTGGAAGCCGCGCGTGGCTGGGGTCTCGACGAGCCGCTCCTGCACCGGTTCGGCGAGGCGCGCGTGTACGTGCGCGGCCCGAAGGCCAAGGGCGCGGTCCGTGGTGCCGGGTTGGTCGAGCACACCTCGGCGCAGTCGGAGACCGACGCGGAGATGTTCGAGCAGGTGCTCACCGACGGCGTACGCGGCCGGCGCGTCGTGGTGCAGCTGCACGGCGTTCCGCTGCCGGAACACACCGGCGAGCTGCGGGACGCCGGCGCCGAAGTCATCGATGTGTTGCCGTACCGGTGGGAAGCACCGGTGGAGCCGGCGCGGGTGCACCGGCTGCTGGACGGCGTGCTGGACGGGCAGGTGGACGCGCTCACCTTCACCAGCGCCGCGGCCACGGCCGGGCTGCTCAGCATCGCTCGCGAGTCCGGCCGGTACGACGGCCTGCTGGACGCGCTGCGCACCAGGGTGCTCGCCGCCTGCGTCGGTCCGGTCACCGCCGCGCCGCTGACCGACCTCGACGTGCCGGTGCTGCAACCGGATCGCTGGCGGCTCGGCGCGCTGGTGAAAACCCTCACCGAAGCGCTCAGCTAGTGTCCTGCGTCCGAAATTCGTTGAAGAATTGTAGGATCGGTGGATGACAGGTCGAGGTCGTCCCGTAGCCCCGGTGGTGTTGACCGACGAAGAACGCGAAACCCTGACACGCTGGTCCAGGCGAGCGAAGTCCTCG
>WHSZ01000061.1 GCA_009379845.1 Pseudonocardiaceae bacterium | reverse complement strand
GTCGAGCGCCGGTTCAACCTGCTCAAGCAATGGCGCGGTCTAGCCACTCGCTACGACAAACTCGCCATCGTCTACCGATCTGCGGTCGTCCTCCACGCCGCGATCACCTGGACCACAGCATTATCAGACACGCCCTAGGCCTGCCGAGCTACGCTGACCTCGTGGAATACGTTGAACATGTCATGGACCTGGTGGGCAACACCCCGTTGGTCCGGCTGCAATCGGTGAGCGAGCCGACCGGCCCGCTGGTGCTGGCCAAGGTGGAGTACTTCAATCCGGGCGGCAGCGTGAAAGACCGCATCTCGGTGCGCATGGTGGAGGCCGCGGAACGCTCGGGAGAACTCAAGCCTGGCGGGACGATCGTGGAACCGACATCCGGAAACACCGGCATCGGGCTCGCGATGATCGCGCAGCGCAAGGGTTACAAGTGCGTGTTCGTCTGCCCGGACAAGGTCAGCGAGGACAAGCGCAACGTGCTCAAGGCGTACGGCGCGGAGGTCGTGGTGTGTCCAACCGCCGTGGCCCCCGAGCACCCCGACTCGTACTACAACGTGTCCGATCGGCTGGTCGATGAGCTCGACGGCGCGTGGAAACCCAACCAGTACGCCAACCAGGAGAACCCGGCTAGCCACTACTACTCCACCGGCCCGGAACTGTGGAACCAGACCGAAGGCCGCATCACGCACTTCGTGGCCGGCATCGGCACCGGCGGGACGATCAGCGGCACCGGCCGCTATCTCAAGGAAGTCTCCGATGGGCGAGTCCGGATCGTCGGTGCGGACCCGGAAGGATCGGTGTACTCCGGCGGCACAGGGCGCCCGTATCTCGTGGAAGGTGTCGGCGAGGACTTCTGGCCTGCCACCTACGATCGCGACGTCTGCGACGAGATCATCCCGATCACGGACGCCGATTCCTTCGCCACCACAAGGCATCTCGCGCAGCGGGAAGGGCTGCTCGTCGGTGGATCCTGCGGGATGGCCGCGGCCGCGGCCCGCGAGCTGGCCACCCGGTGCGGGCCGGACGACGTGATCGTCGTGCTGCTGCCCGATGGCGGGCGGGCGTATCTCAGCAAGGTGTTCAACGACGCGTGGATGTCCTCGTACGGCTTCCTGCCAGCCGAGGCGAGTACCGCCACGGTTGGGGATGTGTTGCGCGGCAAGGACGGGCGGCTTCCGGAACTGGTGCACGCGCATCCAACCGAGACGGTCGGTGACGCGGTCGCGATCTTGAACGAGTTCGCCGTGAGCCAGATGCCGGTGGTGAGCGCGGAGCCGCCGGTGATGGCAGCCGAAGTCGTAGGAGCGGTCAACGAGCGGGATCTACTCGATGCGTTGTTCACCGGCAAGGCGGCGCTTTCCGATCGGCTGGACGCACACATGTCCCCACCGCTGCCCACCATCGGCTCCGGCGAGCAGGTGAGTGTGGCGATGACCGCGCTGGCCGGGGCGGACGGCGCGCTCGTGCTGATGGGCGGCAAGCCGGTGGGTGTCCTCACCAGACACGATGTGCTGGCCTTTCTCGCCGGAAGGTGAGCGCGGGGCACGTCCAGCGGGTGTGTCCGGTATCAGATAGCGTGTCCCGCACAACGCGTGACTTCAGGCCAAGGGGGTTGGAAACCCAAATGAGCGCTCCGCAGCCGCCAGAGAATCAGCAAGAGACAGGCGGTCAGACACAGCAGGGGCAGCAAGGTCCACCGAGCGGGCCGACGCCGCAGCAACAAGACCCCTCGATCGCGGATTCGCCGGAGCCAACGCAGTCCGTGCAGCCGGGCGCGCCGCAGCCGTCACCAACCGACTCGCCTGAGCCGACGCAGGCGGTCCAGCCTGGTAGTCCGCAGCAGCCTTTCGGTGATCAGCCGGAAGCCACCCAGGTCGTGCAGCCGGGTCAGGGCGGGCAGCCGCCCGGCGGCGCGGTCGCTGAGTCCACGCAGATGGTGCCGCCCGGATCACTGCCGCCGCAGCCTCCGCCGTACACCCCGCCGCCGAGCGCGGCGGACAACCCGGCGGCTTCCCCTTCCGGGGGTTTCCCCGCCGCCGGTTACGGCCAGCAGCCGGGTTACGGCCAGCAGCCGGGTTACGGCCAGCCGGGCGCCTTCGGCCAGCAGTCGGGTTATGGCCAGCCGGGCGCCTTCGGCCAGCAGCAATATGGCCAGCAGCCTTATGGCCAGCAGCAGTACGGCCAGCCCGGCTACGGCCAGCCGGGTTACGGCCAGGCCGCCGGTGGTGGCAACAACCAGATGATCTCCTGGATCATCGCGGGTGGGGTGGCGCTGCTCGCCGCGGCCGCGCTGATCTGGCAGCTCATTGGTTTGATCGACGCCGCGAGCATCGACCCGTGTGAGGGACTGTCCGGTCAGGCGGCCCAGCTGTGCGAGGACGGCGCGGCCAGCGCCGGTCTCGACGCTGGCACGATCATCTTGCTCGTGTTGCTGCTGGTCGGTTTGTGTGGCGCGCTGGCCGGATCGGTACTCGTTTTTCTGCGCAAGAAGTTCGCGCACCTCGTGTACGTCGGTTCTGGCGGGTTCCTGCTGATCTTCTCGATCATTGTCGGGGCGGCTTACACGTTCGAGGGGTCGGTCGTCTTCATCCTGTTCATCGGCTTGATCACCGGCGCGGTCGGTGCGCTCGGGTTCTTCCCGCAGACCGCGGGATTGGTTGGCGGCGACCCGGGCCAGGGTGGTGGCGGCTACGGGGGACCGCCGACCGGTGGCGGCTACGCCCAGCAGCCAGCCGGATTCGCCCAGCCGCAGCAGGCCTTCGGGCAGCAGGGCCAGCCCCAATTCGGCCAGCCAGGACAGCCGCAGCAGGGCTTCGGGCAGCCGGGCCAGCCCCAGTTCGGCCAGCCGCAGCCGGGTCAACCTCCCCAGCAGCCGGGCCAGCCCCCGCAGGGTTACGGCCAGCAGCCCGGCCAACCGCAGCAGGGCTACGGCCAGCCACCGCAACAGTGGTGAGGCGTGAGTGCTGTGTCGCTGTAACGACACAGCACTCACGCAGGTCAGGCCCGGCTACCGCCCACCGCGATGCTGAAAGCGCAGCGCACGTACCCTTGGCGGATGGCTGAGAACACCGCGCGGCCCGGCTTCGAGACCCGAGCGATTCACGCCGGCCAGCAACCGGACCCCCGCACCGGCGCGGTCATCACACCGATCTACGCCACGTCCACGTTTGCCCAGGACGGCGTCGGTGGCACGCGTGAAGGCTACGACTACGCCCGCACCGCGAACCCCACGCGCACCGTGCTCGAGGAAGTCCTTGCTTCCCTCGAGGGCGGCGCGCACGCGCTGTCCTTCGCATCAGGAATGGCCGCTTCGGACACGGTGCTGCGCAGCGTGTGCCGTCCAGGAGACCACATCGTGCTGCCGAACGACGCGTACGGCGGCACCTTCCGGCTACTCGACAAGGTGCTCACCGGCTGGGGTGTGGAGTACAGCGCGGTCGACGAGTCCGATGTGGATGGTGTGCGGGCGGCGATTCGGCCGAACACCAAGGTGATCTGGTGCGAGACGCCCACGAACCCGCTTCTCGGCGTCGCGGATATCGCCGCGCTGGCTGAGCTGGCGAGGAACGCGGGTGTGCTGCTCGCCGTGGACAATACCTTCGCGACGCCGTACCTGCAGAATCCGCTCGAACTCGGCGCTGACGTCGTGGTGCACTCCACCACGAAGTATCTCGGTGGGCACTCCGATGTGGTCGGTGGTGCGGTGATCACCTCGAACACCGAGCTGCACGAGCAGTTCGCGTTCCTCCGCAACTCCGCGGGTTCGGTGCCAGGTCCGTTCGACACCTGGCTCACGCTACGCGGGCTGAAGACGCTCGGCGTGCGGATGGATCGGCACTGCGACAACGCGGAGCGCATTGTCGAGGCGCTGCGGGCGCATTCCGCGGTGCGCGCGGTGTACTACCCAGGCCTCGCCGAGCACCCCGGGCACGAGGTCGCGGCCAAGCAGATGCGCCGGTTCGGCGGGATGGTGTCGTTCGCGCCACACGGTGGCCAGCGGGCCGCGCTGGATGTGGCCGCACGCACCGAGTTGTTCATCCTGGCCGAATCACTCGGCGGCATCGAATCGCTGATCGAACACCCCGGCCAGATGACGCACGCGAGCACAACCGGTTCGCCGTTGCAGGTGCCGGACGACCTGCTCCGGCTGTCCGTGGGGATCGAAGACGTGCGGGACTTGCTTGACGATCTGCTCGGAGCGCTGGACGTTTAGGGCCGGGTCCCGCCGAAGTCGTCGCCGGCGCCCTGCTTCAGCGGCTCATGGCCGGAGGGCGAATCGTCCGCGGGCGGGAGCTGAGCGGTGTCGATGCAACCGCCGACCAGTTCGATCCGATCGCCGTGCCGTACGTACTGGCCGGCGTCACCACAGCCAGCCTGCGCGACAGTGAACACGGCAACTCCGGCGAGCGCGGCGGCGGACGTCAACGCGCCGAGGACGGGGAGAATGCCGGACGGCCGATTCCCCACTGCCATGCCAACTCCTACCGGTCCGAGGCGAGCGAATCGCGGATACACCGACGAGCGTACCGGTCCGGCGCCGGAGCATGTCGCGAACCCGTGCCGATGGCAGGATCGCGGGCATGAAACTGGTCAGCGCCAATGACATTCACGCAGCGCGCGAGCTGCTCGCCGGGGTTGTGCGGCTCACCCCTATGGAGCATGCCAGAGATCTGGAGCGTCTGCAGGGCGGGGCGGTGCATCTGAAGTGCGAAAACCTGCAACGCACCGGCTCGTTCAAGATCAGAGGCGCGTACCGCAGGCTGCACGGCCTCAGCGAGGCGGAGCGGGCAAGGGGCGTGGTCGCGGCCAGCGCCGGCAACCACGCGCAGGGAGTGGCGCTGGCCGCGTCGTTGCTCGGCATCACCGCGACGGTGTTCATGCCGGAACGCGCACCGCTGCCGAAACTCGCCGCGACTCAGGGATACGGCGCGGACGTACACCTGCACGGCGCCGTGCTTGAAGAGTCGCTCGCCGAAGCCATGGCGTTCGCGGAACGAACCGGCGCGGTGTTCATTCACCCGTTCGACCACCCGGACATCATCGCCGGGCAGGGCACGGTCGGTTTGGAGATCCTCGAGCAGGTGCCGGACGTGGGTACCGTGCTGGTCGCCACCGGCGGCGGTGGGCTGGTCGGCGGGGTGGGCGCGGCGGTGAAGGCGACCAAACCCAGCGTGCGTGTCGTCGGCGTGCAGGCCGACCAGGCCGCGGCTTTCCCACCCTCGCTCGCTGCCGGTGAGCCGGTGCAGGCGCCCGAGCTGCAGACCATGGCGGACGGGATCGCGGTCGGAAAGCCGGGACCGGTCAGCTACGCGCACGTCGCCGGGCTGGTGGACGACGTGCTCATGGTCAGCGAGGAGTCGCTGTCCCGCGCGGTGCTGCTCTGCCTCGAGCGCCGCAAGCTGGTGGTCGAGCCGGCCGGGGCGGCGGCCGTGGCGGCCCTGATGCAGCACCCAGGGGCGTTCACCCCGCCGGTGGTCGCGGTGCTATCCGGTGGGAACGTGGATCCGCTGCTGTTGCTGCACATCATCCAGCACGGCATGACGGCGGGCGGGCGCTACCTCGCTTTGCGGCTGCGCATCCCGGATCGCCCCGGCTCCCTTGCCGGCCTGCTCGGCAAGGTCGGTGACCTCGGCGCGAACGTGCTGGACGTGGAGCACTCCCGGATTTCCGGGGCGCTCGCGGTCGGCGAGGTCGAGGTGGCGCTCAACCTGGAAACGCGAGGGCCGCAGCACTGCGAGCAGCTGGTGGACACCCTGCGCCGCGCCGAGTACACGTTCCTCTGACTTAAGAAGATGGCAGGTCAGAGGTTGCCGCGGCGCTCCTGCTCGCGCTCGATGGCCTGGAAAAGCGCTTTGAAGTTGCCCTTGCCGAAGCCGAGCGAGCCGTGCCGCTCGATCAGCTCGTAGAACACCGTGGGGCGATCGCCGATCGGCTTGGTGAAGATCTGTAACAGGTAGCCGTCCTCATCCCGGTCGACCAGGATGCCGCGCCGCCGGAGCTCCTCGATCGGCACCCGGACCTCACCGATGCGGGCACGCAGCTCCGGATCCTGGTAGTAGGAATCGGGAGTAGCGAGGAATTCCACCCCGGCAGCCCGCATCTCGTCCACTGTGGACAGGATGTCGTTGGTAGCGAGCGCGATGTGCTGGCAGCCCGCGCCGCCGTAGAAATCCAGGTACTCGTCGATCTGGGATCTGCGCTGGGACAGCGCGGGTTCGTTCAGCGGGAACTTCACGCGATGGTTGCTGTTCGACACGACCTTGCTCATCAGCGCGGAATATTCGGTGGCGATGTCGTCGCCGACGAACTCGGCCATGTTCACGAAGCCCATTACCCGGCGGTACCAGTCAACCCAGTAGTCCATCTTGCCGAGTTCGACGTTTCCGACACAGTGGTCGACAGCCTGGAACAGCCGCTTCGGCGCACCGGGCCGCTTCGGCACCGAGCCTTCCGCGGCCACGTATCCCGGCAGGTACGGGCCCGCGTACCCGGAGCGGTCCACCAGGGTGTGCCGCGTCTCGCCGTAGGTCGCGATGGCCGCGAGCCGCACGCTTCCGTGCTCGTCGGAGATCTCGTGCGGTTCGGCGAGTATGGTTGCGCCCTGCGCCCTGGCGTGTTCGACGCACTTGTCCACATCGGACACTTCGAGGGACAGGTCGACGACACCGTCGCCGTGCCGGCGGTGGTGGTCGAGTAGTGCGGAATCCGGCCGCACTCCACCGTTGATCACGAATCGCGCGGACCCGGAGGTCAGCACGAACGACTTCGCGTCTGCGCTGCCGGTTTCCGGGCCGCGATAGGCCTCCAGCCGCATGCCGAACGCCGCCTGGTAGAACCACGCGGCCTGGGTGGCGTTGCCCGCCACGAACGCCACCGCGTCCAGGGCCTTGACCGGGAACGGGTCTGTTGACGGGTCGTGCTCAACCAGGCCGACGAGCTGGCGAAGCTGCTCGTAGGTGACGCTGTCCGTGGTGTCGGTCATCGCTGCCTCCTTGCCGCCGTCCGTACCCCGAACGATGCGCGTGGTGCACACGTTGTGCAAGGCAGCGATAATCAGCTATACAGATTTCCTAGTACGCTCGCGACTATGGTGATCAAGATGGACAATGTGCCCAGTACGACGAAGCACCAGCTGGATGAGCTGGACGCGCGGCTCCTGCTGCTGCTGACCGACGAACCCAGGCTCGGCGTGCTGGAGTGTTCCCGCCGCCTCGGCGTGGCGAGGGGAACCGCGCAGGCGCGGTTGGATCGGTTGCGGGACCGCGGGGTGCTCGCCGGCTTCCCGCCCGACCTGGACCTCGCGGCGATGGGTTACGGACTCACCGCGTTCGCCATGCTCGAGATCGCGCAGGGGCAGCGCCACGAGGTGTCCCGCCAGCTCGCCGCGATCGACGAGGTGTGTGAGGTGCACGCGACGACCGGGCAGGGCGATCTGTTCGTGCGGATGGTCGCGCGCTCGAACGCGGACCTGCAGCGGGTGATCGACGAGGTGGTCGGCGTGCCGGGGGTACGCCGCACGTCCACCTCGATCGCGCTGTCCACCCCGGTGCCGCCGAGGGTGCGGCCGCTACTGGAACGCGTGCTCGGCACCTCGGGTGCATAGGGATGCTCAGCACCGCAATATGGATGCATATTGCGGTGTCGGGGTGCCCGGGTCAGCCGTCGTCCAGGGCGTACTCCAGGTAACGCCGTGCCGATCGGCGCACCACCTCGTGCCCGTCGGAGCGGATCACCGCGTCCCACCACGCGCCGTAGATGGTCTCGAACTCGAACGGCTCCAGCAGCTCGGCGGCCAGCCTAACCACCCGCGGCCGTTCCGGGATGAAGTTCGGGTAGCTGTACATGAACGCCACCCACTCCCGGTTCGGGATCACCTGCACGATGTCCCCGGAAAGCAGCGCGCCATCGCCGCGGTTCCAGTGCAGCACGGTGCCGCCCGCGAAGTGCACCCCGAGATTGATCAGCGTCAGCTCCGGCGTGAGCGAGTACCGCTCGCCGCTCCACAGCCGCACGGCGGGATCCGGCCGCCCGATCCACCGCTTGTCCTTCTCGTGCAGGTAGATCGGTACGTCGAACGCCCTGCTCCACTCCACCATCGTGGTGTAGTAGTGCGGATGGCTGATCGCGATGCCGCTGATCCCGCCCAGCTCGTTCACCTTGGCCACCAGGTCGTCGTCCAGGTAGGCGACGCAATCCCACAGCACGTTCCGCGAGCCGGTCCGCACCAGCAGCGCGCGCTGCCCGATCCCGAACCACGGCTCGGTGCCGATCCCGATGACGTCGGGGCCTTGCTCGGCTACCCGCGCGGTGTATGGCCCCTCGCGAAGCTCGCCGAGGCTGGACCAGCGTTGCCCGCTTGGTGGCACGTACTGGCGTTCGTCCTCGCAGATCGGGCAGTCCGGTCGCGGAGCGTCGTACTGCATGCCGCAGGTGGCACAGATGGGTAAATCGTTTTCGCCGCTCATGGCTTGCCCCTCCGCTCGCCCGGTGTCCGACCACGGTAGCGAGCGGGCAGGCGGGGGTCATCCCGTCGAATGACCAGCCAGGTCCCGCGCAGCCGCATCGAGATCAACGCCATCGAGAAACCACCGAGATCAGCCCGTGTATGGCACCGCCTTGAGCAGGGTCACCCGCTGGATACTGCCGTTGGGCAGTTCGTAGGAGCGCTCGTCGCCCTCCTGCGCCCCGAGCAATGCCTTGCCGAGCGGTGAGTCGGGTGAGTAGACCTCGATATTGCCGCTCTGCGCGCCTTCCTCGCGGGTGGCGAGCAGAAATTCCTCGGACTCGTCGTCACCCTCGTAGCGCACCGTCAGCACCATGCCGGGCTCGGCGAAGCCGTCGTTGTCCGGCGCCTCGCCGACCTTGGCTGTGCGCAGCAGTTCCTGCAGGTGCCGGATGCGTGCTTCCTGCTGCCCCTGCTCCTCGCGGGCGGCGTGGTAGCCGCCGTTCTCCTTGAGATCGCCTTCTTCTCGGCTGTCGTTGATCTTCGCGGCGATGACCGGGCGATTCTCAATCAGCTCGTCAAGTTCTTGCTTGAGCCGGTCGTAGGCATCCTGAGTCAGCCAGGTCACCTGTGTGTCGCTCACGGTCACCACTCCTCGTCGTCACGGACCGGCCCGCGGTATGCGGGTCGGCTATTCGGCCATGGAGGCGATATACGGAAAAACACGGCCCGCCAGGGGCCGTGCCGGTATTCGAGAATAACACGCACAGGGCGGGTTCGTCGGTCGTTTTGTCCGACGATCCACCCGTGACGGCCGGTTTCACCCCGTTGGCCGCCACCGGTTTACGATGCGTTTGCGCAGGTCAGCCCGGTGTCAGATAAACAGGAACCTCGTAGGAGCAACCGAACACATCCGCCGTCACCGGGCGTTCCGAGCTTCGGATCAGGGCACTTACCGAATGCCCGTTCTCGGCTGGTGGGACGAAGACCTCTCGCCGCCCGCTCTCGGCGCCGTCCCGTCCCTGCACACGCACCACACATACCGCGGGTCTGTCGGGTTTGTCGCGGGTCAGGGTGAACGTCATGCGCATCGCGTTGCCCGGTACCTCGTCGTAGGCGGTGCGCTCGGCCTCGATCGGCTGGCTGCCGATGTTGCGATACCCGACGATGGCCACCGCGGTCGCCACGACCAGCGCCACCACGGTGAACAGCCAGGATCGCCAGCGCCGTGGCCGCCGGGGCGCGCGCGAGCCGTACCGCCCCTCCGGCACCGGGGAGACGGGCGCCGCGCCGCTGGTTGTCAAACCGTGGCCTCCCGACCAGAAGTGTCGTACCTACCGGGACAATGACCGTAGGGAATGTCCCGGCACGAGTATCCGTTGCACTGGCGCGAGCGGATGTCGGGGGTACCAAGCAACGGTCACGAGGAGTCGCGTCGGTCATGACGGAATCGAACGCTCGGCCCCAGCGGTTAGCGTCGCGCGGTTTCATCGCGCCAGATGTTGCGGGTAATGGCGAAAAACTGCGGTTGATGGCGGTGCACGCGCACCCGGACGACGAGTCGAGCAAGGGCGCGGCCACGATGGCACGCTACGTCGCCGAAGGTCACGAGGTCATGGTCGTGACCTGCACCGGAGGCGAGGCCGGCAGCGTGCTGAACCCGGCGATGGACCGTCCGGAAGTGGTCAGGAACATGACCGACGTCCGGCGTGAGGAAATGGCGCGGGCGGCGAAGATACTCGGTGTGCACCACCGCTGGCTCGGGTTCGTGGACTCCGGCCTGCCCGAGGGGGATCCGCTGCCGCCGCTGCCGGACGGCTGTTTCGCGCTCGTCCCGCTTGAGGAATCGGTGGCCCCGCTGGTCGCCGAGATCCGCGCGTTCCGGCCGCACGTCGTGGTCACCTACGACGAGAACGGCGGGTACCCGCACCCGGACCACATCCGGTGTCACGAGGTCTCCGTGGCCGCGTACGAGGCCGCGGCCGACCCGGACCGGTTTCCGGGCGCCGGGCAGCCGTGGCAGCCGTTGAAGCTGTACTACTCGCACGGCTTCTCAAGGGCCAAGATGACCGCGTTCCACGAGGCCTTGCTAGCAGGCGGCCTGGAATCGCCGTACGGCGAGTGGCTGAGCAAGTGGGATCCGGACCGGGCGGACGTGATGGAGCGGGTGACCACGCAGGTCGACTGCGGGGACTACTTCGAGGTGCGCGACGAGGCGCTGAAGGCGCACGCCACCCAGATCGATCCGAACAGCCGCTGGTTCGCCATGCCGCTCGACCTGCAGCGGAAGGTCTGGCCAACGGAGGAATACGAGCTGGCCCGCTCGCTGGTGGACAGCACCCTCCCGGAGGACGATTTGTTCGCGGGCGTCCGCGATAAGGTGTGAGCATGACGGCATGGCCCGCGATCAGCGCCTCGGCCGCCAGGCTGCCGGCCGCGATCGCGCAGGGGCAGCCCGGCGGAGGCGGCGCTGGCCAGGGTGAGGACTTCGGCAAGTCGTCTCCGGTCGGCCTGCTGCTTCTGGGCCTGTTCCTGATCGCCGTGATCTTCCTGGTGCGTTCGATGACCAAGCACCTGCGCCGGATACCGGCCAGTTTCGGCGGTGAATCGGACGAGGCGACATCCGGGGAGTCCCCGGGGTCCGAGGCCGGCCAGGAGGGCAACGAGGAGACCGGCGCGGAGACGGACGCGGAATCGTCGACGGCGTCGCCACCCCACTCCACGGACACCACGAACCGGCAGACCAGCGGCCAGAGTTAGCCGCGCAGGTGACTTGGGCCGGGTGCTGGACCGCGGCTGGGTGGCCGCGCTGGTTCCGTGCCGCCGCGGGCGAAGTTTGACACCCTGGTGGTATGCCGAATCAACTGAGCGAGTCCACCAGCCCCTACCTGCTGCAGCACAAGGACAATCCGGTGGATTGGTGGCCGTGGTGCGACGAGGCCTTCGCGGAGGCGAGGCGCCGGGACGTACCGGTGCTGCTCTCGGTCGGCTACGCGGCCTGCCACTGGTGCCACGTGATGGCGCACGAGTCCTTTGAGGACGCGGGAACCGCGGAATTGATGAACGAGAGCTTCGTGAACATCAAGGTGGATCGCGAGGAGCGCCCGGACATCGACGCGGTGTACATGACCGCGACGCAAGCCATGACCGGTCAGGGCGGCTGGCCGATGACCTGCTTCCTCACGCCGGACGGCGAGCCGTTCCACTGCGGCACGTACTACCCGCCTGCGCCTCGGATGGGCATGCCGTCGTTCGTCCAGTTGCTGCGCGCGGTGGTGAACGCGTGGTACGAGCGCGGTGGTGAGTTGCGCGAGGCGGGCGGCAAGCTCGTCGAGCATCTGCGGCAGCAGACCGGGCCGCTGCAGGAGACTCCGATCAACGACGACGTGCTCGACTCGGCGATCGCCAAGCTTGGCGAGGAGTTCGACGCGGCGAACGGCGGTTTCGGCTCGTCGCCGAAGTTCCCGCCGTCCATGGTTCTCGAAGCGTTGCTGCGACACCACGAACGCACCGGTTCGGGTGAGGCAATGTCCATTGTAGAGTCCACGGCCGAGGCGATGGCGCGGGGCGGCATCTACGACCAGCTGGCCGGCGGGTTCGCGCGGTACAGCGTGGATGCGAACTGGATCGTGCCGCATTTCGAGAAAATGTTGTACGACAACGCTTTGCTGCTTCGCGCCTACGCTCATCTCGCCAGGCGTACCGGTTCCCAGCTGGCGAGGAGGGTCACCGAGCAAACCGCGAACTTCCTGCTCGACGAGCTACGGACCGAGCAGGGCGGGTTCGCCTCGTCGCTGGACGCGGATACCGATGGCGTCGAGGGCCTGACCTACGTGTGGACGCCCGCGCAGCTCGTCGAGGTGCTCGGCGAGCAGGACGGCGCCTGGGCCGCCGAGGTGTTCGGGGTGACCGGCGAGGGCACCTTCGAGCACGGCAGCTCCACGCTGCGGCTGCTGGCCGATCCCGCGGACGCGAAACGTCTTGACAAGGTGCGCACCGAATTGCTGCGAGCCCGCGGGCAGCGCCCACAGCCGGGACGTGACGACAAGGTGATCGCGTCCTGGAACGGCCTCGCGATCACCGCGCTCGCCGAGGCAGGTGTCGCATTAGGACGTCCACAGTGGATAGATGCTGCGGTGGACGCCGCGGAGTTGTTGCTTGCCAAGCACATGGTCGGTGATCGGCTGCGGCGGGGTTCGCGGGACGGCGTGGTCGGTGCCGCGGCGGGCGTGCTCGAGGACTACGGCTGCGTCGCCGAGGCGCTGCTCGCGTTGCACCAGGCGACGGCGCAACCACGCTGGCTGGGCCTCGCCCGGCAGTTGCTGGACATCGGGCTGGAGCGGTTCGGCAATCACGACGCGGCCGGGGCGTTCTACGACACCGCGGACGACGCCGAGGCGCTCGCGGCGCGCCCGGCCGACCCCGGCGACAACGCCAGCCCGTCCGGGGCGTCCGCGCTGACCAACGCGCTGCTGACCGCGTCCGCGCTCGCCGGGGATTCCTCCGGTGGGCGCTACCGCGAGGCGGCCGAGCTCGCGCTGTCCCGCGCGGGCGCCCTGATCGCGCGGGTACCGCGGTTCGCGGGGCACTGGCTGACCGCGGCCGAGGCGATGCTCGCCGGGCCGGTGCAGGTGGCCGTAGTGGGCGCCGTGGACGATCCGGCGCGCGCGGAGCTGCTGTCCACCGCGGCCGAAGGGGCCCGAGCCGGCGCGGTGGTGCTGGCGGGGGAACCGGACACCCCCGATGTGCCGCTGCTGGCCGACCGTCCGCTTGTGGACGGCCGGCCGGCAGCCTACGTGTGCCGGGGCTACGTATGCGACCGGCCGGTCGGCACGGTGGCCGAGCTCAGGGAGGCCATGCAGATCGCCGTCGCCTGAGCCGGCGCGTCCACCCTGAGCGAAACGGCGTTGCCGTAGCGCGATACGCGCGTAACCTCTGAAGTGGTGTAATCATGTAATCAACGTCGGAGGGCGCAATGTACGCGCGATTCAACGCGGAGGGATTCATGGGACACGGTGGACGTGGTTGGCGCGGCGGTCGTGGCTGGCGCGGTAAGGGCGGCTGGCAGCAGGCCGATCTCCCGTCGGCGGAGGACGCGCCCGCGTGGTTCGCCGGACGGTTGCCGGACGACTGGTTCGTCGAGGCGCCGGAGGTCACCGTGGATCGCGAGGAGATCATCGTGGTCGGGCGGTTGCCGGAACTGGCCGAGACGTTCGACGACGACGCGGCCCGTTCCGCGGCGGAGGCGGGCCGGATCAGCAGGTTCCGGGAGGAAACCAGGGACGAGCGCATCGAGATCGCCAGGCAGGCCGAGCACCAGTACAACCGCAAGGTGGCCTGGGGTGCGCGGGTGGGCGACACGGAGGAGTTGTTCACCACGCTGTCCGCGCCGGTGATGACCCGGCTGCGTCAGCCGGAGCGGCGGGTGCTTGACACGCTGGTGGACGCCGGCGTTGCCCGCTCCCGCTCGGAGGCGCTGGCATGGGCTGTCCGGCTGGTCGGCCAGCACGCCGACGAGTGGTTGGGTGAGCTCCGCGACGCGATGTCCAAAGTGGATGATCTGCGGTCGAGGGGTCCCGAGCTCTGAGTCCTGGTTGTCCTGGTGGGTCAGGGTTTGCGGGCGACGGCGCCGACGATGCAGTGCTGCACCTGATCCAGCGGCTTGACTTGCGGGCCGTCCGGCCACCATTGGCTGCACAGCGTGATCCCGGGCTCGACCAACTCGAGCCCGGGGAACAGGCTCTCGATCTCGGCGCCGTTGCGGAACACGCCAGTGCCCATCGGGCTGTGCGTGAACTTCTCCTCCATTTTGCGAGCAAGTTCGCTGTACGGCGGCTTTTCCGGATCGAAGAAGTGCGCGATCGCCACGTACGAGCCGGACGGTAGGCCCTCGACGTACTCCCGCATGATGTCGCCTGGCGGCCGTTGGCCGTCGTAGTGGTGCAAGGTGCCCACCTGGAAAAGCGCGAGCGGCTGGGAGAAGTCGAGGTGCTCCCGTACCGTGTGATTTTCCAGGATTTCCCGTGGTTCGAAGATATCCGCCGAAATGAAGCGGGTGTTCTCGTTTTCCTCGAGCAGCGCGCGCCCGTGCGTGACGACCATCGGGTCGTTGTCGACATATACCACTCGCGCCTCGGGGTTCACCCGTTGCACGACCTGATGGGTGTTCTCCGCCGTCGGCAGCCCGGATCCGCAGTCAAGGAACTGCGAGATATCGCCTTGCGAGGCGAGGAAGCGGGTAGCCCTGATCAGGAAGTTCCTGTTGTCCCACGCCAGCTGGTTCACCTCGGGCGCGACCTGGCGAACCTGCCGCAGCACCTCACGGTCGACCTCGTAGTTGTCCTTGCCGTTCAACGCGGCGTCGTAGACCCTGGCGATACTCGCCTTGGTGGTATCGATCTTCGTCGGTGTTTCACGTTCGGCACTGATGCCGGCCATCATGACCTCACGATTCGCTGGCAGGAACGGATCGACATAGCCTAATCGCGGGCGTGGGTATCCACCAGACAAGGGGTAGACGCTCAGCCGTACATCGCGAGCCAGATCGCTACATAGTGGCAAATGGCGGCGAGCACGGTAGCGGCGTGGAAGAACTCGTGGTACCCGAAAACCAGCGGCCACGGGTTCGGCCAGCGCAGCGCGTAGAAGATCGCGCCAACGGTGTACAGCGCGCCGCCGATGAGCAGTAACACCAGCGCGGCCACCCCGCCGTGCCGCAGCAACTGCGGCAACACGAACACCGCCACCCAGCCGAGCGCGACGTAGATCGGTACGCCGAGCCAGCGTGGCGAGTTCGGCCACAGCAGTTTGAGCGCGACCCCGGCGACGGCCCCGCCCCATACCACGCCGAGCACGACGTACCCGTCCGGCCGATCCATCGCCAGCAAGCTGAACGGGGTGTAGGTGCCCGCGATGAACAGGAAGATCATCGAGTGATCGAGCCGCTTCATCCAGATCCGCGCACGGGTGCTGACCCAGGTACGGCGGTGGTAGAGCGCGCTCACCCCGAACAGGCCGAGCACGGTCATCCCGTACACCGAAGCGGCGAGCGCGGCGATGCCGCCCTCCGTCGCGGCGGCCACCGAGACCAGCACCGCACCGGTCGCCACGGAAGTCAGGAACGACCAGAAATGCAGCTTCCCACGCAGCCGCGGTCGCCGGGCGGCTGGCGGCGAAGTCGCTGTTACGGCCGACACGAGGCCCAGGTTACGGAACCGTAGGCCGGGTTGGCACGCGGTCGTGGTGCGCCGCACGTGGAGAGGCCGCGCCCGGCTTCGCCGCCCGAGGGTGCGCTATCCGTGTGGCCCGCTGGAGGTGCGCAACAGCCTGCGATGCTCCACGGCGAGGCAGCGATCCATGATGACCGTCAACCCACCCCGCTCGGCGATCCGCGCCGCCTCGTCGTTGATCACCCCGAGTTGCAGCCACAACGTGCCGGCACCGGCGGCGACCGCCTGCTCGGCGACTTCCGGCGTGGCCGAGGGCCTGCGGAATACGTCCACGATGTCCACCGGCTCACCGATCTCCGCGAGCGAACCGAAAGCCGGCAGGCCGAACAGGCTCTCCAGCTTCGGGTTCACCGGAAAGATCCGCAGTCCCTGCGCATGCAGGTACCGCGCGACCTCGTTGCTCGGCCGCTGTGGATTGTCGCTCGCGCCGACCACGGCAACGGTGCGGGCCTGCTTTACCACGCGTTCAAGTGTGACTCCGTCATAACGGGACATATCTCCATTGTGGCTGTGGTTGCCCGGAAGGCGCTGTGCGGCGCGGCGTACGCTGCCACGATGTGAGTCTTCGTTCCCGTGTTGCCGAAGTCGTTTACGGTCTCTACGAACGCCGGTTGTCCAGCCAGATCGACGACAACCGGCGCCCCAGACACATCGCGCTGGTGCTGGACGGCAACCGCCGTTGGGCTCGGCAGGCAGGGTTTACCGATGTCGTCGACGGGCATCGGGTTGGCGCGACGAGGATCGCCCAGTTACTCGGCTGGGCGTCCGCGGAAGGCGTCGAAATCGTGACGCTGTTCCTGTGCTCGAACGAGAATTTGACCGACCGGCCGCCGTCGGAGCTCGCTCCGCTGCTGGACATCATCTCCGATGTGATCGATGAGCTCGCCGAGCCACACGAGCCGTGGCGGCTGCGCATCGTCGGCGCGCTGGACCTGTTGCCGGATGAGATGGCCACCCGCCTCACGGACGCGGTGCGGCGCACTGAGGAGCGATCCGGGATGCAGGTCAACGTCGCGGTCGGCTACGGCGGCCGGCAGGAGATCGCCGAGGCGGTGCGCAAGTTGCTGCAACAGCATGCCGAGCAGGGCAAAACAATCGAGGAACTTGCCGAAACTTTGGATGTCGACCATATCGCCGAACACCTCTATACTTCAGGGCAGCCGGACCCGGACTTGGTGATCCGGACGTCTGGAGAGCAGCGGCTCTCCGGATTTATGATGTGGCAGTCCGCCTATTCCGAATTCTGGTTTTGTGAAGCATTCTGGCCGGATTTCCGGCGCACTGACTTCCTGCGGGCGTTGCGGGATTATTCCATCCGACATCGACGGTTCGGATCGTGACCGGAGCGGTATCGAGAAATTGACTTCGGCTGGGTAGTGTTAAAGGGTTGGGCGCGAAATAAAAGGGCGGGAGCCCGGATATCTCCGAGCTCCCGCCAGCACTCTCCCGGCTAATTGGATCAGCCGCCCATTTGTCCGGCCACGAGTGACGGGGTGGTCGCGATGCCGGTGTATGCGCTCGCGACGAGACCGGCCGCGCCGTATCCGAGCGCGCCGCCGGATTCCTTGAAGTCGTAGTACGCATCGGCGAAGGTGACGTCACTGCTGGAGGAGTCTCCCGCGGGGGCGGACTCGTCTGCGCTCATCGGGCTGGCGACGGCAGTGCCGCCGATCATCAGGAGACCGGCGGTGGTTGCGGCGACAAACCCAGCTTTCTTAAGCACCTGTCATTCTCCTTCGTTGGCGTGAAATAATCTGGTGAGCTCGGGTGATTGGTTATCTCCTTCGCTCTCCGGGTTGCGAAGTTAGTCGGCGTGCGGGCGATAAAGCCATTAGGAAAACCCCATCGGGTAAGAACTGTCCGGAAACGTCACTGGACCCGGTGTTCGTGACCGGATTTCATCGTGCGAAAACGGCGGGCTTCGTGGTAGTCGCGGGGCGGCCGGCCTGGTAGCCGCGGAACATGTCGTGAATTCGAAGTTAATCCTCTCGGGTGCGCCACCCAGCGAAATTTGAACACTGAACGTAATTGTGCTGGTGAGGGCGGTAACACGGCACGGACCGTTTCGGGACGGAGTGGCGAATCACCTGTGTGGCTGCCTGCAAAACCCGGGGGATCGCAGGTAGCTTCCGAGGTGACGGCTCGTGGAGATGCGGGTCGTCACGGGAGGCCCTAATCGTGGCTGTGCGAGGCAGGATGGCTGATCCGGCGGTAGCCATACCGGCGGCGGCACCATTCCGAACACGCGCGAGGGGGCCGGCACCCGGCCCTCGCGGTCGGTTGCGCTAAGGCCGGATGGCAGGCGCAGCGCGACCGGTTAGGGAGATCCCGGCCCGCCGAGTTGAGTGGGCGTGGTGCCGCGTCCACAAGGGAGATGCCGTGACTGCACAGCGTTCGTCCCCCGAGACCACCGCCCCTTCTTCGGGCACGGTTCCCAGTCCAAGCGGTTCCGGAAGTCCCAGCCTGTCGCATCCTTCGCGGTGCACGTTCGTGCTGGACACCTCGGTGCTGCTGTCCGATCCGTGGGCGGTTACCCGGTTTGCTGAGCACGCCGTCGTGCTACCGCTTGTGGTGATAAGTGAGTTGGAGGCCAAGCGGCATCACCCGGAACTTGGTTGGTTCGCACGGGAGGCCCTTCGGCTTCTCGACGATCTTCGGGTTCGGCACGGAAGGCTGGACAAGCCCGTGTCGCTCGGCGATCAGGGCGGCACCCTGCACGTGGAACTCAACCACTCGGACCCGGCGGTGCTGCCGCCCGGCTTTCGCACCGACACCAACGACACGCGCATCCTGGCGTGCGCGCTGAACCTCGCGGCGGAAAGCGGTGAGGTCGGCGACGGCACGGTGACGCTGGTGACCAAGGACATCCCGTTGCGGGTCAAGGCCGGCGCCGTCGGCCTGACCGCGGACGAGTACCGCGCCCAGGAGGTCACGCCGTCCGGGTGGACCGGGATGGCCGACGTGGACGTGCCGCAGGAGGCGCTTGACCTGCTGTTCAAGGACGGCGGCGTCGATCTCGCGGATGTCGCCGCGTTCGACGTCGACGCGGTGCACGAGTTGCCGTGCAACACCGGGCTGCGGCTGCAGACCGGGAGTTCGAGCGCGCTCGGCAGGCTGGATTCGGACAAGCGGGTCCGGCTGGTGCGTGGCGACCGGGAAGCCTTCGGGTTGCACGGGCGCTCCGCCGAACAGCGGATCGCGCTGGACCTGTTGCTCGATCAGGAGGTCGGCATCGTCTCGCTTGGCGGGCGAGCCGGCACCGGTAAGTCGGCGCTGGCGCTTTGCGCGGGGTTGGAAGCCGTGCTGGAACGCCGGTTGCACCGCAAGGTCGTGGTGTTCCGGCCGGTGTACGCGGTCGGCGGTCAGGATCTCGGCTACCTGCCTGGCTCGGAGAACGAGAAGATGCAGCCGTGGGCGCAGGCCGTTTTCGATACGCTCGGCGCCCTGGTCAGCCAGAACGTGCTTGACGAGGTCGCGGATCGCGGGCTGCTCGAGGTGTTGCCGCTGACGCACATCCGAGGACGGTCCCTGCACGATTCGTTCGTGATCGTGGACGAGGCGCAATCCCTGGAACGCAACGTGTTGCTGACCGTGCTGTCCCGGCTGGGCACCGGCTCGCGAGTGGTGCTCACGCATGACGTCGCGCAGCGGGACAACCTGCGGGTCGGCAGGCATGACGGGGTCGCCGCGGTGATCGAGAAACTCAAGGGGCATCCATTGTTCGCGCACGTCACGCTGAACCGTTCGGAGCGCTCCCCGGTGGCCGCACTGGTAACCGAGATGCTGGAGGACGCCGCCAACTAGAGAGTTTTGCCGTGAAGGCCACCTTACGGGCGTTGAACGCCCGTAAGGTGGCCTTCACCGCAACTACCAGCCGGCCGGCAGCGGGCGGCCTTCGGCGAACCCGGCGGACGATTGCACGCCGAGCAGGGCTCGTTCGTGGAACTCCGCCAGGTTGTGCGCGCCCGCGTAGGTGCACGCCGAGCGGACGCCCGAGCAGATCGAGTCGAGCAGGTCCTCGACACCCGGCCTGGCCGGATCCAGCTCCATCCTCGAGGTGGAGATGCCCTCCTCGAACAGTGCCTTGCGGGCCCGGTCGTACGCGTTGTCACCCCGGGTGCGGGCGCTCACCGCGCGCTTCGAGGCCATCCCGAAGGATTCCTTGTAGGCCCGGCCGTGCTCGTCGACCCGCAGGTCTCCCGGCGACTCGTGGGTGCCGGCGAACCAGGAGCCCACCATCACGTTCGCCGCGCCCGCCGCGAGCGCCAGCGCGACGTCCCTCGGGTGCCGGACGCCGCCGTCCGCCCACACGTGCGCGCCGAGCTCGCGGGCCTGCGCCGCGTATTCCGCGACGGCGGAGAACTGCGGTCGCCCCACGCCGGTCATCATCCGCGTGGTGCACATCGCGCCCGGCCCGACGCCGACCTTCACCACGTCCGCGCCGGCCGCCACGAGGTCCCGAACCCCCTCGGTGGTCACCACGTTTCCCGCCACCACCGGGACCTCGGGGGCCACCGAGCGCACCGCGGCCAGCGCGCCGACCATCTTCTCCTGGTGGCCGTGCGCGGTGTCTACCACCAGCAGATCCACGTCCGCGTCCAGCACGGCGCGGGCCTTCGCGGCCACGTCACCGTTGATCCCGATCGCCGCGCCGACCCGCAACCGGCCCCCGGCGTCCACCGCGGGCGTGTACAGCTCCGCGCGCAGGGCGCCCACCTCGGTCAGCACCCCGGCCAGCCGCCCGTCGGCGTCCACGCCGATCGCGAGCCGCCCGGTATGCGCGTGCAGCCGCTCGAACACCTCGTTCGGCGGGGTTTTCAACGGCATCGTCAACACGTGCGGGTCGCAGACTTCCGCGAGGCGGGTGAACCGGTCAACGCCGGCGCAGGCGTCCTCATCGACCACGCCGATCGGCCGGTCCTCGGCGTCGCAGACCACCACCGCGCCGTGCGCCCGCTTCGGCAGCAGGTTCAGCGCATCGGCGACGGCGTCGGACGGGCGCAGTACCAGCGGGGTGTCCCAGATGGTGTGCCGCGCCTTCACCCAGGACACGATCTCGGCGAGCGCCTCGGGGTCCACGTCCTGTGGCAGCACCGTGATACCGCCGCGACGCGCCACCGTCTCGGCCATCCGGCGACCGGCCACCGCCGTCATGTTCGCGACCGTGATCGGGATGGTGGCGCCCGAGGAGTCGGAAGTGGACAGGTCCACGTCGAACCGGGACGCCACCCCGGAGCGGCGCGGGACGAGGAACACGTCGTCGTAGGTGAGCTCGTGGCTCGGCTGTTGTCCGTTGATGAACCGCACGAGATCCCAGGATACGGAAGCGCTACAGCGGTTCGCCGTCCAGGAGAGGTTCGAAGGCCCGATAGGCGGTCAGGTCCCGGAAGAACCGGCTGTAGAGCTCCGCGCCGTCGCCGATCTCGTCGTCAACCGCGAGGCAGACGTCCACCACCTGCTCCAGCTTCCAGCTGATCAGCTCGCCGTCGTCATTACGGTAGCTGTGCTCCCGCTCCCGCCCGTGCGAGCTCGCCTTCGCCCACGCGGTCTCCTCGTCCTCCGCGGTGAGCAGCACGAAGGATTCCTCGTACAGTGGGTGATCGTCCTCGCTCTCACCGGTCGCGCGGAACAGCAACACCCCGACGTAATTCTCCACGGTGCGACCCTATCCCTCGGCCGACGGCAGCAACGCGGTCAGTGTGTCGATGGTGTCCGCCTCGTTTGGATCTTTGTCCGGCCGGTACCGGACGACCCGCGCGAACCGCAGCGCGATCCCGCCAGGGTAGCGCCTGCTGGCCTGCACCCCGTCCAGCTCGATCTCCACGACCAGCTCTGGCCGTACCCATACCGTCCACTGTGTACGACGGCGCTCGATGCCTTGTAGTGTTTCGGTTTGCCAGGTGAGCAGCTCGTCGGTGAGGCCCTTGAACGTCTTGCCTACCATGATCGGCTCGCCGCCGTTCGGATCGCGAGCGCCGAGGTGCAAATTGGACAGATAGCCGGATCGCCTGCCGTGTCCCCATTCCGCGGCCAGCACCACCAGGTCCATGGTGTGCACGGGCTTGACCTTCAGCCAGGAGCCACCGCGCCTGCCCGCCGCGTACGGCGAAGCGAGGTCCTTCACCATGACGCCCTCGTGGCCATCCGCCAGCGAGGACTTCAACAATCGCTCGGCGTCATCCCGGTCTGTAGTTGCCGGCATCAGGTGCGCAGGGGCCGCGGCGCGCAACGCGTCCCGCCGCTCGGTCAACGGGGCATCAAGCAGATCCACGCCGTCCAGATGCAGGCAGTCGAAGAAGTACGGGCGCAGCAACAGCTGCGCGACCTGCTCGGCCCGGGTACTACCGAATCTGCTCTGCGTTTCCTGGAACGGGCGCGGCCTGCCGTCGTCGGTCAGCGCGAGGGTTTCCCCGTCCAATACCACGGAATCGCACGGCAGGTCCCTCACAAGGCGGACGAGCTCGGTCACGTGCTCGGTGATCTCGCGCAGTGTCCGGGTGTACACGTGCACCTCGTCGCCGTCGCGATGCACCTGGATTCGCGCACCGTCCAGTTTGTACTCCACGAGCGGGCGATCCAGTGCCGCCAACGCTTCCGGCAGTGACTCGGCAGGTGATGCCAGCATCGGCCTGATCGGACGGCCGAGTTCGAGGCGGAACTCGGCAAGCGCCGCGCTTCCACCGGACAGCGCGGCGGACGCCGTCGCGGGCAGCCGCCCGGACAGCATGAACGCGCGGCGTACCTCCTCGGCCGGCACCTCGGCCGCGGCCGCGATCGCGTCCAGCATGATGCCTTCCAGCGCGCCCTGCCGCAGCTCACCGGTCAGCAGCCGGAGCAGGAAGTGCTGCTCGTCGCCGGTGCCGCTGGCGAACAGCTCGCGCAACACAGCCGATCGTTTGGCCGACGATCCGGCGCCGCTGGTCTCGGCGACCTCGCTGAGCGCGGTGTCCACCTCGGCGATGGTCAGCGTTGGTTCGCCGGCCGGGTTCGCGCCAAGCTCGGACAGTGTTCGCCAACCGGTACCGATGCGTCCCTGGATGGGATAGCCGGAGAGGAACGCCACCACGGTGGGCAACTCGGCCGCTTCGGCTCCGCGCAGCAACTCGCCGATGATCGCGATCTTCGCCTTGCGGGAACGTGTCCCTGTCAACCGCGTCGAGGCGTCGACGACGTCGATGAGCAGCATCATTCCATTGTGACCCCGGATGCCGACATATTCCGGCCGCCGCGCACCACCAGGGTGACCGCGACCGCGCAGATCGCGAGGCCAACCAGCCCGAGCACGTCGATGCGCTGGCCGAACATCGCGTACGCCCACAGCATCGTGGTCGGCGGCGTGAGGTAGAGCAGGCTGGAAACCCTGGTCACCGAACCGCGCCGAAGGTTGGCCCAGTAGAACCCGTACGCGCCGAACGTGCACAGCACGACCACCCAGGCGAGTGCGAACCAGAACGCGCCGCCGGACGGCAGTGCGGCGGTACCGGTCGCCACGGCCAGCGCGCCGAACAGCGCGGCGCTTGCGACACACTGGATCGTCAGCACGTCGACGATCGGGGTGTTCAGCCTCGCCCTTCGTTCCACGAACGTGGCGGCGACCAGGCTCAGCATCGCCACGAACGGCAGCGTGTAGCCGATCGGCGCGGCGCCCGAGTCGCCGGAGAGGTCACCGCTGACCACAAGCGCGACCCCGGCCAGCCCGACAGCCAACCCGAGCCATTGCCGCGCCGACGTGCTCTCGCCGAGCAGCAGCCCGCTCAACGCCGCGGCCAGCACCGGCTGCAGTGCGGCGATCAACGCGGCGGTACCGGCCGGAACGCCGAGCTCTGCCGCTAAAAACACGGCGGAAAGGAACACGCCCTGAGCGAGCAGGCCGACGACGGAGTGCAGCAGGATCTCCCTTCCGGACAGCCGGTGGCGGGCGATCGGGCCGGTGGGCCTCATCGGCCAGGGAAGTCCGGCCAGCCCGAGAAGCCCGGCCAGCCTGGCCAATCCGCCCAATCTGGCCACTCTTGCCAGCAGCCGCCAGCCGAGTAGTAACCCGCCGGCGAGCAGGAAGCGCCACATCAGCAGCGTGGTCGTCGGCACCGATCCCGCGGCGAGCGTGGAACCGATGAAGCCGGAACTCCACATCACCACGAATCCGCTTCCCAGTATCAGGTTGGTAGTCCCACGCATCACGGCTCCTAAGGTATACTGACCGGTATAGCTACTAGCCTAACTACACCGGTCGGTATATAGTCAAGTCCGGAGGTGTGTGATGCAGACGGTGGACAAAGCACTGACCCCGGCAGCTCGACGGGTGCTGGATGTGGCGGGGAAGTTGTTCTACGACAACGGAATCCACGCCGTCGGGGTGGAATGGATCGCGGCCGAGGCAGGCGTTACCAAGAAGACGCTCTACGACCGCTTCGGGTCCAAGGACACGCTCGTCGCCCGCTACCTGCGGCAGCGGGACGAACGCTGGCGGGAGCACGTGCGGGACATCGTGGAGCGCGGCAGGACCACCGCGCCGGAAAGGCGCCTGCTGCTGGTCTTCGACGCGCTGGAAGCCTGGATGGACCAGGTGAACCCGCGCGGCTGCGCGTTCGTCAACGCGCACGCCGAACTACCGGACGGCGACCATCCCGGCAGGCAGGTCATCACGGAGCAGAAGCAGTGGTTGCTGGATTACCTGAACGCCCTGGCCCGCGAGGCGGAGATCCGCAACCCGCGCCGGCTGGCCGAGGAGCTGGTGGTGCTGCTGGAAGGGGCGACCGTGGTCCGGACCGCGGGCGTGGTGCCCGCCGCGATCGCCGCCGCGAAGCGGGCCGCCCGCAAGCTCATCGCCGACGCGTGATCGCCGCGATCTCCCGCACGGCAGCCCGCAATCGATCCTGGCCGATGGCCGCGTAGCCGAGCACCAGACCGGGAAACGTCGGCTGCGAGTGCGCATAGCCGGACAGCGCCGGCGCGTTGATCCCGCCGCTGGCCAGCTCGCGGCTCACCTCCCGGTCGTCCAGCCCGCTCGGCAGTCGCACCACCACGTGCAGCCCGGCGGCCACGCCAACCGCTCGCCATTGGGGCAGGTATTCCGCCAGCGCGGACACCAGCGCGTCCCGGCGGGCCCGGTACAGCTTGCGGGTGCGGCGCAGGTGCCGGTCGTAACCGCCGGTGCGCAGCAGCCGGGCGAGCGCGGCCTGCGGCAGCGAAGGGCACCCCAAGTCGTGCAACCGTTTCGCGTCGACCAGCTCATCGCGCAGCCCGGCAGGCGGGATCAGCCAGCCGAGCCGTGGTGCCGGTGCGAGCACCTTGCTCACGCTGCCCACGTATGCCACCCGTTCCGGGTCCAGCGAGCGCAACGCGGTCAGCGCCGGGCGGTCGTAGCGGTGCTCGGCGTCGTAGTCGTCCTCGATCACCAGCCCGTCGTGCTCGCGTGCCCAGTCGAGCAGTGCGTGTCGCCGGCGGGGATGCAGTACGACGCCGAGCGGAAACTGGTGTGCGGAGGTCACCACGACGGCCCGTACCCCGGTCTTGGCGAGTTCGTCCACCCGGATCCCGTCCTCGTCGACGGGCACCCCGATGGGTTCGAGGCCCTTCGCGGCGAGCAGCTCGGCCTGCCCGGTGTGGCTCGGATCCTCCACGGCGATCCGCCGCTGCCCGCGCACGTACAACCGGCCGGCGATCAGCGACAGCGCCTCGGCCGCGCCGTTGGTTATCAGGATCTGCCCCGCGGGGCAGGCCACCGCGCGAACCCTGCCGAGGTAGCCGGCCAGTTCCTCGCGCAGGGCCGGATGCCCGGCCGGATCCGGATAGCCGAGCTCCTCGTCGGTGAGCTCGGCAAGCGCTTGCTTGTACACGGCGAGCCACTCGGAGCGCGGGAACGCCGCCAGCGCTGGCAGGCCGGGGCGCAGATCGAAGCGCCACCGCTGCGGGCTGCCCGGCTCCGGCACGGCTAACGCCGGTCCGCCGCCCAGCTCCGCGACCCGGGTTCCGGAACCGTGCCGGGCCAGCAGGTAGCCCTCCGCGGCAAGTTGCTCGTAAACCGCTTTCACGGTGCCGCGCGCGAGCCCGAGCTGGCCGGCGAGATCGCGGCTGGACGGCAGCCTGGTGTGCGCCGCGAGACGGCCGGAGCGAATCGCGTCGCGCAGCGCCGATTCCACCGCGTTGCCTCGCCTGCCGCGCGCGTCCTGCACGGCCGGCAGCAGCAGCTCGCGAAAAGTGGGCCAGTTTTCGGTCATCGATGTGGAGCTTATCGCCGATCCACTTTTCGGTCATGCTGCTAGCCATGACCGCGACGATCCAGCGTGGCTCGCATCGCGACGGGGTGCTGGCCGGCATGGGCACCATGGTGGTTCTCGGTGGCTCCGTGCCGGTGACCGGCATGCTGGACGGCTACCCGGTGGTGCTCGGGCAGGCGCTGCGCTACGCGTTGGGTGGGTTGCTGCTGCTCGGCTGGGCGTACTGGCGCGGCATCCGGCTGCCGCTGCCAGGGCTGCGCGACCTGCCCGCGCTGGTCGGGCTGGCGGCCAGCGGGATGATCGGGTTCCAGGCGTTCCTGCTGCTCGCGCAGCGCTACGCCGAACCGGGGCTGGCCGCGGCCGTGCTAGGCGGCAGCCCGCTGGTGCTGGCGTTCGGCGGTGCGCTGGTGGCGCGCCGGCGTCCGGCAGCCGCGCCGGTGCTCGGCGCGGTACTCGCCGCGGCCGGCGTCGCGGTGCTGTCCGGCGGCGGCGCGTGGCACGGCCCTGGCCTGCTGCTCGCCGTGCTGGCGATGCTGGCCGAGGTGTCCTTCACACTGTTCGCCGTCGGGGTGATCGCGCGGCTCGGTCCGCGGGCGTGTGCCACCTGGAGCTGTGTGGTGGCGGCCGCCGGCGGGGCGGTGACCAGTGCGGTGCTCGGCGAGACGTGGCGGCTGCCGGCGGGCCGGACCCTCGTCGCGGTGCTGGTGCTGGCCGTGGTCGTCACCGCGATCGCGTTCTGTGCCTGGTATTTCGCGGTGTCCGTGCTCGGCGCGGATCGTGCCGGTGTGCTGCTCGGCATCGTGCCGGTCTCCGGGCTGATCGTGGCCGTGCTGCTCGGCGCGCAGTCACCGCAGGTCGTGGACGTGCTGGGAGCCCTGCTCGTCGGCGCCGGCGTGGTCGTTGGCCTGCACAGGTCAGCTAGCGACCGCCGCGGGCCATCCGGAGCACGTCCAGCGCCTCGTCCAGCTGCTCCTCGGTGAGCGCGCCACTGCGCACGTGGCCACGCTCCAGCACGATCTCGCGGATCGGCCGGCGCTCCCGCAGCGCCTGCTTGGCCACCGCGGCCGCCTCCTCGTAACCGATGTAGGCGTTCAACGGCGTCACGATGGACGGCGAACCCTCGGCGTACTCCCGCGCGCGCTCCTCGTTGACCCGCACGTCGGCGAACACCTTGTCCGCGAGCAGCCTGGACACCGCGGCGAGCAGCCGCGCCGATTCGAGCACGTTGCGGGCGATCACCGGCAGGTTCACGTTGAGCTGGAAGTTGCCCTGCGCTCCGGCGAACGCGACCGTCGCGTCGTTGCCGATGACCTGCGCGACCACCTGCAGGGTGGCCTCCGGGATCACCGGGTTCACCTTGCCGGGCATGATCGATGACCCCGGCTGCAGATCCGGCAGTTCCAGCTCGGCGAGCCCGGCCCGGGGGCCGGAGCCGAGCCACCGCAGGTCGTTGGCGATCTTGTTCAGGGAAACCGCGACGGTACGCAGATGCCCGGAAAGCTCGACCACGCCGTCCTGGCTGGCCTGCGCCTCGAAATGATCGGGTGCCTCGGTCAGCGGCAGGTCGGTTGCCTTGCCGAGTTCGTCGGCCACCAGCGCGCCGAAGCCCTCAGGGGCGTTCAGCCCGGAGCCCACCGCGGTGCCCCCGATCGGCAGCTGCGCCAGCCTGCCGAGGCCGGAGCCCAACCGCTCGATGCCGAACCGTAGCTGGCTGGCCCACGCCCCGGCCTCCTGCGCGAAGGTGATCGGCACCGCGTCCATCAGATGCGTGCGGCCGGACTTCACCTTCTCGGTCCATTCGGCCGCTCGCCCCTCGATGGTGCCGGCCAGGTGTTCCAGCGCCGGGTACACGTCCCGCACCACGGCCTCGGTCGCGGCCACCCGGATCGTGGTCGGAAAGGTGTCGTTGGATGACTGCGAGGCGTTCACGTGATCGTTCGGGTGCACGTCGGTGCTCAGCTTGCGGCTGGCGAGCGTGGCGATCACCTCGTTGGCGTTCATGTTCGACGACGTGCCGGAGCCGGTCTGGAACACGTCGATCGGGAAGTGCTCGTCGTGCATGCCCCCGGCGACTTCATCCGCGGCGTCCGCGATCGCGCCCGCGAGCTCGGCATCCAGCACGCCGAGCCGTTCGTTCGCCCGCGCGGCTGCGGCCTTCAGCAGACCGAGCGCGCGGATCTGCGCGCGCTCCAGCCCGCGGCCGGAGATGGGGAAATTCTGCACCGCTCGCTGGGTTTGTGCACGCCACAGGGCGTCCGCCGGCACGCGCACCTCGCCCATCGTGTCGTGTTCGATCCGGTATTCCTGCTCAGCCATACCCAGAGTTTGGACCCTGCGCGCGCCGCTCGGCATCGCGGGCTTGATCACGTGGCTGCCGAGGGGAGTGATCCTGGTCACCGAACGGCGGAGCGATCTGCTCTAAGCTCGGAAGCCCGGACCGATGCCACCACCATCTGGCTGAAAGGGCGGTCGCCCATGGCAGCACCCGAGCGGTACGACGTCGACATCACGATCATCGGGGCGGGTCCAACGGGATTATTCGCGGCCTACTACGCCGGGTTCCGTGATCTGTCCATCGCGATCGTGGACTCGCTTCCCGAAGCCGGCGGGCAGGTCACCGCCATGTACCCGGAGAAGCAGATCTTCGACGTGGCCGGGTTCCCCGCGATCCGTGGTCGGGATCTGGTCAGCCAGCTCGTCGAGCAGGCCGACCAGTACAAACCGACCTACCTGCTCGGCCGCAAGGCGCGCTCGTTGACCGACGTCGACGACGGTCTGGAGATCGGCCTCGAAGACGGCAGCGTGGTCCGCACCGGGGCGATGCTGATCACCGCGGGGATCGGCGAGTTCAAGCCGCGGCCGCTGCCGGCCGGCAACGAGTGGCTCGGCAAGGGCATGGTGCACTTCGTGAAGTCCCTCGAGGCCTACCGGGGCCAGGACGTGCTCATCGTGGGCGGCGGCGACTCCGCGTTCGACTGGGCGCTGAACCTGCAGCCGATCGCGGGCAGCGTCACCCTGGTGCACCGCAGGGCGAAGTTCCGCGCGATGGAGGCGACGGTGCGTGCGGTACGGGAGCTCGACGTGCCGATCATCACCGACGCCGAGGTGGCGGAGCTGCGGCCGGCGGAGAACGGTGAGCTCGGTACCGCCGTGATCGACAAGAAGAAAGAGGGCGAGCAGCTGGAGCTGCCCGTGCAGGCGGTGATCGCCGCGCTGGGATTCATCGCGGACCTCGGCCCGATCGAAGCGTGGGAGCTCGAGCTGGACAAGCGGTCCATCGCGGTGGACACCACGATGCGCACCGCGCGCGAGCGGGTCTACGCGGCCGGCGACGTGGCGACGTACCCGGGCAAGGTGAAGCTGATCGCCACCGGGTTCGGTGAGGCGGCCACCGCCGTGAACAACATCGCGGTCGCACTGAACCCCAACGCGCACCTGTTCCCCGGCCACTCGAGTGATTCGGGCTGACACGCCCATGGGCGACTCGGGCTGACACGCCCATGGACAACTCGGGCTGACACGCCCATGGACGAGTTCGCGTAAAAGGGCCCGGATCGCGGGCGGCGTGCCGCCGTGCGATCCGGGCCTTCACCCTCGCCGAGGTCCCCAGCTCTAGGCGGCGTTCTGGTTGATCCAGTCCGTGTAGGCCACGGCGCTCGTGTAGATCGACGGGCCCGTCGCGCAGGTCGGGTCGTTGTTACCGGTACGGCTGGTGACACCGATCAGCCGCCAGCCCCCGCCCGCCTGGACGATCTGCGGGCCACCCGAGTCTCCGTAGCAGGCACCCGAGTTACCGCCCGGGTTGCCGGTGCACAGCTCGGTGTTGGCGTCCATGCCGGTGCACTGATCGGCAGGGACAACCTCGGTGTCCAGCTGCTGCAGCTCGTTCGGCGGCGGATCGGGGCAGCCCTGCTCAGGGCACGTCTGCCCCCAGCCGAGCAACCGCGACGCGGTGCCGGGCTCAGCCGATGTGCCCAGCTCGATCGGTGCCGCCTGGACGGCGGAGTCAAGCTTCACGAGCGCGATGTCGCCACCCGGCGAACTACCGTCGTAGTCCGGGTGCACCTTCACCTCGGCCGCGCCCGCTTCCTCACCGCCCTGCGAGTTGTCGTTGCTGCCCACTCGCACACCGATCGAGCTCGGGTCGGTGCCCTCGACGCAGTGCGCCGCGGTCAGCACCCAGTCCGGCTTGATCAGCGAACCGCCGCAGAAGTGACTGCCACCTTCCTGCAACGACACCATGAACGGGTATTCCTGATCGGCGGGTTCGCCGCCGACGATGTACGGCGTGACCCCAGTTCCCCCGGTTGGACCATCGGCGGCCGCGACCGGGGCCATCGCGGTGGCGATCGCGCAGGCCGCGCCGGCCAAGAGGCCCACGACTAGAGAACGTGCCCTCATGTTCTCTCTCCTTCCGTATTTCCCGCGATTGCGGGCGCATACGGAAGGTATGCGGGTAGACCGGAAAAGTGACACCCGACGAAAGTAGGAAGTCGATTATTTGTGGATATTGATCACGTTTCGTGCTTGATTTTCGGCAATGTCATTCGTTGATCGCTCGAACGAGCGGCACGGCCGGCTGAGTGGCCAGTCCGGGCTCGGTTAAGGCAGCGGGATGCTGGTGTCCTCTCCGCTCGCACCGCGATCGAAATCAACCGAGGAGTATTCGCGGAGCTTGGTCAGCCGGTGGTAGCCATCGATCAGCCGCACGGTGCCGGACTTCGAGCGCATCACGATCGACTGCGTGGTGCAGCCGCCGGCCCGGTAGTGCGCGCCGCGGAGCAGGTCGCCGTCGGTGATCCCGGTAGCGCAGAAGAACACGTTGTCCCCGCTCACCAGGTCGTCGGTGCGCAACACCCGATCAAGATCGTGGCCCGCATCCCGAACCCGTTCCCGCTCGGTGTCGTTCTTCGGCCACAGCCGGCCCTGAATCTCGCCGCCGAGGCATTTCAGCGCGCAGGCGGAGATGATGCCCTCCGGGGTGCCGCCGATACCCATCAGCATGTCCACACCGCTGGTCGCCCGCGCGGCGGAGATCGCGCCGGCCACGTCGCCATCCGTGATGAGCTGGATCCGCGCTCCCGCTTCCCGGACCTCGCTGACCAGGTTGTCGTGCCGGGGGCGGTCCAGTATGCACACCGTGACGTCCGAGACGTCCGAATGCTTCGCCTTGGCGACCCGCCGGATGTTCTCCGCCACCGGCGCGCTCAGATCAACCACATCCGCGGCCTCCGGGCCCACCGCGAGCTTTTCCATGTAGAACACCGCGGACGGATCGAACATCGCGCCCCGTTCGGCTACCGCGAGCACCGCGAGCGCGTTCGGCATCCCCTTGCTCATCAGCGTGGTGCCGTCGATCGGGTCTACCGCGACGTCACAGAGCGGGCCGTCCCCGTTGCCGACCTCCTCGCCGTTGTAGAGCATCGGCGCCTCGTCCTTTTCCCCCTCGCCGATGACCACGACACCACTCATCGTCACGGTGCCGATCAGCTTGCGCATCGCGTCGACCGCGGCCTGATCACCGCCGTTCTTGTCACCACGGCCCACCCAGCGCCCGGCGGACATGGCGGCGGCCTCGGTCACCCGCACCAGCTCGAGTGCCAGGTTGCGGTCCGGTGCCTCCTTACGGCGAGTGCTGGCTGGCTGGCTCGATGTCGACATGCTGCCTCCCGTTCACTCTGCGGTGCGCCCTGATGGTCCCACGCGCCTCGCGTGCGCTGACCAATCAGGATGAGCCAGGGACGGGCGCTCGCGATGCTGGCCAGCCTGAGACCATCGAACGGTGGGCGAGACGTCAGAGGACAACCGGCATAACGGGGCTGCCCCGAACGATGCTGCTTCGGACGCAGATGGCGTACCCGCGTCCAATCCGAGGCAAAACGCCACGGTGCGGGACATGGTGTTCTCGTTGCTGGTACTGCTCGCGGTGATCGGCGTGATCGTGATGATGACGAGGGGATGCGAATTCAGCCCCGGCAGACCGACGGTGGATGAGGGCGCCGCCCCGACCGTCGATGCCCGCGCCGAACTGCGCCGGATGGCCGACCGGGTGGAGTTTCCGCTGCGGCGGCCCGAACCGCCGGCCGGGTGGCGGGCGAACTCCGCGCGCACCGCGCAACTGGGATCCGGGGAGCGTGCCGCCGTGCTGGCCGAAATCGGTTGGCTGACCGGAGCGGGGCGCTACGTCCAGCTCGTGCAGAGTCCGGCGAGCGCGCGCCGGCTCGTCGATGAGATCGCCAGGCGGGACGGGGCAGGAGAGTCTCCCACCGGTTCGGTGCGGGTGCGGGACGTCAGCTGGCACGTCTACCCCGCGCGGCCGGGCGAGCAGGCGTGGGTCGGCACGTTCGACGGGGTTCGGATCGTGATCAGTGGCAGTGCCACGCCGGCCGAGTTGCGCGCGCTCGCTGAGGCGATCCAGGCGGCGAAACCGTTGCCGACGTCGTGACCGCGTTGCCGACGTCGTGACTACTCGGAATCCGACTGCTCGCCTTCCCCTTCCTTGTTGCCAACCGCCTTGTTGCCAACCGCCTCGGTGACCACGGCCAGCGCGGTCTCGATGCGCTCACGTGCACCGGCGAGATGTCGCTCGCACACGTTGGCGAGCGCCTCGCCGCGCTCCCACAGTGCGAGGGATTCCTCGAGCGAAAGCCCGCCAGCCTCCAACGCGCGCACCACGTCGGCGAGTTCGTCACGGGCGGCTTCATAGCCCAGCTCGTCGAGGTCGTTGGCCCCGTCCTGCCGCTCGGCGCCGGGGGACTCGCCAGAACTCACAGTGCCGGGCTGCCCAATCTGCTCTGGATGCGGACCACGGCCGTGGCAACCGCCTGGTCGTAGCCAATGAACGCTTCGGCGAACTGTGCGCCGTCCCCGGAGCGTACGGCCTCCTCGATGCGCACCTGGGCCCCGGCCACCCGGCGCCGGTGGTTGGAGCCCTGGCCGAACCACCATTCGGTGCCAGCGTAGACCGAGGTGGCCTCGGAGAGCTCGCGTAACCGGCCGGGCAGCGCCCTGCGGCCAGGGGTGTCGCAGCCCGCGAGCAGCGCGGTCCAGCAGTCGGCTGCCGCCATGTTCGCGGCTTCCGCCTTCCGCTGCACGACACGTGCGCTGGCCCGTACCGGCGGATCGACCAGGCTGCGCGCGGCGGTACCCGCGGATGCCACGGTTAGCGGGAGGAAGGTGGGTTCATTCGCCGGGTGGGTCACCACCACCGCCTCCTTCATCCGTGCTCGTGGCCGCTACCGCCCCGTCAACGACACGGATGCGCAGCTGGGTTCCGGGTGCTACTTCATGGACTGATCGCAGTACCTTAAGGTTGCCTGCCGCATCGAGAAACTGCACAACGGAATAACCCCTCGCAAGGGTGGCCGCCGGACCCAGCGCCGTCAATCGGGCGATCGTGGCTGTTAACGCGGTCTGTTCGGTGGTCACCAGCCCGAGTGCTTGCCGCCGAATCTGGTCACGCAACGTGTCGATTTCCTGTGCCCGCCGCTCGACGGGCCGCAGCGGGTCGGCGAGCACCGGACGGCTCCGCAACGCGTCGAGCAGCTTGCGTTCCCGATCGACCCAGCCGTGCAGCGCGCGCCGGGCCCGATCCCGCAGCTGGGTTACGCGCTCGGTTTCCTCGCGCACATCGGGAACGATCCGCTTACCCGCATCCGTTGGCGTAGTACAGCGTTGATCGGCCACGTGATCCAGGAGTGGGGTGTCCGGCTCGTGGCCGATCGCGCTGACCACCGGAGTCCGGCAGGCGGCGACCGCGCGGCAGAGCGTTTCGTCCGAGAACGGCAGCAGGTCCTCGACGCTGCCCCCACCGCGCGCGATCACGATGGTGTCAACGCCCTCCTCTTTGTCCAATGTGGACAGCGCGCGGACAATCTGCGGCACGGCCTGCACGCCCTGCACCGCGACGTTGATCACGTGGAACCGGGTGGCCGGCCAGCGTGCCCGTGCGTTCGCCAGCACATCCCGCTCGGCCGCCGACGCGCGGCCGGTGATCAGGCCGACGGTGCGGGGCAGGAACGGCGGCCTGCGCTTGCGTTCCGCGTCGAAAAGGCCCTCCGCGGCGAGCAGCCTGCGCAGCCGCTCGATCCTGGCGAGCAGCTCGCCGACACCGACCGGGCGGATCTCGTTCGCGCGCAAGCTGAGCGTGCCGCGGCCGAGGAAGAACGACGGTTTGGCGTGCAGCACGACCCGCGTGCCGTCGGCGAGTGGTTCGCCGGGTACCCGCAGCAGCGCGGGAGCACAGGTGACCGTCATGGACACGTCCGCGGCGGGATCGCGAAGGGTGAGAAACGCGGTTGAGGTACCCGGCCGTGCCGAGATCTGGGTGATCTGCCCCTCCACCCACACCGCGCCGAGCCGGTTGATCCACTCCGCGATCTTGCGCGCGACGGTGCGAACCGGCCACGGGTTTTCCGCGCTGGTCGGCGGTTCGGTGCTCACTGCTGGTTGCGCACGTTGTTGATCCGCCTGCTGAGCATCCCGATGAACGACGGGCGGTCCTCGTGTGCGCGCTCGTAGTCCAGGATCTCCTGCAACTGTTCGAGGCTGAACTTGCGCAGCCGCGCGCGCAGCTGAGGCAGTGTCATCTCGTCGTAGCCGGACATCCCGGCCGGCCCGGTGGCCTGCTTGGTCGCGGCCGGGGGTTCGGGGTGGCCGTCCCCTGGTTGTACGGGTGCGCTGTCGAACTCGCCCTCGGCGTGTTCCTGGGCGAGCGCACGCTGTTCGAGCGCCCACGGATCCGCCGGCTCGTCCATGTCCGCTGCCTCGCCCGGTTCGTCGGTGACCGGCAGCGGTTCGACGACGAGCGCGGAGCCATCGCCGTTGTCCGTGGAGAACGGGGCGGCGAACTCGGGCTCGTCGTACCTGTCCGGCGGGCCTTCCACGTCGGCGTAGGTGTCCTCGTCGAAAGTCGCCCAGCCCGGGGTGTCCTCGACCGGGCGAAGTGCGGCGAGCGCGTCGTCACCCTTGATCGCGAGCTCGGTGACGCGCTGCTGTACCCGCATGGACAGCTGCAGCGCCTGGCTGGCCACGGTCACCGGCAGGCCGGCCAGCTTGGTCGGCAAGTCACGGGCCTGTTCGGCGGCGGTCACGGCGACACCGGCGACGACCCGAAGCGGCAGCGGGAGAGGCTTCATGGTTATAGCCTGCCCCATCCGCGCTGGGAGTCCCAACCATGGGGCAACACGGCCGGTACGGTGAGCTCTCGCACAGTGGACGACGTGCCGAGGGTGGCCCGTACCCTGAAGGCATGAGCGCACCGAGTGCCGGAACGGACGGCGCCGGCGAGCAGGCAGCCGGCGCCGGTGGTAAGCGGGTCCTGCTGGCCAAGCCGCGCGGATACTGCGCGGGCGTCGACCGGGCGGTGATCACCGTCGAGAAGGCCCTGGAGAAATACGGGCCGCCGGTGTACGTGCGCAAGGAGATCGTGCACAACCGGCACGTGGTCGAGTCGTTGCGGGAGCGCGGGGCGATCTTCGTCGAGGAGGCGGACGAGGTGCCGGAGGGCGCACTCGTGGTGTTCTCCGCGCACGGCGTTTCGCCCGAGGTGCACAAGCAGGCTGAGCACCGGAACCTGCGCACGATCGACGCCACCTGCCCGCTCGTCACCAAGGTGCACCAGGAAGCCAAGCGGTTCGCTCGCGAGGACTACGACATCCTGTTGATCGGGCACGACGGGCACGAGGAGGTGGAGGGCACCTCCGGAGAGGCTCCTCGGAACATCCAGCTGGTTGACAAGCCGGAGGACGTGGCGGACGTCTCCGTGCGGGATCCGTCCAAGGTGGTGTGGCTTTCCCAGACCACGTTGTCCGTCGACGAAACGATGGACCGCGTTCATGAGCTGCGCGACCGGTTCCCCGATCTGGCCGATCCGCCGAGCGACGACATCTGCTACGCGACGCAGAACCGGCAGGTCGCGGTGAAGGCCATGGCCGCGGAGTGCGACCTGGTGCTAGTTGTCGGTTCGACCAACTCGTCCAACTCGGTACGGCTCGTCGAGGTGGCCATGCAGGCCGGTGCGACCAACGCCTACTTGATCGACTACCCGGACGAGGTGGAGGAGAGCTGGCTGGACGGCGTCGAGACGGTGGGCGTGACCAGCGGTGCCTCCGTGCCCGACGTCCTGGTGATGGACCTGCTCGCCTGGCTGGCCGAGCGTGGCTGGACGGACACCCAGGAAGTCACCACCGCGAACGAGAAGATCTCTTTCGCGCTACCGAGGGAACTTCGCAAGGATCTCAAGGAATCCCGCAGCTGAGCGGTCTGGCTGGAGCACCGCATCCGTCTGGAGCACCGCATCCGTCTGGAGCACCGCATCCGTGCGGCGGCCTTGCGGATTTGCGGATCGGGCGAACGCCGTACGGATCGGGCCGGGTGATCACCGCGGCCT
>WHSZ01000089.1 GCA_009379845.1 Pseudonocardiaceae bacterium | reverse complement strand
GTGGATCCTGCCCGACGTTCGCCCACTCCCGGCCGAGTTGGTGGCGTTCCTGGACGCCGGCGCACCACCGGTGTACGTGGGCTTCGGCAGCATGCCCATGCGCGCCTCGACAGACGTCGCCCAGGTGACCATCGAGGCGATCCGCGCGCAGGGCCGCCGCGCGGTCGTCTCCCACGGCTGGGCCGACCTGGCCCTGACCGACGACCGGGACGACTGCTTCGCCATCGGCGAGGTCAACCACCAGGCACTGTTCGGCCGGGTGGCCGCCGTCGTGCACCACGGCGGCGCGGGCACGACGACGACGGCCACCCGGGCCGGCGCGCCTCAGGTGGTGGTCCCCCAGGCGGTGGACCAGCCATACTGGGCCGGCCGGGTGGCCGAGCTGGGCATCGGCGCGGCACACGACGGTCCGACTCCGACCACCGAGTCCCTGTCAGCCGCGCTCAGGACGACCCTGACCCCCGAGACCCGCGCACGAGCGACCGCCGTGGCCGGCACGATCCGCACCGACGGGGCGACGGTGGCCGCGACGCTGCTGCTCGACGCGGTCAGCCGAGAAAGGCCGCCAGTGTCCGCGTGAACCAGGCCGGATCGTCGAGCCAGGGAAAGTGCCCGGCGCCCCACCCCGACCACCTCCAACGGCCAAGCCTTGACCATCACCAGCAGCCCATCCACACGACACGATTACAACGCCAACGTTCCTTGAAACGGCACTCTCGTGAAAGGCACCCGGATCGCCCTCTGATACTCCGGGAAAGCCCACGAGAACGGCGGCAACGTGCGAGGGGGCTTGACAAGAGGTGGACAATAAAAAATTGGCGTGTCCTCCACGATCTAATGGAGAACCCGCCGAATCTAATTTCAAGTTTAAACGCTGTGAGGGGCCTGTGTCAACTCAGGGGTACGAAGAGGAATTGCGGTCCGAGCGGAGCTACGTGGCCGGGCTCTACGCGCGGCTCGACGCCGAGCGCGCGCGGGTGAAGGGCGAGTACAACGCGGCGTTGCGCGGAACCGGCGGGACACCCATGGAACGGGACGTCCAGGTGCGCGCGTCGGCCAAAGAGGCGAAGCGGCTGGCCGTCGCGGACAACGGGCTGTGTTTCGGCCGGTTGGACACCCTTTCGGGCGACCATTCCTACATCGGCCGGATCGGCCTTTTCGATGAGGAGAACGACTACGAACCAGTTTTGCTGGATTGGCGTGCACCGGCGTCCCGCGCGTTCTACGTCGCCACCGCCGCCAGCCCGGAGAACATGCGCCGGCGCCGCCAGTTCCACACGCGCGGGCGCAAGGTGGTCGATTTCACCGACGAGGTGCTCGGCCGCCCCGGCGGTGACGAGCGGGGGGACGCGGCGCTGCTCGCGGCGGTCAACGCGCCGCGCGGTGACGGGATGCGCGACATCGTGGCGACGATCCAGGCCGAGCAGGACGAGATCATCCGGCTCGATCACCCGGGGGTGCTGGTGATCGAGGGCGGCCCGGGCACGGGGAAGACCGTGGTGGCGCTGCACCGCGTCGCGTACCTGCTCTACACCCAGCGGGAGCGGATGGAACGCCACGGCGTGCTCGTGGTCGGGCCCAACCCGGCGTTCCTGAACCACATCGGCCGCGTGCTGCCGTCGCTCGGCGAGTCCGACGTGGTGTTCATGACCGCCGGCGACCTCGTGCCCGGCCTGCACGTGACCGCCGAGGACACCCCGGAAGCCGCGCGGCTCAAGGGCTCGCTGAAGATCCTCGACGTGCTCGCGGCGGCGATCGCCGACCGGCAGCGGCTGCCGGAGCATCCCCTCCTGATCCAACTGGGCGACGTCATGGTGCGGATCGACGCCGAGACAGCGGAGTGGGCAAGGGACGAGGCGCGCGCCAGCGGGCTGCCGCACAACGAGGCCCGCGCGGTGTTCACCGAGATCGTCACGTACGTGCTCACCGAACGGGCGATTGGCCGGATCGGCCGGGGTTGGCTGACCCGGAAGGACCGCGAGGCATGGGAGCAGCTACGGGCGGACCTGCTCTCCCAGCTCGCGGAGGACGACAAGTTCACCGCCGCGCTCGACGAGCTCTGGCCGATACTGACGCCGGAAACACTGCTGGCACCGCTGTATTCCTCGCCCGAACGGCTCCGCGCGGCGGGTGGCGACCAGGCACTGTGGCGCGCCGACGGCGACGCCTGGACTGTCTCGGACGTGCCGCTGCTCGACGAGCTGGTCGACCTGCTTGGCCGCGACACGGCGGCTGACAAGGCAGCCGAGCAGGCCGCCGAGCGGGAACGGAGGACCGAGGCCGAGTACGCCGGGGGTGTGATGGACATCTTGCGGTTGGACCACGCGGAGATGGACGAGGACCTCTTGGTGCGTGCCGACGACCTGCTCCACGCCGGGGCGCTGGCGGACCGTTTCGTCGAGCGGGACACCCGTGACCTCGCCGAGCGGGCCGCCGCGGACCGGGACTGGACCTACCGGCACGTCGTGGTCGACGAGGCCCAAGAACTGTCCGAAATGGACTGGCGGGTGCTGATGCGGCGCTGCCCTGGCCGATCGTTCACCGTGGTCGGCGATCTCGCCCAACGCCGATCGGCGGCCGGGGCGAGGTCGTGGGCGGAGATGCTGGAGCCGTACGTGCCAAGTCGTTACGTGTACCGCTCGCTGACGGTGAACTACCGCACCCCGGCGGAGATCATGGCCGTCGCCGCCGCGCTGCTCGCCGAGTTCGCGCCAGGTGTCGCACCTTCGGAGTCGGTTCGCGCGACCGGTGTTCGGCCGTGGTCGCGGCAGGTCACCGAGGACGAGCTGCCCGCCGCCATCGAGGAGTTCGTCAGGGACGAAGCCGGCCGCGATGGCACCAGCGTCGTGATCGGGCCACCGGGTGTGCCGGGCGCGGTGGTGCCGTCGGAGACGAAGGGCCTGGAGTTCGACGCCGTCCTGGTCGTGGAACCGATGAGGATCCTCGCGGACGGTCCACGCGGCGCGGCCGAGCTCTACGTCGCCCTCACCCGCGCCACCCAACGCCTCGGCGTGCTGCACCAGGGCCCATTACCGCGGTCCCTGACCGGACTCGCCGAAACCGGGACACCCGCCAAGACAGGGAGTCAACGCTTGACGTAACGCGGGTACTGCCGGCACTGAGTAACAGCGTTCCGAACCGCGTAGGGCTAGGAGCTGGCCGCATCGAGGAACCGTTCGAGTTCGGCTCGGATGTCGGGTCCGCAGGGTTGGAACACGATTTCGGTGACGCCGTGGGAGGCGAGGTCGTCGAGGTTGCGCCGGACCTGCTCGCGGGTACCACTGATCGTTACGTCCCGGAGTATCGAGTGACCGCCGGCGTCCCACGCTGCTTGGTCGGCTTCATTCAGCTCAACGCAGTGTCCCGCGTGGACGGCGAGATGTCGCCGTTCGCTGGGTGTCTTGTCAACGACGTCCATCCACTCCGGACCGCCGGGAAGTTCGCGCACGGCGTCGGGCCCCCCGAACTCGTACGCGCCGTGGTAGGCCAAGGCCCAGCCAGGGCCGCCCGCGGTACGGGCATGCTCGGAGTTCTGCGCTTCCCCCTCGTCGAGCACGGTGCCCCAGGCCAGGTACGGGACCCACGAGTACTCGCTCATGAACTCGGGGAGTTGCAGGGTCGCGTAGAGTCCGTCGCCGAGTTGGCTGGCGACCTTGTGGCCCTTAGGGCCAAGAGCGCTGATAAGAATGGGAACGTCGACGGGCCGGGCGGGAGCGTGTCCGCCCGGGTGCAGCATCCGCATCTGCTTGCCCTCCCATTCGACGACCTCACCCCGAAGCAGGCCGCGGTAAGCGCGGAGGTAGGAATCCATGTAGGACCAGCTGATCGCCCGGTATCCCATTGCACGGCGTCCGGTGAAACCGGTGCCGAAGGCGACCGAGACGCGTCCGGGGGCGAGGGCGGCGAGGGTGGCGGTCGCCGCGGCGTTGGTCATCGGGTGGCGCAGGCTGGGGACCAGGACGCCGGGGCCGAGCCCGATCCGTTCGGTCCGTTGGGCGGCCAGCGCGAGGGTCATCCACACATCGGGGCTTTGCTGTGGGGTGTCGTAGACCCATGCTCGGGTATACCCCAGGCGCTCAGCCAGGGCGATGTTGTCGGGCGAGTCCAGTGCCGTCGGGAAGGCGCAGGCTATCTCCATGAGGTTCCTCCATCGCACGTATCGAAACGGGCTGTCAGGCCCGGTGGCGCGGCGTAGGCGTTACGGCAGGCCGGCGTGCGGGACCTCGACGCGGACCGCCCGCAACTCCGCTTCGCGGACCGGGCGACGCTCGTGCTCGGCGAACGAGGGCGCTGTACACAGGAACAGGGTGCGGCCGTCGTCACCGCCAAGCATGCAGGCGAAAACCCCCATCCCGGTGGGAATCTCGTCCAGGATTTCGCCGCCCTCCCGGACCCGGATGACGCGTGCGTGCAGGGCGTCGGCCACCCAGATGGCGCCCTCGGCGTCCGCACAGATGCCATCGGGAGCGACCTGGAGCTGTTCCACTGCCTGGTTGACATCCTCGGTGCGAGGCACTTCACCGAATTGCGCCCACCCGCGTCGGTTGTCCAGACCACCGTCCTCGCGGATGTCGAAGGCGGTCAGTCGTCCTGCGAACGTCTCGGCGACGACAAGCACTCCGCTGGGCAGGATCACCATGCCATTGGGGAAACCAAGGTCCTCGGCCACGGTGGTCACGCTGCCATCGGGGTCGACCCTGGTGAGCGTGGTGTAGCGCAACGCGGCGCCACCCATCAGATCAAAGCCGAAATTGCCCACGTAGGCCCGTCCCCGATCGTCCACGACCATGTCGTTGAGCACGGCGGGCACCGCACCGGACAGGTCGGCGTGCTCGGCCAGCTCTCCCGAGTCGCTGCGCACGAGGATGCGGTGATCTCGCATCGACACGATGAGCGCACGTCCGTCGGGCAGGAAACCGAGCCCGGACGGCTGCCCTGGCACCTCGGCCACCACGTCGGTGTTGCCGCGACCGTCGTTTGCCACGACCTGGTTGGTGTAGAAGTCCGAAACCCATAGCCGACCGTCGTGCCACCGCGGGCACTCCAGATAGGAGTAACCGTCCAGCACGACCGTGAGCTCCCGGCTTGACGACTGACGTTCCGTCACCATCACTTCACCTCGGCATATCGTCGTCGGCGGTGCGGCGAGCCGGCGGCCACATCTGCTGCATTGCTGTGCCCCTCTCGAAGGGCACCTCTCGAACGGCACGGGGATAGGCCCCGTGTCTCGCCCCAGGCGAGCGGCCCAAAGCACTCGGCCGCCGACTCGCGCGCTGCTCGCCGCCCTGGACACGTTCCCACCCAGCACAGCTCAGCCCAGCCGTCCTGCTGTGGCGCTTGCTTACGCTGCTCAACCGCTTGTCAATGCTTGTAACTAAGCGCATAGTTACCTTAAGTTGGGCTCGTGTCAAGACATACTCACCGGGTGGTGTCCGGGTCGAGCTTTCCCGCAGACGAGCCGCGGCAGCGTGGTCTGAGTGAGGGTGCACATGGTCGCTAAGCAGAACGGTCGTCGCGGCGCGCGCGGGTCGGCGGCTCCCGCGAACAAAGCCATGACGGAATTCGCGGCAGGCCCGGCGCAGGAACTCTGGGGCGACGCCACCTCGGAGGCCACCCGGGCGCTACTCGGGTCGGCTGTGCAGTGCTTCAGTCGGAAGGGTTTCCATGCGACCACCACCCGGGACATCACGGCGGCTATCGGACTGAGCCCCGGCGCGCTGTACGTGCACTTCTCCTCGAAAGAGGATGTCCTGTTCGAAATCGTCAGGACCGGTCACGAACGGGCCCTGCAGGCGATCCAGTCCGAGCCCGACGATGGCAACACCCGGCAGTACGTCCGACGGCTGGTAGCCAGCCTCGCGGCGTGGCACGCGCGTCACCACACAGTGGCCCGGGTCTGCCAGTACGAGCTCACGGCCCTTGAACCCGAACACTACGCCGCGATCCTGGACTTACGGCAGCAGTTCACCGCCATACTGCGCTCGGCAGTAACCCGGGGGTCGCGGGAAGGCGTCTTCGACGTGCCGGACGTCAACCGCGCCGTGCGCGCGATAGTGTCGCTGGGCATCGACCTTGTCAGGTGGTACCGCCTCGACGGGCCGGACTCCCCCGAGGCCCTCGGTCATTTCTACGCCGACCTCGCTCTACGGATGATCGGTGCGCACCCCAATCCCCCGCTCAACGACGGCACCGCACCGAAGAGGCAATGAGCAAGACGGGCGCTATCCGGCAACGCCGTCCGCCGTCGGTTCGCCAGGCCGGATCGCCCGTTCGATTACGTCCACAGAGACGTCTTGCCGAGGTAGCCGCGCAGCACGCGTCAGCCGGAGCTCGCATGGCGGCGGATCCAGGTTGGGCCGACGGCGGCCCCGATGACAGCGATGGCGACCGCGGCACCGACGAGCCAGGGAAAGCCCACCGCCCCAGCCAGGCTGAGTCCGGCCGAGCTGACCACGGTCACGCAGATGCCCTCGATCGCCATCGGCACCGTGTAGTCGGTGGCTGCCGAGGACTGCCGGGCGAGGTGCATGGAGACCGTGGAGACGCAGGTCAGTTTCGCTCCGTACACAATGGACACCGCGACCACGGCCATGGCCGTCGGTATCGGGCTGCCGTTGCCGGTGGCGAGCGGCAAAAGTCCAGCCACCGCGGCGATTCCCAGAACGCCGATCGCCAGCGTCGGCCGCCAGCGCCCGTAACGGGTGATGGCCGCGCCGGTGCCGACCGCGGCGATCACCTGGATCGTGGTGCCGAGCGACTGGACGAGCGCGATCCGGTCCATCGGCCAGTCGGCGGCGAGCAGCATGGCGGATTGCGGCGCGGTGGCCAGCCACTCGCTGATGGAGAATACCGGGATCACGAGCAGGGCCCACATGGCCATCCGTGGTCGCCGGAAGAAGCCGACCAGCTCCCGCCAGGGGGCAACGTGGGTCCCCGGCCGTTGGCCCGGTGGTTCGGTGAGCCGGGCGAGCACGGCCAGCGGGATCGCGAACACCGCCGCGAGCGCGAGCAGCGTCGCCGTCCATCCGGCATGCGCGTAGAGCAGCAGCGCGCCACCGGAACCGATGAGCATGGACGCGCTGGCGGACGCGACCTGGATGCCGTTGGCCATGCCGTGCTCGACCGGAGGCAGCAGCCGTACCGCCAGCCCGTTGAGGGCGGTGTCGTGGAAAACCGAGAGCATCAGCACCAGCGCCATCAACGCCAGCAACGCGGCCAGCTGCCGGACCGGATCCAGCGGCGCGATGGCCACCAGGCTGGCGATCAGTGCGAGCTGGGTCAGCACCAGCCAGCCGCGGTAGTGCCCGAACCGGGCAAGGCCGAACCAGTCCACCACCGGCGCGATCAGGAAGCGGCCGAAGTAGATCCCGCCGAGCAGGTTGACCAGCGCGACCGTGCCCAACGACACGCCTCGGCCGAGCAGGATCGTGCCCAGCGTGAGGAAGAAGAACGAGTAACCGATGTTGGCCACCAGATACAGCGATCCGATGACCAGCAGCCGCCGCCGGCGCGACGAGCCGGCCGCATCGTCTTGTGGTTCGCTGGCTTCGGCTTGCCGGGTGGTCATCGGGTTCGGGTCGGTGCCGCTTCGATCACGCTGAGGCCGTTCTGGGGTGGCAGTGCGGTGACGTCGGCGATGGTGAATCCGGCCCTGGTGCACAGCTGCTCGAAGTCGGCGCGGGTACGTTCCTTTCCGCCGACGAGCACCAGCATGTCGAGATCGATGAGGTACGGATTCTCCGCCGGGATGGTGGAGTCCGCGGTGTCCGGCAATACCGGATCGATGATCAGCAATCGGCCGTGCGTCGGCATCGCCGCGCGGCAGTTTCCCAGTATGGTGGCCGCGCGGTCGTCGTCCCAGTTGTGCAGGACACTCTTGAGCAGGTACAGATCCGCGCCGGCCGGCACCGCGTCGCAGAAGTCACCGGTGGCGACCGTGCATCGTCCGGACAGGCCGGCGGCCCGCACGGTTTCGGCGGCCGGAGCCGCGCCTTCGGCTGTGTCGAACACGACGCCCTGCAAGTCAGGGTGACGTTTCAGGATCGCGGTCAGCAGCGTTCCGTCTCCCCCGCCGACGTCGGTCACCGTGGTGAATTGGCTGAAGTCGTAGTGTTCCGGCAGAACGGCGGCAGCTTCCCGGGTCCCCTGACTCATCGCGGAATTGAACAATGCCGACAGTTCCGGGTCGTTGGCCAGATACTCAAATGCCGGCATACCGAACGCTTCCTCGAAAGCGATGCGGCCGGTACGCATGCTGAACTCCAGGCGTGCCCAGGACTCCTGCACTATCGGCTCGGCGACCAACCGCGCGTAGTCGTGCAGGGATCCGGGATTCTGCTTGCGCAGCAAGGAACCGGCGGGAGTGAGCGTGAACCTGCCGGGGCGGGCTTCGGTGCACAGTCCCAGCCCGACGAGTGCCCGCAGCAGCCGGATCAGCCGTTGTGCAGGGATATCGGAGGTCTTGGCGAGGTCGTCGATATCCGCCCCGTCATTCCCGATGGCGTCCGCGAGCTCCAGCCGGACCGCCACGCTCACCACCTGCGTGGCCATCGCACCCCACAACCACTGCATCAGTGTCCGGTGCGCATCGGCCTGCACAGTGCTCGATTCCGTCATGCAACATTCCTTCCGTAATCGGCGTACCTCGTGGTGGGAGCGGATTCGGTTCAGGTGGCTGTGATGTGCCAGCTGCGGGCGCGCTCGTACTGGTGCTAAAGACGGGCGAAATTCCGTTGGTACGAAGGAGATCGGTTGGGGTTCCGGTGGTCTGATCACGCCGCCCGGCATCCATGGGACCGAGACCCACTTCGTTACCAAGGCGAGGCTAACTTCATCTTCAATCTTGAAGTCGCCTTGATGTCAATACGCTCATCTCGACACCCCAGCTCGTGGCCCGCCCGCCTCGAGGACGTATCGACGATCCAAGCCGCATCGCCGTGCCCGAGCTACCGCCGTCGCCGGACCACACGGGCTTCCTGCTCGGGCACGTGCTGGTCACATTGTGCTGGGTGGTTGCGGCGGTTTTCCTGCTGATGCGCGGCGACGCCGTCCGCTGGGGCGCGCCAGGCCGGATCGCCCGTTCGATTACCCTTCATGCGCGGTCGGACTGTTCGCGACCAAAGACGGCTAGGCCGGCAGCGGTGCCAGCTCGGCGAGCGCGTCGCGCCACGGGGTAACCGTGGCGAACATCGCGCCGAGGGAACGGAACGCCATCTCCAGGTTGTCGGCGGATGTCGCACCCGTGCAGTCCGTGAGGACCGTGACATCAAAGTCCAGCTGGAAGGCGGTGCGGGCGGTCGACTCGACGCAGATATTCGCGTAGACACCGGCGACGAGCAACCTGCGCACGCCGAGGTGTCGGAGGGTGGCCTCCAGGTTTGTGTGCAGGAAACCGTCGAAACCACGCTTGACCACGGTGATGTCCCCAGGCATCGGCGCGATGTCCGGGACGATCTCCGCGTCCCAGCTACCTTCCACGAGGGCCTTGTTCGCTTCGGCGTCATGGCACCTCTTGCGCCACATGGTGGACGCGTCGGCGTAGTCCGGCCGGAATGTCGTGTACACGTATACGACGGGTATCGCCAACTCGCGGACGGACGCGAGTGCCTGCTTCGTCTCGCGCAGGATGCGGTCCCATTGGTAAACCGGCCACTTCGTGCGGTTCACCGCGCCGTCCGAGTGGCAGAAGCTATTTTGCATGTCGACGACGAGAAGGGCTGTTTCCCGCGTTTCCAACGACGGCCTCCCAAGCAGAGGACAACTCGCCGCAGTATGTGCGGCCACCCCGGCAACGGCAACATGCCTTCCGTCAGGCGGTAACTGGCTTACCAAACCCGGCAGCGAACGGCTCAACTATTCGCGCAGCCGGAGACAATCCGGGACATCGCGGCGGCATGTCCAATTTCGGCGCTTTCGGAGCCCGTATGCACAGCTGATGTTGGACAGAGCGGCGCCAGCCAGGCACCGCGCGACGAGATGGACGAGATGGAGGTAGCAGACCATGACCGCTCGAGTGAGCAGTGATCTCCTGCTGGTCGGCAGCTTGCCAGCCAGCACGACGGACGAGGCGTTCCGAGCCGGAGCCGACTTCTTCGGCGACCTCGTGTTCGCCCTGCCCGACGGCGAGACGGGGCCGCGTGCGGCGTGGGTCGGCTACGAGCGGGAGCGGCTGGTGCGGCCCAACCCGGACATCGAGGTCGTCGAGGAGACCGCGTCCCCAACCGGCATCCCCCGCCACGCCTACGAGACGCCGGTATTCGGCATCCGCCCTGGGGTCCGGGAGCTGCACTGGGACACCTGGCCCCGCATCGACGACGCGATCGCCTCCTACCGTCGATTCCGCGAGTTGCGCGAGGACGGCGTCATCCCCGAGGGCCTACGGTTCCAGGTCGGACTACCGTTCCCCTCGAGCGCACTGAACGGAATGAAGGCAAACTTCGCCGCTGACTACCCCATCGCCGAGCGTGCCTTCGAAGACCTCGTCGCCAGGGAACTCCCCCGGCTGCTGGCCGAGATCCCCGCGGGGGAGCTGGCAATTCAGTGGGACATGGCCTACGAGGTCCAGGACATCGAGCACGTTCTCGCCTGGACCTCGGACGGCGCGTGGGATCGCTTCGCCGGCCCGGTAACCCGCCTGACTCGCCTGATCCCCAAGGAAACACTGGTCGGCTACCACTTCTGCTACGGCACCTTCCCCGAATGGCCGATGTATGAAGCACGCGACCTCGGCGTGGTCGTCGAGATGGCCAACTACGCCATCGCCAACTCCGGCCGCGCCGTCGACTGGGTGCACCTGGCCGGACCCCGCTACCTCCGCAGCGAGGACGAACGTTTCTTCGCCCCACTCACCCAACTGAACGCGAACCAGACCCGGGTCTACCTCGGTATCGTTCTCCCCCTCGACGGCATTCCCGGCTTCCAGCGCCGGCACGCCACCGCGTCCAAGTACCTCGACGAGTTCGGGATCGCGATGTACTGCGGTTTCGGACGGCAACCCGGCCAGGACGGCACGGAGACCATGCGCCAGCACAGGGACACCGTCCGCTCCGTCCCCGGCTGACACCGGCGAACGCGCTGGCACCGTTGGTCGGATGCCTGCCTGGGATCGGACGTTACCCGTCCCGGCGCGCCGGGAGACCGTAGGACTCGAAACAGAGCACGTAAAACAACGTCCACAGGACCATCCAATCCATCCAACCGAGCGCGTCGCCGTGCATCCCGCTCGCCACCGCCGGTTCGTGCAAGACCGCCTCCGCGAAGCCAAAGTAGTAGGCCAGGAACGTGGCGACCGCGAGCGCGAACGTCACCAGCACCCGCACGGCATAGTCGCGCAGCGCGCGACCGCCCTTGGGCCGGTTGTCGAATGCGTTCGCCCAGAAGATCATCCAGAAGACCCAGCACACCCCCAGCTGCGCGGGAAAGCTGGTGATGTCGGCACCGATTTCGATCGAGCGTGCCTGCCCGATGAGCAACTCTGTGAGCTCTCGGACCCCGAAGTACAGCGCGGTGCCCACCGCCACGTTGCCGACCACTGACGTCAGCACGACCCGTCCGGGAGATCCGGCCAGGCGCCACGGCCAATTCTCGGTCAGCAGCCCGGTGACGATGACCGCGACGACCACCGAATAAAACCAGCCGGTGACCGTGCTGGTCGTCAGCCACGTGGCGGCCGTGTCCGTCCAAGTCGTCAGCCCTGGCAGGGCGAGAAGTCCGTAGATCACCAACGTTGGCAGGATGAGCAGGCTGATCTGGCCGAGGCCGAGCCATGGCTGCCGCGAGGTCAGTTTCGACCACGGCCAATGATTCCAGTTCACTACGCTCGTCACGTAACTGAAGAATCCGAAAAGGACGAACATCGCACCGGTCAGATAGCCCTTGCCATCGGGACGGTTGGCGTCGAAGCTGGGATCGATGCTTCCCCACAGGCGAGACAAAACCACTGTCACCGCAACACTGATCGACGAGATCACGGCCACCAGGGTGATCCCGCGCCACGGTTGACGCATCCGATCGAATCCGTGGAATTCCAGGTTGAACCCTACCCATACCGCCGCCAGAAGGGCCCAGAAGAGCGCCGCCTCGAAGGGCTGCGGGTAGATGTCGAACGGGCTCCACGCCGGGTCCACCAGGAGATACCAAGAGGCAACGGCCAGTACCGTCACGACAGCGAGGTTGGCGATACCGAATCCGTACCACGGCAGGGTCTTTGGCCGCGTCAACGCGGTACCGCCAGCGTGGGTCGTCGATGTCGCGGTCATGTTCACACTCCCTTGTGTTCCCACGCACGGCTTTGTGCGCTGGTCACACGATGAGTGGTGATGCGTGCACCGTCGAATAGAAAGATCAGCCTACCCGCATAGAACTTTTCAATCACGACCAATAGCGCGAGCACGGTCCGTCCTCATTAGACTGAATCGGTGAGTCAACCGCCTGCGGTGCCGGGGATCCGGCACCAGTACGGATCTCATCCCGACCAGTTCGGTCATTTCTATCCAGGTAACGCTGAATCAGGTGCCACCATCGCCCTGGTCCACGGTGGATTCTGGCGGGCGCACCGCGACCTCACCATGCTCGTGCCCGTCGCCGCGGATCTGACTCGCCGCGGCTGGCATGTGTGGAACATCGAGTACCGCAGGGGTCGCTCGTGGCACGACACCTTGGCCGACTGCGCGGTCGCGCTGGACTATCTGGGCGATCTGGCCGCCGGATTCGACCTGGACACCGAGCGCGTAGTCATGCTCGGCCATTCCGCCGGCGGCCACCTGGTCACCTGGTGCGCTGGACGGGCCCCCGCCGCTCGCCGCGCTGGCTCTCCGCTACCGAAAATCGTCCCAGCCGGTGTCGTCTCCGCGGCGGGCGTGCTGGACCTGGCGCAGGCCTTCCGTTGGGGCATCGGGGAACGCGCGGTGACCGAGTTCCTCGGCGGTAGCCCCGACGAGGTTCCCGACGCTTTTCGGCAAGCCGATCCGATGGCCCGGCTCCCGACCGGCGTACGCCTGCGGTGCCTGCACGGGCCAGACGACGAGCGAGTACCGGTCGAGCTGTCCCACCGCTACGCACGTGCGGCCCGCGCAAACGGGGATGACGTCACGGTAACCGAGGTACCTGGAAACCACGCTGACATCATCGATGTCGGGCATCCGGCGTGGCGGGCCGTCGTCGACGCGGTCGGCCGGCTCGCCACCTATTGACCGTATCTATCCGACCGTTTCAGGGTTTGTATTCGCCTTCCGGCACCGGCTCGCACAGGATCGAAGGTGGCAGGAGATCGACGAAGGGCGATACGGGTGCTGGAGAGTACTGCGGCGGTGCTGCACCGTCCCGGTGAAAGGTTGACGATCGAGACGGTCTCGGTGGCCTCGCCACGCCTCGGTGAGGTGCTGGTTGAGATCGCGGCAACCGGGCTCTGCCACACCGATACAACGACGTTCGACGGCGGGAACCCGTCGTGTGTCTACCCCGCGATCCTCGGCCACGAGGGCGCCGGCCGAGTGGTGGAGGTCGGGCCCGAGGTGTCCGACGTGCGCGTCGGCGATCACGTCATCCCGCTCTACGGACCCGAATGCGGCCAATGTGCCATGTGCCGCAGCGGTCGTACCAACCTGTGCTGGTCGATCAAGAAGACGCGTGATCGTGGTGTGATGCCCGACGGCACTCCGCGATTTTCCCTCCGCGGCGAGCCCGTGCACCATTTCATGGGCACGTCCACGCTATCCCGCTACACGGTGGTGCCGGAGATAGCCTTGGCCAAGATCCGCTCGACCGTACCGCTGGATACGGTGTGCCTCCTCGGGTGCGCCGTCACCACCGGCGTCGGCGCCGCCATGCGAGATGTCCGAGCCGGTGACACGACCGTCGTTTTCGGACTGGGCGGGATCGGCGTGAACGTCGTGCAGGGCGCCCGTCTCGCGGGTGCGGAGCGGATTATCGGCGTGGACATCGCGCCAGCCAAGCAGAGCCTTGGCAACAAGCTCGGCATGACTGATTTCGTCGACGGCCGTGGCGATCCCGATGCTGTGGTGGAGGCCATCCGCGACCTCACGGGTGGGGGCGTGGACGTCGCGTTCGAGTGCAGCGGCCACGTCCGGGTCATGCGTCAGGCGGTCGACTGCTGCCGCGCCGGCTGGGGCACCTGCGTGCTGCTCGGGGCCGAACCCGCGGGCGCCGAGCTGTCGTTCCCGCCGGTACTCGCGCGTTACGGACGCACCGTCAAGGGCAGCTATTTCGGTGGCGTCAAAGGACGCAGCGAGCTGAACCTATTCGTCGACCTGTACCTCGACGGGCACCTCGAGATCGACTCGCTGATCACCCACCGGCTGAGTCTCGACGAGGTCAACGAGGGGTTCGACCTGATGCACTCGGGGAACGGAACGCGTTCGGTGGTGGTATTCGAGTGACGCTTCACGCCGAGCGCTCGAACAGCGCCTCCGCGGTACGCATGAAGGCGCGGACCGTTGACACCGTCCGACGGCTGCGTAGGCAGACCGCGAACGCCTCGGTGAACACGTCCGCGTCCACGATCGGCAGCATCCGGGTGCGGGGGTCCGGGACGTACTCGACCTCGGTGGTGATGCCGACGCCGAGGCCCGCCACTACCGCCTCTCGTACGCCTTCCCGCCCCACCTCGAGCTTGACCTGCGGCGCGATTCCCTGTTCGCGCAACGCCTCCTCGAGCACGGCTCGGCTCATCGAGCCGTGCTCGCGCATGACAAGCGGTTCCTCGGCGAGATCCGCCAGCCGAACCCCGTCGCGCGCCGCCCACGGATGCCCGTCATGGCAGAACAGCACCACGTTCTGCTTGCTGTAGGGCAGCGCCAGCAAGCGTGAATCCAGTGCCGCCTGACCCACCACACCGACGTCGATGCGCTGCTCGACGAGTTCGCGGATCACCGCGGTCGAGTTGTCCAGCCACAGCGACACGGAGACGCTGGGGAACTCGCTGGTGAAGGCAGCCAGCAGGCGCATGACGAAGTGCGGAGCGACCCCACCGATGCGCAGCTCGCCGCGCAACGTCGTCGCCGACGAGTTCAGCAGCTCGATCGCCTCCGCGTGCAGCGCGAAGAGGCGTTCGGTGATCGCGAACAGCGACTCCCCCAGCGGGGAAAGCCGCAACCCCTTCGGGGTCCGGCGGACCAGTTCCACCCCGTAGTGCGATTCCAACTGCCGCAGTTGGATCGTCACGGTCGGTTGGCTGACGTGCAGCAGCGCGGCCGCCGCTGTCACGCTTCCCCCGACGGCGACGGCGTGGAACGAGCGCAGCTGGTTGAAGCTGACATAAGGAAGTGCGCAGGTGGCCGCATGACTCCCGGCATTTTCGGTGGTCGCGACCTCTCCGGGTTCGGAGGCGGCTTGGATTCGCATAACCTTGCCATGAGCCATCGCGCATGTGCTCCCTTACTCGTCGAAGCGCACCCAGAGGCGCCCGTCCTCAACCCGCACCTGGTAGGTCCGCAATGGCTCGGTGACCGGTGCGGCCATCGGTTTGCCGGTCGGAACGTGGAAAACACCCTGGTGCCGGGGGCATTCGATGGTGTCCTCCTGCAGATACCCTTCGGACAGCGAGGCCTCCTCATGTGTGCAGCAGTCGTCGGTGACGTAATAGCTGCCCTCGATATTGAACACGGCCAGATCGCGACCGCAAGACCGCGCGCAGATCACGTCGTCTTCCTCCACGTCCTCCACCTGCGCCACCGGCTGCCACCCATCCTGCGGAGCGCTCACGTCATCATCTCCTTCACGCCGCGAACTCGCGTCAGCTGCTGCCACCCGCGCCGCTCATCGCGGCCGGTTCGGGTGAGCTGTAGCGTCCGGCCAACGCGTGGTGACGACTCATGGTCGGTTCGAGTTCGGTGTAGAGCTCCTGCCACAGGCCGAAGAATTCGCCGTACATCTCGTGCAAGGCGGCATCGGGTTCGACGGTGTCTTTGATCGGCGCGAGCTCCTTCATCGGCGTGCGCATGTCGTCATAGAGCCCCACACCGGCGGCGGCCACCACCGCGTTGCCAAGCGGCGCAGCCTCATCGACGTCCGGCAGCAGCAGTCGGCGGTTGGTCACGTTCGCGGTGATCTGGTTCCACAGCGCGCTCTTGGTCGGCCCGCCGTTGAGGATCAGCTCGTCGAACTCGACCCCAGCATCCTCGGCGATGCGGACGTTGGAGTAGAGGTCATAGGCGACGCCCTCGATCAGTGCACGGATGAAGTGCGCGCGGGTGCTGAACGGCTGGACGCCAAAGAACGCGCCGCACGCCTGAGTATTCCACCGTGGTGCCAGCGAGTTGCCAAGGTAGGGCAGATAAAGCAGGCCGTCGGCGCCAGGGGCCACTTGCCGCGCCTGTGCGGTCACCAGATCAAAGACGTTGTGCCCCATCCGTTGCGCGATGACCGCCTCCGGATCCGCGAACTTGTCACGGAACCACTTCAGGGAAGCACCAGTGAATGCCATCGGCGCGTCGAAAAGGGTGAGGCTGTCGATGACATGCGGCCACTTGAGGATGCGGTACTCGTCGACCCGCTGCTCACGCGGAACGAGCACGCCGAGGTTGGAGCCGGTACCCATCGAGTAGTAGGCCTGCCCAGCGTCGGTGACACCCGCGCCGAGCGCCGCGCACCCGATGTCCGTGCCGCCGGAAACCACGGCCGTGCCAGGACGCAAGCCCGTCTCCGCCGCGGCTTCCTCGGTGACCGCGCCGACGATCCGATCCGACGCGTGGATGTCTGGGTAGATCTCCGGCCGCAGTCCCAGGTCCTCGGTCAGCTCGTGATGCCACTGCCCCACCCTGTGCTCGTACGGGTAGAACAGGCCCGCATCGCCCGGGTTGATGGTGTAGCCGCCGGTGAGGCGGTGTGTGCAGTACCCGGTCGGCGAGAGCAGCTTGTGGATGGCGGCGAACACCTCCGGTTCGTGGTCACGTAGCCACAACAGCTTCGGTTCGATGAACCACGGCGCGACCCGGTTGCCGTTGATCTCGTTGACCCGCCGCTCGCCCACGCGCTCGCGGATATAGTCGCATTGCTCATCGGAACGGGCGTCCATCCAGATCATCGCCGGACGCAGCGGGCGGCCCGCCCGATCGACCGCGAGCGTGACGCCGACCAACCCGGACAGTGAGATCGCGGCGATATCCGACGGGCCGCCGGGGCACTGCCGGACGCAGGACGCAACGCATCCGGCCACCGCCAGCCAGTAGCGGTCCGGGTCTTGTTCCGCCCATCCAGGGTGGGGGTGGTGCAGCGGGTGCTCCGCTGCCGCCGAGGCGATGACGGCGCCCGTGCTGGTGTCCAGGACACACGCCTTCACGTTGGTGGTACCGATGTCGACACCGATGGTCAGCTGTTCGGACAACGGATGCTCCTTTGCATCAGCGTTGGGACGAGCCCGCGACGGGGACGTTACCGCGGACTCCCGGATTACTTGCCTTGTCGATCAGCTTGTGGTCGCGGCGACCGAGGTCGTCGAGGGCACGGTGGAGCCGGCTCCGTTGCCGAGGTTCTCCAGGATCTCTCGATGGGCTCGCACGTAGCCCCTACTCACGACGTAGCCACGCCGTTCCGGCTCACCCGGCAGCTCCCGGTGTAGCCGCGCCAGGTTGTGGAACGGCACGGACGGGGCCATGTGGTGCTCAGCGTGATACGGCATGTTCCAGTACAGGAACCGGATCACCGGGTTGGTCAGCGTCGTGCGGGTGTTGGTCAGCGGGTCCGCACCCTCCGCCATGCCCGTGTGCTCGGCCATGCGCACCAGACGCAACGTCGGCTCGGCGATCACCCGAGGCACGATCCACAACGCCAGGAGCACGGGCCACGTACCGGTCAGCGCCGTGGCCACCACCACAGCCACGTAGAAGCCGACCATCAGGCGCGCCTCCCAGACAACACGAGGCCGCTGTGACTCCGGAAGGAAGAACTGTTCCCGCTCGTTGAACCGACCGGTGAACCCCCGGTAGAGCGTGCCAATCATCTTCGGCCAGAACTCCATGCCGAACACCTCCCCCAGGTAGCCCGCCAGACCGTCCGGCATCGGCACCTGATCGGGGTCCCGCTGCGGGTCCTGGGTATAGGAGTGGTGCGCGGCGTGCCGGTACCGGAAGTACAGCGCCGGGCGCATCATGACCAGGCCACAGAACGTCGCGACCGTGCTGTTCAGCCACCGCGTGCGGAACGCGGTGCCATGCGTGCACTCGTGCATCGGCGCGAACAGGAAAACCAGCACAATGCCCTGAACGAACATCGCGGGGATCATCCACCAGGTAGCCCAGGATAGCGCCACCAGAGCGGTCGTTAGGGCACCCACCACCAGGTGGCTGATCAGGTACCGCAAGGCCGGGGCGTTGCGCCGCTTCTGCAGTGCCTTGAGCTCCTTACGAGGAAGTGGTGGTTTCGGCTGGCGCGCCCAGGGATCGACATCGTCCGTGGTGAGCATCGGTTTCACCGCAAGAACTCCTTCTGGTCGTGCTGTATTCACTTCATACGATGAGTTACCGACCAGATGCCGTCGAATTAAAAGAACGCCCCGATCGCATTGAGTAGGTCTATCTCCGCAGGTAGTGGCTTTGCGGTGGCGTTGTGCACGCTTGACTGCATTCCTCTATTCAATTTCTATTTCGTTGATCCGAATGCGCTCCCCCGGAGAACGGAGTCGTCAATGATCGACAGCTGTGTCGTCATCGGTGCTGGAATTGCCGGTGTCAATGCCGCCGAGGCATTGCGGGAGAAAGGCTTCGAGGGGACGGTGACCATGATCGGCGCCGAGCACCACCAACCATACGATCGCCCCCCGTTATCCAAGAAGTTCCTACTGGATAACGGCACGCCACCAGATTTTCCGTTGCGGCCGCAGACGTTCTATGACGACTGCCGGATTGACCTGCGGCTGGGTGCCGAGAGCACCAAGCTCGACGTGTCCAGCGGCGCGGTAGTGCTCGACGACGGAACCCACGTACACGCCGACAAAGTCGTGCTCGCCACCGGAGGCCGTCCACGACGGCTCGGCCTCCCCGGGTGCGAACTGGTCGGCGTGCATTCCTTACGCACCGTCGACGACGCCGCCGCAATTCGGGGCCATCTCGATCGTGGCAGCGCGGTGGCTGTCATCGGCGGCGGGTTCATCGGCACCGAGGTCGCGGCGGCGGCCGCCGCCGTGGGGTGCCCGGTCACCTTGATCGAAACCGAACGACTGCCAATGCAGCGCGCGCTGGGCACCGAGGTGGCAAGCTTGCTATCCAGGGCCCATCGCCAACGCGGTGTCATCCTGCGAACCGGCGTTGGCGTCGACCGTCTTACCGGGCGCGGCAGTGTCACGGGCGTCGAGCTCACCGACGGCTCCCACATCCCGGCTGAGCTGGTCGTCGTCGGTGTAGGGATGGTGCCGAACGTCGAGCTCGCCGCCGCGGCCGGGTTGGTGGTCAGCGAAGGCGTTCGCACCGATCAGTACGGACGGACTTCCCATCCGGCGATCTTCGCCGCGGGAGACGTAGCCGAGCAGGCTGGAATCGGCCGGCTCGAACACTGGCAGCAGGCGCGCGACGGTGGCGGACGAGTCGCGCACGCCATCCTCGGCCAGCCGTCCCCAGAGACACCCATGCCATGGTTCTGGTCCGACCAGTTCGACCTCAACATCCAGCTCGCCGGTACGCCGTCCCCCAGCGACAGCAAATGCTGGCGGGGCGATCCGGACGCGCTGAAGTTCTCCGTTCTCTACCACCAAGGTCGCCACGTGACGGGGATCATCGCGGTCAATCGAGGCAAGGATGTCCGCCCCGCAATCGAACTCATCAAGCTGGGCTCGGTAGTCGATTCGGACCTGCTCGACGATCCGGCGACGCCCGTCCGTGCCATCCTCAAAGCCACCCGGGGATCTGTCGCCGGATCGACGTGACGCGCGGCGAGCGTGGCGTAGACGTCGATGTTGCACAGGGCGTCTGATTCGTCACTTACAGCATCACAATGCTGCATCACCGTGCTGTGTCTCCGTGCTGTGTCTCCGTGCTGCGTCTCCGCGCGGGTGTCGAAGCCGACCGAGTGAATTACGACTCTGCGAGCTCAGCGAGCCTGTCGAGGGAAGCCTGGAGCCTGTCCGCGGTGGTGGCGCGGGCGCGGCCAAAGCGATTCTCGTCGGTCAAGCGGGACCAGTCGTAGGTGTGAGTCACCCTGGTACGTGCTTCGTCGACCGGTTCGAGCTCCCATCGCCAGAGGTGCCCTGCCGGCTCTTGACCCGGTTCCGACGGAAGCCAGGCGATGCGACGCCCCTCCTCGAACTCCACTACCCGGTTCTCCCGGATGCTGCCCTGGGTGAGCTTCATCGTGAACACCTCACCCGTGCCGCGTATGCGCTGACCTGCGGGAGCTTCGGCGAGATTGTCGTTGCCGTCCCACCGCGGCTGTTGCGAAGGGTCAGCGATCAATTCGAAGATCCGTTGCGCGCTGGCGGCGATCTCGCGGTGAGTGGTCACCACGGTCGGGGTTTCGATGTTCTCGGCCATCACCTGATTCAAGCATCCGGGCAGCCGGGCGGAAACCGGCCGAATGTGTCCCGTGGCCTGAACTCAGACTCAAGACAATCCGAACTCCGCTTACCGAGACGGTTGTCCTGCCATGTCCGCCTTGTCCGTCTTGTCGATTTCAGCGGAGGATTCGGGGCGCCCTGCGGCGTCGAGGTCTTGGAACAGCACTGCCGTCCCCGGTGTTAACATCGCAATTCTGGTTGCTCGTCTCAACCCCATCCTGCTTGGAGCCCTGTCGATGGAGTACCACGATGCACTCACGTGGGTGCTGGACCTGCTTCGGACTGTCGACACACCGAGCACGCTGATGGTGGGAGCTACACAACGGTAAGGAGTGCGGCCTGCACCTGAACCCCTGGACCGCCCGGCGGAGCGTGCCAAGGGGAGTGCGATTCTTAGGCGGCGGGGACGTCGCCCAGATACAGCCCTGTGGTGGAGTCACCGACGCCGGCAGCGTCTGCCACCCCGACGGGGATGAACAACAGGAGGAAGAAACATGCGAGTACTGGTCCTTGGCGGGGACGGCTTCTGTGGATGGCCGACCTCCCTGCACCTGTCCGCGCAGGGGCACGAGGTCGCCATCGTCGACAACCTGTCACGGCGCAAGATCGACATCGAGCTCGAATGCGAGTCGCTCACGCCGGTCCGGCCGATGAGCCAGCGGCTGCGCGCCTGGAAAGAGGTATCCGGCAAAGACGTCGCCTTCTACAACTTCGACGTCGCCAGCAACTACCAGCGCTTCCTGGACCTCCTCCAGGACTGGCAGCCCCAAGCCATCGTGCACTTCGCCGAGCAGCGGGCCGCGCCGTACTCGATGAAGAGCAGCTGGCACAAGCGCTACACGGTCGACAACAACCTCAACGCCACCAACAACGTGCTCGCCGCGGTGGTGGAGAGCGGCCTCGACATCCACATCGCCCACCTCGGCACCATGGGCGTCTACGGCTACGGCACCGCCGGTATGAAGATCCCCGAGGGCTACCTCAACGTGAAGATCGACACCGGCGAGGAGCTCATCGACCAGGAGATCCTCTACCCGCCGAACCCTGGCAGCATCTACCACATGACGAAGACGCAGGACCAGCTGCTCTTTTTCTACTACAACAAGAACGACCAGGTGCGGGTCACCGACCTGCACCAGGGCATCGTCTGGGGCACCCAGACGAAGGAGACCCAGCTCGACGAGCGGCTGATCAACCGGTTCGACTACGACGGCGACTACGGCACCGTGCTTAACCGGTTCCTGATGCAGGCCGGGGTCGGCTACCCGCTCACCGTGCACGGCACCGGTGGCCAGACCCGGGCGTTCATCCACATCCAGGACACCGTGAAGTGCATCGAGCTCGCCCTGGCCAATCCGCCCGCGAAGGGCGACCGGGTGCAGATCCTCAACCAGATGACGGAGACCCACCGGGTCAGGGACCTGGCGAAGATGATCTCCGAGCGCACCGGCGCGAAGATCGAGAACGTCGAGAACCCGCGCAACGAGGCCGACGAGAACGAGTTGCACGTGGCCAACGACCGGTTCCTCCACCTCGGGCTCAACCCGATCACCTTGAGCGAGGGGCTGATGAGCGAGGTCACCGACATCACCAAGAAGTACGCCGACCGGTGCGACACGTCGAGGATCCCCTGTATCTCGGTGTGGAGCGGCGACAAGTCGGAGAAGGTCGGGACGCCGTCGACGGCATGACCGTTGCTCGGCCCGCCGGGCGTCTCCCGCGAGTCGCCCGGCGGGCCGTACGTCCGAACGACGGATCCGCGCTTCATCGTGCCCCCGGCCTGCCCCCGCACCAAGCGGCGCCAGTGGCCGATCGAAACCGCGACTCCTGATCGCTTGGCGCACCAGCTGAAGTGTTCGGAGCCGTTGGTCTGATCGTCAGTATTCGCCCTCGGCACCGTTCTACACATAGCTTTGATCGCGTCCTCCGCCTCCCCCTGCCCCAGAAGTCCGAACGTGATGCCGAGAATCACGTTCATGGCGATGGCCAACAGCACCACAACAGACCCGCTTATCGTCAGTCCG
>WHSZ01000043.1 GCA_009379845.1 Pseudonocardiaceae bacterium | reverse complement strand
AGATCAGGAGCCCGGCGAGCAGCACGATCATGAAGATGGTCAACGTCATCGCAGATACCCCCGTCCCGCGTTGCTCCGTGGTTGATTGGGTCGACAGCCCGGCCCGGCAGGCACACACAGGGCGGTTTGGACCACCAAGCCGGTCTCACCCGCGCCGGTCATCGCTTGCTCCGCACCAGCGACCGGTCCCGCCGCGGGGACTTCCGCCGCTCGGCGGCCGCCGTGCGCTGCTTGTCGGCGCGCGTCTTACGGACGTCCACCACCACCAGCAACACCAAGGCCAATCCGCTGGCGACGCCGACCAGGCGCCCCACTTCGGGGTCGATCGCCACCCCGACCAACATGGCCAGCACCAAAAATCCCGACACAGCAAGAAAAGAACTGAACTTCATCAGCATTCCTTCCAGTTAGTTGTGATTGATCAGCAACAAGGCTCGTTCACGACACGCCGCGGCACGGCCCCACTCGGCGTCCGCCTCCGCGCCACACGACTCCGCAGCAAGACGCTCGTGCACACCCGCCACACGCTCAAACCACGCGGACATCTCGGCGTCCCCAGCGCCAACCCCCGGCCGGTGGAAACCCAGGCACGTCAACTCCGACAAGGCAGCCATCACGCGGCCTCCCCCGTACCGTCCGGCGTCCCACCCGAGTTGGTGAGCGGATCGTGCGGCCGCCGTCGCGGTCGTAGCCGCACGATCCGCCGCCTCGAACCCGCAAGATGAGCCCGGCGCGACTTTCGCTCTTGCTCGCCGACCTCGCGCTCCACCTCAGCGACCAGCCGCTCGATTTCCTCACGCTCAGCGCGTATCGCTTCGTCCTTCTGGTCGGCATGGACGGTCGGATCGGCGGCCGTCGCCAGGAAATCCAACAAGTCGCCGTGGCAGGAGTCCGGTACATGCAGGCGGGCAGCCCGGAGAGCAGCGCGGATTTCGCCGTCGGAGCTGGACATTCAGGCCACCTCCTGCGTTGTCTTGTCGTCGGCAGACGAGGCCTGCCCCGCCGGCAGCGGGTTGTTCGCGCTTCCTGCGCAGGAGTTGATGTAGTCGTTGACCGCCTGGCCGGGAACGCGCAGCGTGCCCTTGCCTGTGCCGTGCTTGAGGGCGTCCAGCTTTCCGGATTCGATCGCGCGGTAGATCGTGGCAACCGAGACATCCAGCGCCTCTGCCACCGACCTGACCCGGTACATGCGGTCACTCTCGAACTGCATCGATGCTCCCAACGTTTCGATGTCCGCCCGGCTGGTACGTGACCTCCCCGTCCGGGTTCGAACTGTATTTGCTGTATCTGTCACAGTATCCGCTGTATCTGCTGTGTCAAGACAGTGTATTGACTGAGTTTGCTGTGCCATGTCACGCGAGACGGCTAAGCTCGGGATATGACAGGTGCCCGGTTGGATATCGACGACCCCCAGCTGCCGTTCGAGCAGGTGGCTGCCAAGATTCGGGCCGCAATCGAGGCGGATGAGCTGCGTGTTGGCGAGCAGCTCGAGTCCGTACGCACGCTGGCGCAGGAGTACGGCGTGTCGACGGGCACCATCCAACGCGCCGTGCGTGCCCTCCGCGAGGAAGGACTGGTCACGTCCTGGCAAGGGCGGGGCGCCTTCGTGCGACGGAAGCCTGGAGAGCCCGAACCGGTGGACGATGCCAGTACCGGCGAACTTCGCCGCATAGTTGAAGGTCTCGCCGCTCGGCTCGATGAGATCGAGCGCCAGCTCGCGGAGCTTCGGGGCTGACCGGCGATGGTCGTTCAATCTGAACCTGCCCCGTCGTGTGTCTCTCTGTTCCCTCATGGCTCTAGGAAACCGCTGGTAGCAGGGGTGCAATAAGGTCGTGCCGAGTACCCACGCTGGGTAAACTGTCCGGTAACAAGTGCCGGGATTGCCGCCGAAGGGGGACGATCGAGAGTGGCTAGGCAACAACCAGCGGACCACGTACCGCGCGAAGTCCTCTCCCGGCCCGAATTCGTCCAAGCCTGTGCTGAGCGGAACCTAGGTGAGGTGCTGCGCTTGGCGAAGCGTTGGGGTGGAGTGGGCTTCACTGCCTCCCATCTGGCAAGGCGTTGCGAGCTAACGGTTTCCAGGGTTCAGGACTACGTCAGCGGGCGAGTTCAAGCGCAGCGCGTCGAGATCTTCGAGCGGGTTGCCGACGGCCTGCGCATCCCTGGCTCGATGCTGGATCTCGCCCCGCGGCCATGGGAACAGCGGCCCGTGCATGTACAGGACGTTGCTGAAGCCGCGATGGCTGAAACCACTCGTGAGAACGGAGAATCGTCGGTGCTGCGACGCGACTTCATGAAAATCGGCGCTGGGATTGCCGCCACCACGCTGAACATGCAGCTACAGGAAATACCCTCAGGGACAACTGGCAACCGCATCGGCTCAAGCACGGTCTCCCAATTGAAGGACAACATCCTGCGCCTTCGTCGGCTTGACGATCACTTGGGTGGCGCTGATACCTACCAGCTATACCGAGTGGAAGTTGAGAAGACAGAAAAGCTGCTCAAGGATGGGAGCTTTTCGGGAGTGACCAAGCGGGAATTGCTGAATCTCTACGCAGAGCAGGCTCAGCAAGCGGGCTGGGCAGCGTTCGACGCCGGATGGCAGGGGGACGCGAAGCACCTATTCGAGTGGAGCTTTAACGCAGCGAAGGAAGCGAACAACGCGGAACTAGCCGGAAATGCATTGGCGCTCCGCTCGTACCAGCTTCTATCGACGGGAACGGTTGCCACTGACCTAACCGACAAGTCGTTCACCATCGCGGCGAATAGCGCAGATCCGGCCGTGAAGTCACTGCTCTTTCAGAGAGGCGCATGGACGTATGCCGTCGGTGGACACTCTGAACAAGTAGCCAACGCCCTGGGGCGGGCTGAAGAATCGTTGGCGAGCGGTGGCATTTCTGATGCCGCGCCAGATTGGGCTGCATGGGCACATAATTCGACCGAACTGCAAATAATGGCGGGCAGGTGCTGGACGGAGCTTCGCCGGCCCCTTCGCGCGGTTCCGGCATTGGAGGCGGCGATGGCTGAATACGATGACAGCCACGCTCGCGATAAGGCGCTCTATCTCTCTTGGTTGGCCGACGCTTACCTCGATGCTGGCGAAGTTGAGCACGCCGCGACCGCGCTTGGCCGCGCGTTCGACCTATCGTCACACGTCGCATCCGCACGGCCGCAGCAGCGGCTTACGACCGTGCTCGACAGGTTCGAGGAGCACAAGGCGGTCGCGGGCGTCCCCGACCTACTCGCTCGTCGTCCGCTCCACCCAGTCGAGGTACGGCGCCAGACCAGCGGCTAGCGGAATCGCCGTGATTTCCGGGTTTGTCCACTCATGCCGCTCAACCAGCAAATGTTCCAGCTCCTTGTACCGGTCATCAGTGGTCTTGAGAAGCACTTGCCACTCGTCGCCAGTGCCAAACTCGCCTAGGTGCCAGAACACACTCGTGACCGGGCCGACTACCTGCCCGCCGGCAGCCAGTCGAGCCTCCACGGCGGCCCGTGCAAGCGCCGTCGCCACTTCCCTTGTCGGAGCTGCCACCTGTACCTGCCAAACGTTCGCCATATACCCGACCCTACCGGTGATCCGGTCACGCACGGGAGTGGTCCGAGGGACACTCAGCGAGCCTCAGAGCGGGTGGAACATAGCCCGCATGCAAGCTGGGGAACTTGCGAGCTACGGGGCGCTTAGCAGTCGTAGTCTTCGACTGGCGGGGGCGGTACGTCGTCGAGCAGGTCGCCGGGGGCACGGGATTGCGCCTGCGATCTTGAGGACGTTGATCAGGCCGGGGTTGCGGCGGACGTGTTCGAGGTCGGCCAGCATGGTCTTGTGGATATAGTGCGGCGCGCGAGTCTTTCCTGGCCGATTCCGGCTTCTCGGCGCCGGCGACGACGACTCGTCGACCGCTTGACTGACGGATCGTCACTGTCGGGCCGGGCAGCAGCAGCTCGCCGATAGCCCTCAGCGAGACAGCGACAGGCTCGCGGACGAGCTCGGGCTCCAGGCAGAGCTAGTCATGATCGTCACGTACTGGCGGCGCCGGCAGGTCGTCTAGGAGCTCGGCGGCGGATACCCCGAGGGCTTGCACGATGCGGACGACGTTTTCCAATCCCGTGTTCGTGACGCCTCTCTCGATGCTCGATATGGCCGTGACGTGGATGTGGGCGCGGCGCGCGAGCTTCTCCTGACCCATGCCGACCTTGCGGCGGGTTTCAGCGACCCGGCGACCGAACGCGATGACGGTCTCCGAGGAGGGGCGAGACTGAGAGGGCATAGTGCCAGATGTCTAATTGACCTAGAGTTGATCTCGCCAGAGTTGATCTTCTCATAGAGAATTCTTGTACAAGAATCTCCTGCCAGCCGATTCGTCAACTATGGTTGCCTTGTGAAGTGGAGGCATTGCCGTCGAACCGTGTCGACCACGCACCCGACGCAGGCCCAGAGCCAACCGCTGCTAACCGGAGGACGGAGCGACCATGGCTGACGATGACGACGTCTCGAACGTGCTCGCACTCGCGCGCCTGCTCACGCAGGACGAGCCCGTGTCAACCGAGCTCACACTCGATGGCTACTTCGACGTACTCCGAGGTGAACGCGTGGTCGGCTCGCTCGACGACAACATGCTGGCCACCTTCCTAGAAAAAGCGCCGCCGGTGTTGCTCCACCTCCACGAGGAAGCCAGAGACACGACGTCCTAAGCCGACCCGCACGGTTCCACACACCCCACGCTCAGCGCATAATCGAACTTGTGGTCGACTTCGACGTTGAGCGTGGGATGTACGGGTCGCATGGGGCGGTGCGGCCGGCCGTCGGACGGGGTAGCGCACAGTCGCCCGACTACTGCCTGCGTGGGCATCGGCTGCAGATCGCCGGCGTGACAGGCCGCTACTCGCACTACTACCGGCTGACAGACATCACCTGCGAGGTCTGCTATGCGCTGAAGGACCCACTGGCCACCTGGTATCTGATCGACCCAACCGAGCAATACAGCGCCGAGGACGCAGACACGATGGGGCTCGTGCTGGTGCTGATCCCGCCGGCCATGCGTGGAGGGCTGGGGCACATTGAGCTGTGGCTCGGCGGTGTCAGCGTCGGCGATATCGATCTCCGCGCCTGCGGCCCGTGCCGCCGGGCGGTCCTGGAGCACGTGCGGGTCGACGAGAAGTACCGCCGGATGGGCTACGGCCGCGTCCTCGTCGCCGCGGCCGTCGCCCGGGCACCCGGCTATTCGTGGTCGACCACCACCATGGACACCTCCCTCGCCACCCGCGCGTTCTGGGCCGCGGTCGGCGACCAGGTGCCCGGCGATATCGGTGGACCACCCAACTACTGCACCGACATGCTCCGCGCCGCCGAACACACCCCGTAACCGCGCACCGCCACCCGGGGGTAGGTGGCTGCCGCAGCGCGTCGGTCGGGCTGACCCGGCTTTGTCGTCACCCTCATGCCTCGTTTGATCATGCGCCACCGTCGAGAGAGGGCCGCGACAGGTGAAAAGCGGGCGCCTAGAAAGCGCACTGTCAGTTGCACCCGTCAGTGGCAGTCGTCTCCAGACGTTGCCGGCCGTAGGCGTTCACAGCGGGGCACTGACCAGGGAATGCTCGATGCCTGGACCCTGCCGAACGAACACCCCGAGACCTGAAAAGCGGAAGGTCGACGGTTCGATCCCGTCCCTGGCCACTTTCAGTGAGTTGTGACCAGCAAGGTCGGGTCTTCACCAAGCATGGTGGGACCCGTTTTGCGTCGTTAGTCGCAGTTGTTAGTCGCTGCTCGCGCCATTGCGTGGCGCTGTCCACGAGCTCAGCTGATCAGTGGCGCGGCGACGGTCTGGCTTACCGTTGTCGAGCGCGCCGACGACCACCAACCCGTGCCAGCAGTCGTCTTGCTCGCTGTAGTCGAACGAGCCGGTTCCGTTGGCTCGACCCTTGTCGTCGACGGTCGCGACTTTTAGGATCCCGGGGCACGGCCGACAACTTGAGTCGGCAGACCGCACACCGTCACGCAATGTCCGACAGTCCCGCGAACAGTACGAGTCGCGTGGGCTTTATGTCGTCGCCCGGTTGTACCTCCGTCCATTTTGGGGTGTTCTACGTGTCTGTTACGGACCCGACAGGGTCGCCGTCAGCCGGCGAGACCGCAGACCAACAACAGCTGAGCCTTGGCAGGGCGGCCGCGCGGAATTTGGCGACCACGACCAAATCCGCGCCGCAGATGCAGGAGATCTCGTCGCGCTGGTTGCTGCGCATGCTCGCTTGGGAGGAGGCCACCGGTGGCACGTACCGGGTGAACCGGAGGCTGACCTATGACGTCGGCGATGGTCGGGTGACGTTCTCCAACGTCGGTACCGACATCAGCGTGATCCCGCAGGAGCTGACCGAGCTGCCGCTGCTGCGGGGCTTCGACGACACCGACGTCCTGACCGCGCTGGCGGAACGATATGAGCAGCGCGAGTACGAGCCAGGCGATGTGATCGTCGAGTTCGGCAACCGGTCCGATCAGTCGTTCCTCATTGCGCACGGCAAGGTCAACAAGCTCGGACCAGGACAGTACGGCGACCAGACGGTGCTCGACGTCCTGGCGAATGGCGACCACTTCGGCGACGAGACGCTGGCCGATCCGGAGGATATCTGGGAGTTCACTGTCAAGGCGGTCACGCCGTGCACGCTGCTCGTGCTGTCGCAGCAGGCGTTCGATGAGGTGCTCGACCAGTCCGAGGCGCTGCGTGAGCAGCTCGCCAGGTTCCAGGCAGCGAAGGGGAAGTCGCAGAACGAACACGCCGAGGCGGCCATCGACCTTTCGGCGGGGCACGACGGCGAACCCGACATTACTGGCACGTTTGTCGACTACCAGACGCAGCCGCGCGAGTACGAGCTCAGCGTCGCGCAGACTGTGCTGCGGGTGCACAGCAGGGTCGCCGACCTTTACAACCAGCCGATGGACCAGGTCGAGCAGCAGTTGCGGTTGACCATCGAGGCGTTGCGCGAGCGGCAGGAACACGAGATGATCAACAACAAGGAGTTCGGGCTGCTGCACAACTCGGATATGCGGCAGCGCATCAACACCCGCACGGGTCCGCCGACGCCCGACGACTTGGATGAGCTGCTGACGCTGGTGTGGAAGGATCCTGGCTTTTTCCTTGCCCACCCCCGCACCATCGGTGCGTTTGGCAGGGAGTGCAATAAGCGCGGTCTCTATCCGGACAGTGTCGATGTCTGCGGCCACAAGGTTCCCGCATGGCGGGGGGTGCCGATCTTCCCGTGTAACAAGATCCCGATCAGCGATACCCAGACCAGCAGCATCCTGCTGATGCGTACCGGCAAAGAGAAGCAGGGCGTGATCGGGCTGCACCAGACCGGGATCCCGGACGAGTATCAACCCGGCCTGTCCGTGCGGTTCATGGGGATCAGCGAGAAGGCGATCATCTCCTACCTGGTCAGTGCCTACTACTCGGTCGCAGTGCTCACGCCGGACGCGCTGGCGACGCTGGAATACGCCGAAATCGGGCGGGAAAGCTGACCGAGAGCAGGCGTGGTCACCGGATCTTTCGGGTGACCGCTGAAGGGTGTGGCAACCGTGACCGAGGCACTCGAACCGGACGCGGCCGCCGAGCAGCAGCAGAGTCTCAGCAGGGCGGTCGCGCGGAATCTGGCGAGCACCACCAAGTCCTCCCCGAAGATGCAGGAGGTGACCCCGCGGTGGCTATTGCGACGGCTGCCGTGGCAGGAGGTGTCCGCGGGGACCTATAGGATCAACCGCAGGCGGAGCTACCCGCTCGGCGACGGCTTGGTCGCCGTCACAACGGACGCGGGAGCAGCGCGGGTCGTGCCCCGTGAGCTGTGCGAGCTGCCGTTGCTGCGGGGTTATCAGGATGAGGCCGCGCTCGCCGCATTGGCGGATCGGTTCGAGCAACGCGCGATCGAGGCCGGTCAGGTGATCGCGACGGCGGGACAGCGCTCCGACCGGGTCGTGGTTGTCGCGCACGGCAAGATCGCTAGGATCCGCAGCGGTGAGTACGGTGCGGCGACCGTGCTCGACGTACTTGCCGAAGGCGAATTCTTCGGCGACCGCACGCTCGCGGGCACCGACGTCGAGTGGGAGTTCACCTACCGGACCGAGACCTCGTGCACGGTGCTTGAGCTGTCGCGTGACGCGATTGACCAGACCGGCACCACCTACGGCTCCCTGTTCGAGCACGTGCGCGGCGTCCTCGAATCACCTGCGCCGGCAACGAACAAGCGCGGCGAGGCACTGATCGAGCTCGCATCAGGGCACGACGGCGAACCGGGGCTGCGCGGGACCTTCGTGGACTACGAGGCCGAGCCGCGCGAGTACGAGCTCAGCGTCGCCCAGACTGTGCTGCGGGTGCACAGCAGGGTCGCCGACCTCTACAACCAGCCGATGGACCAGGTTGAGCAGCAGCTGCGGTTGACCATCGAAGCGCTACGCGAGCGGCAGGAATAAGAGATGCTCAACAACCGCGACTTCGGCTTGCTGTACAACGTCGACCTGCGGCAACGGGTGCAGACCCGCACGGGCCCGCCGACGCCGGACGACATGGACGCTCTGCTCGGCCGCCGCCGGAAGTCCCGCCTGTTCCTGGCTCACCCGCGCGCCCTTGCGGCGTTCGGCAGGGAGTGCAACCGGCGTGGGATCTATCCGGCGACCATCGACATCGACGGCACCCCGGTGATGACGTGGCGCAACGTGCCCATCTTTCCCAGCAACAAGATTCCAATCAGCTCGCGCGGCACCACGTCGATCCTGTGCATGCGCACCGGGGTCGACGACTCCGGCGTCATCGGGCTGCACCAGCCAGGAATCCCGGACGAGTACGAGCCGAGTCTGAATGTGCGGTTCATGGGCATCACGGAGAAGGGCATCACGCGCTATCTGGTCAGCTGCTACTACTCCGTCGCTGTCCTTGTCCCCGACGCACTCGGCGTCCTCGAAAACGTCCAACTCGGACGATGAAGGAGGACACGACCGCCGAGGCCGAACTGATGGCGCTGGCCGAGCTCGTCTATCGCGATCACTGACCGCAGAAAGGAGGCATCGATGTCCGGTATCGACGAGCTGACAGAGCTGGCGACGTCCCTGCTGACCAATATGGACAGCGCGCCGCCAACGGACCTGTCCCGGCTTATCGAAGCCGCCGGCGTGACGGACCCGCCGCTAGGCAGCGTGCGTCGGTTCGTGAGCGGGCTCGGCACCGGGGCCGTCCGCTTTCCGCATTCACCTGCCGATCTCGCGCCGCGCGAGCCTATCCAGGATTCAGCGGACGACGAGATCCCGGCGCTGTTCTGCCCCGGCCCGCTTCGCGACGACCCAGCGCTTGCCAAGGATGTGGACGGCCGGCTGGTCGAGTGGGCCGAGCAGGTCGGGATCTACTCGGGGCGGCTCGACCGGCTCGCCCAGTGCGAGTTCGGGAGGCTGATCACGCTCACCCACCCCGCGACTGAGGACCCGGACCGGCTACTGGCCGCGGCGAAGTGCGTCGTCGCGGAGTGGGCGACCGACGACTACTACATCGACGAGGTCGAGCTAGGCGCCGATCCCGCCATTGTCGGCTCGCGGCTGGCCAAGCTGCTCGCCGTTGTCGACCCGGCCCCGCTGGCAGCGGCGTACGCACCTCAGCTGGAGCAGTACCGCACCGACGAGCCAATCGCGACCGCGTTCCGCAGCGCCATGAAACACCTCGCGCGCTACACCTCGGTGACGCAGATGGCGCGGTTCCAGCACCAGATGTCGATCCTCTACGTCGCGTGGAATCAGGAGGCAGATTGGCACGCCAACGGGCGCACCCCGCCGGTGTGGGAGTACCTGGTACAGCGTCACCTGAACAGCTACCTGCCGCCGATGATCCTGATCGACGCGGTCGCCGGATACGAGCTGTCGCCGACCGAGTTCTACCACCCGAGGGTGCGCCGGGCGTTTACGTTGGCCGGGGACGCCAACGTGCTGATCAACGACCTGCACTCGGCCGATTTCGAGTCGGAGAACGACTTCAACCTGCCCCGGGTGATCGCGCAGGAGGAGATGTGCGGCCAGCGCGAGGCGATCAAACGCACCGTCGAGATCCACAACGAGTTGATGCGCGCGTTCGTCGCGGAGGCGGCCGCGCTATCCGCTGTCGGCACACCGACGCTGCGCCGGTTCTTCGCCGACACCTGGGCCTGGCTTGGTGGTAGCCGCGAGTGGCACGCCACCACCCGCCGCTACCACACCGAAGAGACGTCCACAGCAGACAACCGGGGCCACGCTGCCCGCACGGCACAACCCGAAGGGAGTCGCACATGACCAGCTCGACCACGGCACCGGTCCTGCGCACGGACTACCAGAAAGCCGTCGCCGAGTACTGGGACTACGAGCGCGATCCGGTGAACCTGCGGCTTGGCGAGATCGACGGCCTCTACCACCACCACTACGGCATCGGCGACTACGACCCGCGCGTGCTCGACGCGCCCGCCCCTGCCCGCGACGACACGATCATCGAGGAGATGCACAGGCTGGAGACCGCGCAGGCGGACTTCCTGCTCGACCACGTCGGTGACATCGGCCCGTCGGCCCGTCTGCTCGACGCCGGGTCAGGGCGTGGCGGCACCAGCGTGATAGCGCATTCCCGGTTCGGCTGCCAGGTGGACGGGGTGACGATCTCGGAGGCACAGGTCGCGTTCGCCAACGACCAAGCAGAGCGGCGCGGCATCGACGACGCGGTGCGGTTTCACTACCGCAATATGCTCGACAGCGGCTTCGAGGCGGGGTCCATGCGGGGACTCTGGACGAACGAGAGCACCATGTACGTTGACCTGTTCGAATTGTTCGCCGAGTTCGCTCGGCTGCTGGCACACGGGGGTCGCTACGTGTGCATCACTGGTTGCTCGCACGACGTCACCGGCGGGCGGACCAAGGCCGTCAGCCGCATCGACGAGCACTACACGTGCAACATCCACCCCCGCAGCCACTACTTCAAGGCGCTTGCCGCGAACAACCTGGTGCCCATCAACGTCATCGACCTGACAACCGCCACCATCCCGTACTGGGAGCTGCGCGCGCAGTCGCCCGTGGCGACCGGGATCGAGGAGGCATTCCTCACCGCCTATCGCGAGGGTAGCTTCCACTACCTGCTCATCGCGGCGGATCGGGTATGACGGGTATGACCAGGGAACAGGTTGTTCTGGTAGACGACGACGGAAACCGGATCGGTACGGCGGACAAGGCGACAGTCCACCACCGCGACACGCCGCTGCACCTGGCATTCTCCGCCTACGTATTCAACTCACGCGGCGAATTCCTGCTCACCCGCCGCGCCTCCACCAAGAGGACCTGGCCCAACGCGTGGACCAACAGCTGCTGCGGGCACCCGCTGCCGGACGAGGAGCTCCCGCAGGCCGTTGCCCGGCGGCTGCGGGACGAGCTCGGGCTATCACACACCGCGATCGACCCCGTGCTGCCCACGTTCCGCTACCGCGCGCAGATGTCGAATGGGATCATTGAGCACGAGGTATGCCCCGTATACCGAGTATGGTCCGACGACCAGCCAGTACCGGAACCATCCGAGGTCTCCGACACCAGGTGGGTGCCATGGGACACCTTCGTCACCACCGTCCTCAATGGCGAACTGACCATCTCGCCCTGGTGCCACCAGCAGATCGCCGCCCTCAGCCGGCTCGGGCCCAGCCCACCCGACTGGCGCGTCGCCAGCCGCAACGAGCTACCACCCGCGGCCAGGAACCCGACCAAAACCACACCAGACACCAAATGATCAAGGCGAATGCGTTCAGCAGCGAGCGCAGCGGCCGAAACGGGGCGCCGGTAAGTAGCCTGTCATGAAGCGGATTCTTACCATCCAACAGGCGGCGTGGCCGGGGAATCGCCAACCAACCCGCCCGAATTAGCCCCCTGCGTCCATTGCGGACTTTCCCGGTCGCACATGGGATCCTTCTTCGTTGACGTCGGTGCCTGCCCATGAGATCAGCGGAGCGCGTTGCCACCCGACGCACGCGCCTCCGGCCAATCGTCACGGTTTCTGTTGGCTGGTCCGGCGGAACCAACGGTGCCAAGGAGACTTGTCATGGACGCCAAGCTCAATGAGTCACGTCAGGAACCGGTGAACCGGGACGACCTGGTGCTTGTGCACACCGACCAGACGTATGAAGGAAAGCAGGGGCACATCTTCTTCGCCGGTATCTCACGGGAGTCTGCCGGTTCCCAGGCTCTGTGCCTACACGTGGCCACCGTTCAACCCGGTTCAACACATCGCCCGCACCTGCACGAGAACCACGAATCAGCGGTGTACATCATCTCCGGTCATGCCAAATGCCGGTACGGCAAGGGATTACGCAAGGAGCTGATCGCCGAGGGCGGCGATTTCATCTACGTCCCGGCCGGCGTGCCACACCAGACCGCCAACCGCAGCGAGACCGAACCACTGGTAGCCGTCGTCGTCCGGACCGACCCGAACGAGCAGGAAAGCGTGGTCCTGCTCGACGAGCCGGACCAGTAGCGGGCGACGCGGGTGAGCGCGCCGATCACCAAGCCGGACACCCGGACTCCCGCCTGCCCGGTCAGCTACGCACTGTCCACCAACGAGAACCCGTACCGCCCGTTGCGATCGGTGCGGCGGGCGGTACGCGCCGAGTCGGGCCGGCTGAACCGGTACCCGGACCCGTCCTGCGCCGAGCTGACCGCCCGGCTGGCCGAGCGGTTCCACGTGCCGGCCGAGCACATCGTCGTCGGCCCAGGATCGATCGGTGTGGTGCAACAGTTGCTGCGGGCCAGGGCGTCCGCGGGCGAGGAAGTCGTCTACGCCTGGCGTTCCTTCGAGGGATACCCGATCATCACCCAGATCGCCGGTGCGCGCTCGGTGCCGGTGCCGCTGGCGCACCCCGAGGTGCACGACCTGGACGCGATGGCCGGCGCGATCACCAACCACACCCGGCTGGTGTTCGTCTGCAACCCCAACAACCCGACCGGTACCGTGCTGCGGCGCACCGCGCTGCGGCGGTTCCTCGATCGGGTACCGCCCGACGTCCCCGTGGTGCTCGACGAGGCGTATCGGGAATTCGTCCGCGACCCGGATACGCCGGACGGGGTCGAGCTGTACGGGGACTATCCCAACTTGGTCGTGCTGCGCACCTTCTCCAAGGCTTATGGGCTTGCCGGGCTCCGGGTCGGCTTCGCCATCGCGCATGAATCGATCGCCGCGGCGATGGGCTCCTACACGGTGCCGTTCGGCGTTACCGCGCTCGCGCAAGCCGCGGCCATCGCGTCACTGCACGCGGAATCCGAACTCCTCGACCGGGTCGAGGCGCTGGTCGAGGAGCGCAGGCGGGTGCTCAACGGATTGCGCGATATTGGTTGCCCGGTTCCGGGCAGCGAGGCCAACTTCCTGTGGTTGCCACTCGGCGAGCAGACCGTGGAGTTCGCCACGGCCTGTGGCGGGGAGGGTCTGATCGTGCGGCCGTACCCCGGCGAGGGCGTGCGTATCACCATCGGCGATCCGGCAAGCAACGACCGGGTACTTCGAGTCGCCGCCGAGTACTTTTCGTCCAGCCGCCCCTGACCATTGTGCTAGGCCATCGCTCACCGACAGGGTAGAGCCTTCGGATCTGCGACGGACCGGAGCCCGCATGCACATCACCCCGCGTGAGCAGGAGCGCCTGACGCTGTTCGCGGCGGCCGAGCTGGCTCGCAAGCGGCGGGCCCGCGGCGCGCTACTCGGCGCGACCGAGGCGACCGCGCTCGTCTGCGACGAGATCCTGGAGATGGCGTGGGACGGGGTGCCGCTGGACGAGGTGATCGCGGCCGCGCGGCGGGTGGTCGGCCCGGACGAGCTGCTGCCCGACGTGCCGACCGCGGTGCCTCGGATCGAGGTCGAGGCGCTCTTCCCGCACGGCAGCAGCCTCGTGCACGTGGAGGCGCCGTTCGGTTCGCCAGGCACCGCGGTGGTCTCTGGTTCCGGGGACATCGAGCTCGCGCCGGATCATCCGCGCCGCGAGATCCGGGTGCGCAACACCGGCCGGCGGCAGATCTGGCTGTCCTCACACTTCCCGCTCGACCAGGTCAACGCGGCGCTCGAGGTGGAGCTGGGCGCCGCCGAAGCCGCCCGCTACCGGCTGGACATCCCGGCCGGCACGGCGCTGAACTTCCCGCCGGGCGAGCAGCGGACGGTCACCGTGGTGGAAACCGGAGGCGATCCATGAGCAACCGGATGAGCCGGGAGCGCTACACCGCGGTGTACGGGCCGACGGCAGGCGATCGGGTAAGGCTGGCTGACACCGATCTGTGGGTCGAGGTGGACGCCGACGACACCGAGCCCGGCCAGGAGGTGCTCGGCGGCTGCGGCAAGACCGCGCGGGACGGGCTGCTCGTCGCGCCGCGCGCCGGCCGGGACAGCGCGCTGGACATGGTGATTCTCGGCGTGCTGCTGCTCGACCCCGAGCTTGGCGTCCGCAAGACCAACATCGGCATCGCGGACGGCAGAATCGTCGGGGTCGGCAGGGCCGGAAACCCCGACATGGCCGATGGTGTGGAGCTGGTCGTCGACTCGCACACCGCGATGATCACCGGTGACGGGCTGATCGCCACGCCCGGCGTCGTCGACTCACACGTGCACCTTTCCAGCCCTGAGGTGGTACCGGCCGCGCTGTCCGCCGGGGTCACCTCGCTGGTCGGGATGGGCATTGGCGGAGTGTGGGACGTCGGCGCGAACCCGGCGCGCAACCTGCACACCCTCATCGAGGGCTGGCGGGATGTGCCGATCAACGTGGCGTTCCTCGCGCGCGGCTCCACGTCGTCCACCGAGCTGCTCGATCGGGCGGTGCTGGCAGGCGCGGGCGGCTTCAAGATCCACGAGGATTGGGGCGCGACACCCCGGATCGTGGACACCTGCCTTGCCGTGGCCGAGCAAGTCGATCTGCCCGTCGCGCTGCACACCGACACGTTGAACGAATCCGGCTTTCTCGCCGACACCCTGGCCGCCACCGCGGGCCGCACCGTGCACGCGTATCACGTCGAGGGTGGCGGTGGCCCGCCGGACCTGCTCGAGGTGATCACCCACCCGCACGTGCTGACCTCGTCCACCACCCCGACCCTCCCGCTCACGCCCGCCACCGTGGCCGAGCTGTTCCCCATGACCATGACAGTCCACAAGGGACATTCCATGGTGGACAGTGATGTGGAGATCGCGCGAACCAGGGTGCGGGAACACGGTATCGCCGCGGAGAACGAGCTGCACGACACCGGGGCGATCAGCATCGTGAACTCGGACTCGATGGGCATGGGGCGGATCGCCGAGACGGCACGGCGGACCTGGCAGCTCGCGCACGTGCGCGCGTCGCTGGCAGGCGAGACCGGCCTCGAGCATCCGAACAACGAGCGGGTGCTGCGTTACCTCAGCAAGATCACGCTCAACCCGGCGATCGCGCACGGCATGGCGCACGAGGTCGGCTCGGTGAGTCCCGGCAAGCTGGCCGACATCGTGCTCTGGCACCCGGCGTGGTTCGGCGCGCAGCCCGAGCTCGTGATCAAATCCGGTTTCGTGGCGTGGGGCGCAAGCGGCTCCGGTTCCGGCTCCACCCGGCTCACCCAGCCGCGCGTGATGCGCCCGTTCTTCGGCGGTCTCGGTTCCGCGCCGCGCAGGCTGTCCAGCGTGTTCGTCTCCGCGGAATGCCTCGCGGACGCGGAGGCGTGCGCCGCGCTGCCGGCCGGACCTCGGTACGTCGCCGTCCGCGGCAGCCGTGGCCTTTCGAGGGCGGACATGCGGCGCAACACCGCCACCCCGCGCGTCGAGGTCCCGCTGGAACCGGGTCCGATCGTGGTCGACGGCCGGGAAATCCCGATCCATCACGCGGCCACCCTCCCGCTGACCCGCCAACACCACCTCGCCTAGGAGGTTCGTGGTCGGTCGCCTGCGTGCTGATCGTGCTCGCGCTGGTCACCGCGATCGGCGGCTGGATCGGCGAGTGCCTCCGGGTGTCCGACAACGTCGGCGTTGTGTCCACCTAACGCATTTATGACGCCGTTATTCTAGCGATGCGGGTGCCGAGGGGTCTGGCTACCTGGCGCGGAATATGACGATGATGGAGACATGACGGGAGCACGGTCGCTGCTGGACATACTGCCCGCCGGCGTTGGCACCGACGACGCCGACGTGCTGGCGGCCTACAGCCACGACAAGGCCACGTTCTGCCCGGCAGGCGAGCCGCGGGCGCTGGTGCGGGCCCGCGCCACCGACGACGTCGTCGCGACGCTGCGGTGGGCATCCGAGCACCGGGTGCCGGTGGTGCCGCAGGGCACCCGGACCGGGTTGTCCGGTGGGGCCAACGCCATCGACGGCTGCGTGCTGCTGAACCTGGAGAAGATGAACCGCATCCTGGAGATCGACGCCGAGGAGCAGATCGCGGTGGTCGAACCAGGGGTGATCAACGGAGACCTGGCGAACGCGGTCGCCGAGCGGGGCCTGTACTACCCGCCGGACCCGGGTTCCAAGGACATCTCCACGATCGGCGGCAACGTCGCCACCGGCGCGGGCGGCATGTGCTGCGTGAAGTACGGCACCACGGCCGATTTCGTCCGTGGACTCTCGGTGGTGCTCGCGGACGGCCGGGTGATGCGCACCGGGCGGCGTACCGCGAAGGGGGTCGCGGGCTACGACCTGACCCGCCTGTTCGTCGGCTCGGAGGGCACTCTCGGCATCGCCACCGAGATCACCCTCGCGCTGCGCCCGGCACGGATGCGCCCGCTCACCGCCGTCGGGTTCTTCAGCAGCGCCGAGGACGCCTGCCGCGCGGTGGCGCGGTATCTCAGCGAGGGATTCAAGCCGTCCGTGCTGGAGTTCATGGACGCCGCCAGCATCCGGGCGGTCGGCGAGTTGACCGAACTGGGTTTCCCGGACGGCACCGGCGCGATGCTGATCGCCCAGTCGGACACCGCGGCCGCGTCAGGCGAGCTGGAAGCGTTCGAACGCGCGGCGAAGGACAGCGCGGCGACCGAGGTGATCGTCGCGGAAGATCCGGCCGAGGGCGACCTGCTGATGCACGCCCGTCGCCTGGCCGGTGTCGCGATGGAAAAACAGGGCCCCAGCCTTATCGACGACATCTGTGTGCCGAGGCGCCGGCTCGCCGAACTGGTCCGCGGCATCGAAAAGATCGCCAACGAGCACGACGTGCTGATCTCCTGTGTCGGCCACGCCGGGGACGGGAACATTCACCCGAATGTCGCCTTCGACGCCAACGACGAGCGGCAGGTGGCATCGGCGCAGCGCGCGTTCGACGCGATCATGGCGCTGGGGCTGGAGCTCGGCGGCACGATCACCGGCGAGCACGGCGTCGGCACCCTCAAGCGGCACTGGCTGGCCCGCGAGCTCGACGAGGCCGCACTGTGGTCGCACCAGCAGATCAAGTACGCGCTCGACCCGCACGGCATCCTCAACCCCGGTCGGGTTCTGTGATCTCCCCCGCGGGAGGAGCGGGCGGGCCCGTCCCAGCGGGCGGTGTGCGAGCGTTTCCGGTGTAGGAGGTGCCATGGAGTTCACCGCTTGGAGCGTGTTCGTCGACGCCGGCTGCATCTGCGCACTGCTGCTGATCGGCAAGCTGGTGCGGGCCACGATCGGGATCGTGCAACGGTTGCTGCTGCCGGCCAGCATCATCGCCGGGGTGCTCGGCCTGGCGCTCGGCCCGCATGGCGCGGGACTGCTGCCGCTGTCCGAGGAACTCGAGACGTACGCGACGATCTTGACTGCGGTGGTCTTCGGTTCACTCCCGCTCAGCGGGTCATTCACCCGTGGCCGGCTGCGCCGCGCCCGGGTGATGTGGTCCTACTCGGTGTCCAGCTACGTGCTCCAGTGGGGGCTTGGCGTGCTGTTCTCCGTAGCGGTACTTGGCCTGTTCTTCGATTTGCCCGGCGGGTTCGGCCTGCTACTCGCGGCCGGTTGGGCCGGCGGGTTCGGTACCGCGGCGGCGGTTGGCACCACGCTGTCCGACGCCGGCTGGCCGGCGGCCGCCTCGCTCGGGTTCACTTCGGCGACCGTCGGGGTCGTGGTGGCCATCATCGGCGGGCTGGTGATGGCGAAGTGGGGAGTCAAGACCGGCCGGGCCGAAGAGGTCGTCGCGTCCACGGCGTTGCCGGCGGAGCTGCGCACCGGTCTGGTGCCGGATGCCGAGCGGCGGGAACCGGTCGGGCACGCCACGGTATCCGCGAACTCCCTCGAACCGCTTGCGTTGCAGGTGGCGCTGGTCGTGCTGGTGACCTTCGCCGGTTACCTGGCAAGCGCCGGTGTCGAGCGGCTGCTGCCCGAGGTGTCCGTTCCGGTCTTCGCCGCCGCGTTCCTGTGCGGCCTGGCCATGCGGCTGGTGCTGAACCGCACGCCGGCCTGGCACTACGTCGACGGCACGACGATCAAGAGCATTTCCGGTTCGGCCACCGATCTGCTTGTCGCGGTGGGTATCGCGGCGATCGTGCCGAGCATCGTGGTGGACTACGCGGTCCCGTTGATCCTGCTGTTCGTCTTCGGTCTGGCGCTGTGCGTGCTGGTGTTCCGGATGCTCACGCCGCGGATGTTCACCCGGAACTGGTTGGAGCGCGGGCTGTTCACCTGGGGCTGGTCCACCGCGTCCATCTCCACCGGGCTGGCGCTGTTGCGGATCGTCGACCCGAAGCTGCGCAGCGGCACGATGGAGGAATTCGGGCTCGCCTACGTCGGATTCGCACCGGTGGAGATCGCGATGGCCATCGTGGCACCGATCGTGGTGGCGGCCGGATTCGCCGGTGGGTTCATCGCGGCGACCGTCGCGCTCGGGGTGGGCCTGCTGGTGGTGACCTTCGCGCTGCGCTGGCCGGCCCGCGGCGCGGAGCACGAGTCGGTGCCGGACAAGGCGCCCCGCACGGAATGAGGCGTCCTCACGTCTCGTCGCTGATGGCCGAGGGATGCCGGGTCAGCGGGGTCACCGCGATGTCCAGGTAGGGGAACAGCGGCAGGCCGGCGAGGATCTCGTGTAGCTGATCGGCCGAGGCCACGTCGAACACGCTGATGTTCGCGTACTGCCCGACGATTCGCCACAGGTGGCGCCAGGTTCCGTCGCGCTGCAACTGTTGCGCCCGCTCCCGTTCCGCGCTCTTGAGCTTCGCCACGACGTCGGCGTCGAGGTCATGCGGGATATTCACCCGCATCCGCACGTGAAACAGCATCGTCTCGCACTCGCTTCGCCGCCGAGGGTTGACATCCGGTGTGGTTCGGCCCACAGTAACAAATGACCGGATAGCGGCCAAATCATACGCAATGCGTACAAGGACGTACGGATGGAAACACGGACGCTAAGGAACTGCCTCGGTCACTTCACCACTGGTGTCACGGTGATCACGTGTATGGCCGAGGGAGAGCCACACGGTGCGACCGTCAACTCCTTCACCGCGGTATCGCTCGATCCCGCGCTGGTGCTGGTATCGCTGGATCGTCGCACGAAGGCGTGCCGGCACCTCGAGGACGTACCGTTCACCGTGCACGTGCTCCGCGAGCGGCAGGACGACCTCGCCCTGCACTTCGCGGGCAAGCCGGCCGACCAGCCGATCGACTGGGTGCCCGGTACCGGTGGCCTCGCCCCGCGACTGCCCGATCCGCTCACCTACCTCGCCTGCACCCCGTGGCGTAGTTACGACGGGGGCGACCATGTGCTCTTCCTCGGTGAGATCCAGGAATACGAGTGCTACCAAGGCGATCCGCTGGTTTTCTATCTCGGCAAGTTCCGCCGCCTCGGCACGGCGTTCGAAACCATTCCCTGGCTGGAATCCGCCGACTGCCCGTCCACTTTGGATTTCAGCTGGTTGACGCCGGCTTCCTGAACGGCGTCCGCCACGGGCACCCACTAGCGACGAGGAGCAGAAGTGACAGCGCAGCAGGAACACGCCACCTCGGAGAACAACCAGCGATCGACCCGGCCGTTCACCGGCGACGAATACATCGAGAGCCTCCGGGACGGGCGCGAGATCTTCATCTACGGCGACAAGGTCGATGACGTCACAACGCATCCGGCGTTCCGCAACGCGGTGCGGACGACCGCCCGGCTCTACGATTCGCTGCACGATCCGGAAAAGAAGGCGACGCTCACCGCGCCGACCGACACCGGCAGCGTCGGGTTCACGCACCCGTTCTTCCGTACCCCGCGCAGCACCGAGGATCTGTTCGCGGACCGGAACGCGATCGCCGAGTGGGCCCGGATGACGTATGGCTGGATGGGCCGCAGCCCGGACTACAAGGCCGCCTTTCTCGGCACCCTCGGTGCGAACGCGGACTTCTATGAGCCGTTCGCGGACAACACCCGGCGCTGGTACACCGAATCGCAGGAGAAAGTCCTGTACTGGAACCACGCGATCATCAACCCGCCGGTGGACCGCGACCGCGATCCTGACGAGGTCAGGGACATCTTCATGCACGTCGAGGAGGAGCGGGACGACGGCTTGATCGTGTCCGGTGCGAAGGTGGTGGCCACCGGCTCGGCGATCACCCATTACAACTTCATCGCGCATTACGGATTGCCGATCAAGAAGCGGGAATTCGCACTGGTCTGCACGGTGCCGATGGGCGCACCGGGTATGAAGCTGATCTGCCGCAACTCGTATGCGAGTGTCGCCGATGCCACGGCCAGCCCGTTCGACTACCCGCTTTCTTCCCGATTCGACGAGAACGACACGATCTTCATCCTGGACAAGGTGAAGATCCCCTGGGAGAACGTGTTCATCTTCGGTGATCCGGAGAAGGCGAGCACGTTCTTCCCTGGATCGGGGTTCCTGCACCGGTTCACCTTCCATGGCGTTACCCGGCTCGCGGTTAAGCTGGACTTCCTCGCCGGCCTGCTGATGAAGGGTGTGGAGGTCACCGGAACCAAGGACTTCCGAGGGATTCAAACCCGCGTGGGCGAGGTCATCGGCTGGCGCAACATGTTCTGGGCGCTCTCCGACGCGATGGCCGCGAATCCGGACGAGTGGATCGGCGGCGCCGTGCTGCCGCACCTGGACTACGGCTTGGCTTACCGCTGGTTCATGACCGTCGGCTACCCGAGGGTGCGCGAGATCATCATGCAGGATCTCGGCAGCGGGCTGATCTACCTGCCGTCGAACGCCGCGGATTTCAAGTCTCCCGAGATCCGTCCTTACCTCGACCAGTATGTGCGTGGTTCGGGTGGTTACGACTCGGTGGAGCGCGTGAAGCTGATGAAGTTGATCTGGGATTCGATCGGCAGCGAGTTCGGCGGCCGGCACGAGCTCTACGAGCGCAACTACTCGGGCAATCACGAAGGGGTGCGCGCCGAATTGCTGTTCGCCGCCCAGAACTCCGGCTCCGCCGATGCCATGAAGGGCTTCGCGGAGCAGTGCATGGCCGAGTACGACCTGGACGGGTGGACGGCACCCGATCTGATCAACCCGGACGACATCGGTCTGGTCGACAAGCGGTGAGGAATCGACGCCATGACAACACAGCAACGCACCGCGGAAGTACTCGGCGATATCTTCGCCGCGGTCAATGAGCGGATCGTCAAGCATTCGGTGACCTACGAGGAGTACCAGAGCGCGAAGGACTGGTTGATCCGCATCGGCGAAGCGGGCGAGTGGCCGCTGTTCCTTGACGTGTTCTTCGAGCACACCGTGGAGAATCTCGCGTCACAGCGGCGATCCGGCAGCACCGGGTGCATCGAGGGTCCGTACTACGTGCCGGGCGCGCGGCAGCTCGATTCGCCGTGCACGCTGCCGCAGCGTCCGGACGAGCCCGGGGAGAAGCTGGTGTTCTCCGGCACCGTGCGCGATCTGGACGGCACGCCACTCCCTGGGTCCATTGTGGACATATGGCAGGCGGACGCGTACGGGTACTACTCGCACTTCCACCCGGATCCGCCGGACGGCAACCTGCGAGCCAATGTGCGTACCGACGAGCACGGCCGGTTCGAGATCACCACGGTGCTGCCGGCGCCGTACGAGATCCCGAAGGAGGGGCCGACCGGTGCGATGATCATCGCGGCCGGTTGGCATCACTGGCGGCCGGCGCACCTGCACATGATGGTTCGGGCGCCGGGCAAACGCCCGCTGACCAGCCAGCTGTTCTTCGCGGGCGGCAACTACCTCGACGACGACGTCGCCGGTGCGGTCAAACCCGAGTTGATCTTGCGGCTGGACAGGCTGGACGGCCAGGACGGCCAGGACGGCCAGGACGGGCAGGACGGGTTGGACGGGCATTACGCCGCGGGTTACGACTTCCGGCTGGACCCGGTGTGATGACGTCGTTGACCATCGAATCGGTTCGCACCGTGCTGGTGGATCTGCCGCTGCGCAGGCCGCACAGGTTCAAATCGACGAGCATCGAGCACCAGAGTTTCCTGATAGCCAGGATTCGCACCGCCGATGGGATCGAGGGAATCGGTGAGGCGGCCGTGCCCGGCGGCCCGTGGTGGGGCGGGGAAAGCGTCGAGACGATGAAGGTCATCATCGACACCTACCTCGCCCCGGAACTGATCGGCCAGGACGCGAGCCGGGTCGACTACCTGATGCACCGGCTCGAACGGGTCGCCGCGCGGAACTCGTTCGCCAAGGCTGCCGTGGAGATGGCCCTGTTCGACGCGTGCGGCCAGGCGCTCGGGGTGCCGGTCCATCAGCTGCTTGGTGGCCTCTACCGGGAGTCGATACCGGTCACCTGGGCGCTCGGCGCGGAGGACGCGGACATCGTGATCGCCGAAGCCGAGGAGAAGCTCGCGACCGGTCAGCATGCCAGCTTCAAGCTCAAGATGGGCGCGATCGAACCGTCCCTCGACGCCAACCGGGTGGTCTCGGTGGCCAAGGCGCTCGGCGAGCGGGCAAGCGTCCGGGTGGACCTCAATGCCGCGTGGGACGAGAGCACGTCCGCGCGGTGGTTGCCGGCACTGGAAGGTGGCGGGGTCGACCTCGTCGAGCAGCCGGTGCCGGGCTGGAATGTCGAGGCGATGCGACGGTTGGCCGCCGCCCTCGCGATTCCGATCATGGCGGACGAGAGCCTTGACGGCCTGCCCGGCGCGTTCACGCTGTGCAGGGCGGAAGCGGCGGACATCTTCTCGCTGAAGGTGCACAAACTCGGGGGGCTCTCGGCGACCCGGAAGGCCGCGGCGGTCGCCGAGGCAGCCGGGCTGCCGTGCCACGGTGGGTCCAGCATCGAGAGCTCGATCGGCACCGCGGCCGCCGCGCACGCGTACGCCGCGATCGCCGGGGTGACGTTCGGCTGCGAGCTGTTCGGGCCACTGCTGCTCGCCGAGGACCTGGTCACCGAGCCGGTGCGGTATGCGGACGGCGCGCTGCGGGTGCCGCACGGCGTGGGGCTCGGGGTGCGGCTGGACGAGTCGAAGCTGGCCCGATTCGCTCGAGATTGACGCTGGTTACGCTGGCGGTGCGGCCGGCGGCGAAGGTGAGGTGGAGCTCGTGGTGAAGTCGGCGGACGAGAAGGACTATGTGCAGTCCCTCGAACGCGGGCTCACGGTGATCCTCGCCTTCGCCGATCGCCGCCCGCGGTTGAGTCTCGGTGATCTTTCCGAGCTGACCGGGCTGAGCCGGCCGACGGTGCGGCGCGTGGTGCTCACCCTCGAGAAGCTCGGCTACCTTCGCGTCGAGGGCCGGTACTACTCCTTGACGCCGCATGTGCTCGCGCTCGGGCACGCGTACATGTCGTCGCTGAACCTCACCGAGGTGGCCCAGCCGTTCATGGAGGATGTCACCAAGGTCACCGGGCACACGTGTTCGATGGCCGCGCTGGACGGCGAGGACGCCGTGTTCCTCACCCGGGTTTCGTCGCGGCAGGTCATGCGGCACCCGTTGACTACGGGTACCAGGCTGCCCGCGTTCGCCACGTCGATGGGCCGGATGTTGCTGGCCAGCCTGCCGGATCACGACATCGACGAGTTCCTGCGGCGCGATTCGTTTCCGCCGATCACCGCACGCACGATCACCGAACCCGACTGCCTGCGCACCATTCTGGCCGAGGTGCGGAACCAGGGTTGGGCCCTGGTTGACCAGGAGTTCGAGGAGGGCGTGCGGTCGTTCTCCGCCCCGGTGCGCGATTCGAGCAACCGGGTCATCGCCACGCTGAGCATGTCCGTGCCGGCCAGCGCGGTCGGTCTTGACGAGATCCGCACCGAGCTGCTGCCGGTGGTCATCGAAGCGGCGCGGGAGATCAGCAAGCAGCTCGGGGCTCGTGAGTCTTTTTAGGTGTTAGAGCACCCAAAAAGACTCACGAGCTAGCGGCTGACCCGGTGTTCGAATTCCTCGCGTGACATCGCCGGCAGGTACTCGCGGCGATAGCTGCGCGCCCACCAGGCGCCGGATTCCCGCCGCTCGGCGCGGGTGGTGAACCGGTAACGGTACAGTCGCACGCGCACGAACTTCGGCGGATTCGCGGCGAACGGGTTGTGCCGCAGCAACCTTAGCGCGGCATCGTCGTTGGACAGTAGCTTGTGGACCAGTTGCGGCAGCCAGCCTTCCGCGTACCGGGGCGAGATGCCGGCGAACCACATCAGCCAGTCGAGCCGGAGGTGGTACGGCGCGATCTGGCGCGGCCGGCGGCTCGGGTCGCCGGGTTTGCCGTAGAACTCGTATTCCCGCCAGACGGTGTTCGGCCCCGGATTGTCCTCGTCGGTTCCTTCGATGACCAGCTCGTCGCGGTTGCGGGTGATGCCGCCGAAAGCGCCATACGTGTTGCCGAGGTGGAGCTTGTTGAAGCTGCGGTTCATGGCTTGCTGCTTGGAGATCAGGTTGCGCACCGGCCAGTAGCTGAGCACCACGATCAGCGCGCACACCGCGAGCATGACCGCCGCGTGCCAGGTCGGCGCCTCGGCGAGTTCGGCGGGCCTCTCGAGTAGCGGAATACGCCCGAGCACGGCGTCGCTCAGGGTGGCGAACACCAGTGTGATCGTGACCAGGTTCAGCCAGGCGAAGTTTCCGCTGACCATCAACCACAGCTGCGTCACGATGATGATCAGCGCGGCGACGTCCGCCACCGGCTGCGGAGCGAACAGCGCGAACGGCACGATCAGCTGGGCGAAATGGTTGGCAAGCACCTCGATCTTGTGCAGCGGCCGTGGCAGGTGGTGGAAGTACCAGCTCAACGGCCCTGGCATCGGCTGGGTTTCGTGGTGGTAGTACAGGCAGGTCAGATCCCGCCAGCACGGATCGCCGCGCATCTTGATCAGCCCGGCGCCAAACTCGACGCGGAACAGCAGCCAGCAGAAGGCCCACAGCAGCGGCAGTGGCGGCGCGATGTCGGCGGGTCCGAGGAAGATCGCCAGGAACCCGGCTTCCAGGAGCAGCGATTCCCAGCCGAAGCGGTACCAGACCTGCCCGACGTTCACGATCGACAGGTACAGCAGCCACAGCACCGTCCACACGGCCATGAATCCCCAGATCGGCAGCCGCTCGGTGAGCCCGAGCAGGGTGATCGCGGCCAGCACCGCGCCGATCGCCGCGATCGTGGCGAAGAACCGATCGGAATAGTGCAGGTGAAAAACGCTGGGCGAGTGGCGAAAGCCGGTGCCGCGCAGGAAGCGGGGGATCGGGGTGAGGCCATTGGTGCCGAGCAGCGCGCGGAACTGGTGGAGCGCGGCGAGAAAGGCAAGTAGGTAGCAGGCCGCGAGCAGCCGTTCCAGTACCAGTCGGCCTGCCCAGTACTCCGGTGCGGATATCCAATCCCAGTGCATCGGTTACGCGCTCCTTCGCGGCTCGCGTGTTCCGGCGGTGTACACGCAAATGTGTACGCCCAACGCGTGCGGTTCGCGACTCGATCACCAGTCGGTGATCAACACGATTGCCTGGTCGTCGTGTGGCTTCGGGCGTGGCCAGCGCCTGCCGTCCGGGTCCGAAACCTCCGCCTCGCGTATCGCGTCCAGCACCGCTTGCGGTCCTTCCGCGCAGGCTAGTTCCCGCAATCCCGGCCAGCTGAACATCTCGTAGTCGTCAACGGCGCAGGAGACGCCGTCGGTGGCCAGCAGTACCGTGTTGACGCTCGAACGGGCCCATCGCGCGCGTACCGCCCGGTACGCGGCGGCCGGCTCTGCCTCGGCGACCCAGAACCCGCCGTCCACGTTCCGCCATGCCGCGGTGGCCGATGTGCCGACGGTCAAAGCGGCCAGGTGTCCGGCGCCGAAGCCCGCGCCGGACCGCAGCCGTTCGCGGAATCCGCCGGATCCACGCGGTAGCTCGGCGAGCCGGTTGTCGGCGAGTACCCGGGTGCCGCCCGGTCCGAACGCCACGACCGGGGAATCCGCGAGCACCAGGGCGTCCAGCTGTGCGTCGGTCCAGCGCAGCATGGCAATCGTGCTGGAGGGCGCATGGCCGGGCCGCAACCCGTGCCGATCGCGCACGGCTTCGATGGCCGCGGCGAGCAGGTCGGCGAGATCGTCCGCGGGCCGTGCGGTCAGCCGGTCCGCCAGTTCGGCCGCGAGCTGCTCCGCGTACCAGCCACCGCTCGGCAACTCCGGGCGCAGCGAGGTGGCGCCGTCCAGCAGCAGTACGGCGTTGTCCAGCACCACGAGCCGGTCCTCGGTCGGCCGGGTGGCGCCGTGCGGCCCGACCCCGGCCTGCTCGGCGAACTGGATTTCCGGCACGCCGGTACGGTAGCCGTCAACGTCGGTTGACAGCAGCGGCATTGTCAACGTAAGTTGACGTCATGACGGAAGCGACAGACCTGGCGGCTAGGGCGGGGGATGCCGATCCGCGGGTGGGACTGCGCGCGGTGGCGGCGCTTCGCAGGCTGCTCGAGCAACTGGAAGCGGTCCAGGTGCGCAACGCGCGGGCGCGCGGTTGGCCCTGGCAGGAAATAGCGGCTGAGCTGGGCGTGAGCCGGCAGGCCGTGCACAAGAAGTACGGGAGGCACTAGATGTTCGAGAGGTTCACCAAAGCGGCCCGTGCCGCGGTGATCGCGGCACAGCGGGAGGCGATCACCGCGGACGCGCCGAAGATCGACGCCGAACATCTGCTGCTCGCGCTCTTTGACGACCCGTCCTCGGTAGCCGGCAGGGTGCTGGCTGCCGAGGACGTGCGACGCGGCGAGCTGGTCGAGAAGTTCCGCACGATGCGCCGTAGGGGTGGGTTGAGCGACGCGGATGCCGCGGCGCTCGGCGAGTTCGGCATCGACGTCGACCAGATCGTGGCGAGCGTGGAGCAGACCCACGGGGAGAACGCGCTTGCCGAGCCGGCCAGGCCGAAGCGCAGGCGGGTTGCGTCGTTGGATCATCGGCCGTTCGGCGGGGAGGCGAAGGAGGCTCTGGCGGCCAGTGTGCGGGAGGCGGTCGAGCTGAGCGATCGGCACATCGGTGCGGAGCACCTGTTGCTCGGGCTATTGAAATGCGGTGGTCCGGTCGCGGAGGTACTCGCCGCGCGAGGGCTGAGCTACTGGGACGTGCGGGCCGCGGTCGCAGGCGCCCGCAACGGCTGACGGCGCTCGCGTTACCGCGTTTAGCCCGCTAAACGCGGTAATTAGCCCACACAAGTACCGCGGTTAGCTCGCTAAACGCGGTTATCGGGCTCGCGCCAGACGACGAAGCGGAGGAAGAACTGGGTGAGGGGACCGATCGCGAGGGCGTAGAGCACGGTCCCCGCGCCCGCCGTGCCGCCGAGCAGCCAGCCGCAGGCGAGCACGGTCACCTCGATGCCGGTGCGTACCAGCCGCACGGAGCGACCGGTTCGCGCGGACAACCCGGTCATCAGCCCATCCCGAGGGCCGGGCCCCAGCCGGGCACCGACGTACGCCGCGGTTGCCAGCCCGTTCAACGTCACGCCGCCGATCAGCAACGCGATCCGCACGGCCAGCGAATCCGGCGGCGCCAGCAACGCCAGCACGGCGTCCACGGTCAGCGCGATGATCACGACGTTGGCGATGGTGCCGACCCCGGGCCGCTGCCGCAGCGGAATCCAGATCAGCAGCACGATCACCGAGGTCAGCGCGGTGGCCGCGCCGAAGCTCAACGCGGTGCGCTTGGTGAGGCCCTCGTGCAGCACGTCCCACGGGCTCAGCCCCAGCCCGGCGCGGATCTGCATGGCCATGCTCGTGCCGTACAGCACGAGCCCGGCGACGAGCTGCGGCAGTCGACGAAGGGGAGCGGTGCCGACCGGGGCCGGCCGGAGATCGATACGGGCCATGACTGCCATCATCGCTGCTCGTTGGCTGTCCTTTACACGACCAATCGTGAACAATTGGACTTATGGATCCCGCCATCCCGCCAGGTGGACGCGTATCTGGCCGCAGATTGGCCACACTGCTCGGAAACTGGCGCAGTGGAGGCTCTCGACACGGAGCCGCGGACCTGGCCGCGGGCATCGAGTTGCTGGTACTCGACGGGCGGCTGCCGGCCGGAACCCGGCTGCCCGCCGAGCGCGAGATGGCCGAGTCGATCGCGATCAGTCGCACGATGGTGGCCGCCGCGCTGGAAACCTTGCGCGACGAAGGTCTGGTCGCCAGCCGCCGCGGTGCGGGCTCCTGGATCACCGCGCCCGCCGTGGACCGGCCGGCCGAGCACCCCGCCCAGCCCAACGTGATCGACTTCGGCCGTGCCGTGCCGCCTGCCATCCATGGCGTCACGGCAGCCTTCGACGCGGCCCGGCTACGGCTCTGCGAGGAGCTGGGGCGGCACGGCTACGAGGAGCTCGGCCGGGCGGACCTGCGCGCCCGCATCGCCGAGCGATACACCGCTCGCGGCCTGCCGACCAGCCCGGAGCAGGTGATGGTGACGAACGGAGCCCACCACGCGTTCGTGCTCGCGCTGCGCACCCTTGCCGGACCCGGTGATCGGGTCCTCGTCGAGCAGCCGACCTACCCGAATGCGCTGGATGCCATCCGCGCCGCCCACGCCGTGCCGGTACCGGTGGCGATGGACGAGAACGGATGGGATCTCCCCGCGTTCGACGCGGTGCTACGGCAGGCCAACCCGCGGTTGGCGTACTTAATCGTGGACTTTCACAACCCGACCGGCTTGCGGTTGGACGAGGCCGGAAGGGAGCGACTGGCCCGCACGTTGCGCAAGGCGCGCACCGTGGCCGTGGTGGACGAGACGCAGGTGGAACTCGATCTGGAGGGTGAACCGGAGGACGGTCCACGCCCGCTGGCCGCATTCGCGGAGGACTGGACGATCACCGTCGGCTCCGCGGCAAAGTCGCACTGGGGCGGTTTCCGGTTGGGTTGGGTGCGGACATCCGCTGAGCTGCAGCACCGGATGATCGCTGCCAGACCGTCGATCGACCTCGGCTCGCCGCTGGTCGAGCAGCTGGTGCTGGCCGAACTGATGGCCCGCTGCGAGTCACCGCTCCGCGGGCGGCGGGCGGAACTTCGGGTGAAGCGGGATCTTCTCGTCGACGCATTGAAGAATAATTGTCCACAGTGGACGTTCAATGCTCCGGAAGGCGGGCTGAGCCTGTGGTGCTGGCTGCCGGCACCGGTTGGCACCAGGATCGCTGTGGCGGCGGCCAATCACGGCATTCGGCTACCGCCCGCGTCCCGGTTCGGCGTGCACGGTGGCCTGGAACGCAGGGTGCGGCTGCACTGGGCCCTCGACGAGGAGGCGATCACGGATTCGGTGCGGCGGCTGGCCACCGCGGCCGCATCGGTGCGTTCGGATGTCGCGTTGCTCGATAACGACCAGGTGGTCCCGGTGGTGTGAGCGAACCACGCGAACCACGGGACCGCGTGAACCGCGTGGACCAAGCGGACCGCGTGGACCAAGAGACCCGAAAACGCCCGCTCGTCCGACACAGCCCCTCTGTGTGTCGGACAAGCGGGCGTCTTGGTGATGACCCCAACGCCGCGGGGGCAACGCGGCGTTGGGGCCAGGGTCCCGACCTGACCGGGCGCGGTCGGCAGGCCGGGTGGTCTCGTCGTCGGGTGCTCCAAAAGCCTTGCGATGCGGCCAATCCGCGATCGATACCAGTGTGATCACGGATGGATGTTGATCTTCAACCCCGATACGGGTGAAAAGTCGATCTTGTTTTGGACACAGCTCTGCTGATGTACTTGTCGCGGTTCAATCCGGTGAGACGGCGGGAAGTCCGATGTGTCGACGGGTCGCACCGATGGCGGCGGCGCGTGCCGTACCGTGCAGGGTCAGCCCGCCGAACACGCTGGCCAGCGGGAGAATCGCCAGCAAGCCGCGTTGGCCACCGGCGCTTTCGTGTCCTGAGTGGACAATCGATCCGGAAACCGGTGCCGCCGGCGAGACCGGCGGCGGCTTCCCGGAATTGTCACCGGCGACGGACGACCCGTCGTCGCCGGTGGTGCCGGCTGCCGGCGCGGCCACGATCGGCGTTGCTCGGTTGATCGGACTCCGGTCGATCTGAGCGGGAGCGAGCCGCGCGGGCTTCTCCGGTTCGCGGGCATCCGGCGTGCCGGCTGGGGTGTGCCCTGCCTGCGCGGGCATCGTGCCGTTCTCCTGAACGGCTCCGGTTGGCAACTCCGCTGTGTCATCGAGGAGCGGCGGCCATCCCTCGGATGGACGCTCGATATCGGGCAACTTGGTGACGGGCTTGAGTACGGCGTCGCCGACAGTGTTCACCGTGTCGCCGGCCGTTTTGCTCACGGCGCGAACCGTGTCGCCGACGGCATGCACGGTGTTTCCGACCAGACCGACCGCCGCTTTGCCGACACCGCCGAGCGCCTGTTTCGTAGTACCGCTCAAAGTGCCGAGCAATCCCTGCTGGTTGGCGGGCTGCGGTGCGGCATCCGTTGGCTGCGTCGCCGACTGCTTACTCGCGGGTACGGTCGGGTGGGCACGTGTGGTCTCGGTGCCATTCGCGGATTCCGCGTCGTCGCCCCGCGCCTCCGGACTATCCCCCTCCGCCCAGGGTTGGGCCGCGTGCTCCGCAACTGAGTCCGTTGTGGACGTATCGCCGGGGCCGGCCGCATCCTGTGGACTTGCCGCGGCCGAAGCCTGCGAGCTTGCCAACACGATCAGCAGCCAGCCTGCCACGGTGAGCACCGCGGTGATCAGTACCCGCATCGCGAACCGGCCGAGCCCGCTGAGCCGCACGGAATCCGGGTACCGCGCATCCCCGGCGCTGTGCACCGGTTGCGCGTGGCCCATCGGCCGCAAGCGTTCGGCTACCGTCATCCGTAACGTGCGCTCTCGTGTCGGCGATTGAGATTTCCGAGTTGAGTCGAAGTTTTTCACCTCTGGCGCATCAGGGCTAGCCCGGAATCGCCGATCCACTCCAGCAGGCCATCAGGTGGCCCGCGCCGGGGCCGGCATCTCATTGATGATCACTTTGCGTTGTCGAGAATGGATGTCAAGGGCGTCCATTCGCGGGAGCGGAGTTGGTTCGCCCAGTCGAGCGGAACTGGTCCGGGTCCGGAGCGTGGCTGCCGTTCGTGTCGTCGTATTCGCGTGTGGACGGTCAAGGCGAAAGCCACTCACGTTTGTCGGGCGGATATGGCTGAATATGTGGGCGCGGAGGACCTCTCCGATGTCGTCGGTGAAGCCGGTGCGGGCGAGGAGCTTGCCTGGTCCCGTTTGGTCCGGATGTTCGACCCGCTGATGTGGGCGGTCGTGCACCACTTCCGGCTCGGACACGCCGATTCGTCGGACGTCGTGCAGGACACCTGGATCGCGCTTGTTGAGAACCTGGTGCGGGTGCGCGATCCGCGTGGGATCCCTGGATGGCTGAGCACGGCGACCCGGCGGAACGCGTTGCGCAGGCTGGATGCGCGGAAACGCGAGGCGCCGCTGACGGCGATTCCCGGTGATCGGCTGCACGCGGCCGGTGACGATCCGGTGGATCGAGTGCTCAGCGCGGAGCGCGACGAGTTGCTCTGGCACGTGATACGCGGCCTGCCGGAGCGCGATCAGTTGCTGCTGACGCTGATCGCGCACCACCCGGAACTGAGCTACGCCGAGCTCGCCCAATCGCTCGGTGTGAGCGAACACACCATCCCTTCCCTGCGGGCGCGCTGCTTCGCGCGGCTACGCCACCGGCTGCGCGCACGCGGCATCACAGGGTCGTGAGTCTTTTTGGGTGCTATAGCACCCAAAAAGACTCACGAGAGCCGGTGCAACCGGCTCAACGCCTCGTCCAGCACCTCGTCACGTTTGCAGAACGCGAACCGCACCACGTGCCGCCAGGTGTCCGGGTTGTCGGTGAACACCTGGACGGGCACCGCCGCCACGCCGATGCGTTCGGGCAGCTGCCAGCACAGCGCCGCCCCGTCGGTATAGCCGAGCGGTCGTACATCCGCGCAGACGAAGTAGGTGCCCGCGGCCGGCCGCACCCCGAAGCCGGCTTCCGCAAGACCAGCCGCCAGCCGATCCCGCTTGATCTGCAACGACTTGCGCAGCTCGGCCACCCAGCTGAGCTCGTGGGTGAGCGCGTAAGCCACCGCGGGCTGGAACGGCGCACCGCCGACGAAGGTCAGGAACTGCTTCGCCGCGCGCGCCGCGGCGACCAGCTCGGCGGGCCCGCACACCCAGCCGATCTTCCAGCCGGTGCAGTTGAACGTCTTGCCGGCGCTCGAGATGGTCAACGTGCGCTCCGCCATCCCCGGCAGCGTGCCGAGCGGGATATGCGTCGCGTCGTCGTATACCAGGTGCTCGTACACCTCGTCGGTGATCGCGATCAGGTCGTTCTCGACGCACACCGTCGCGACGGCCTCCAGCTCGGCACGGGTGAACACCGTGCCGGTCGGGTTGTGCGGCGAGTTGAGCAGCACTGCCCTGGTGGCCGGCCCGACAGCCGCGCGTAGCGCGTCGAGATCAAGCGCGAAACGCCCGTCCGCGTCCTCGCGCAGCGACACCACTCGCCGTTGCGCACCGGACAGCGCCACGCACGCCGCGTAGGAGCCGTAGTACGGCTCGATCACGATCACCTCGTCGCCCGCCTCGGCAAGCGCCAGCAGGCAGGACGCCACCGCTTCGGTGGCACCCACGGTGACCAGCACCTCGCTGTCCGGGTCGTACCGCATCCCGAACCGGGTGCGGTGCTCGGCAATGGCCTCGCGCAGTGCCGGGATGCCAGGACCGGGCGGGTACTGGTTCACCCCCTCCCCGATGGCGCGCTGCGCCTCGGCGAGCATCGCTGGCGGACCGTCGGTGTCCGGAAAGCCCTGCCCGAGGTTCACCGCCCCGGTCCGGGTGGCCAGCGCGGTCATCTCGGCGAAGATGGTGGACGTAAAGGGCCGCAGTCGCGGCACGAGGGTTGGTTGACGCACGATTCCTGATCCTCACGGACAATGGTGGGGTGGAGCAACTGACCGCCCGTTCGAACACCTCGGCACGGCCGCCCGGTGCGGCCGCCAACGACGAGGCCAAACGCGCCGGCCTGCGCCGGATGAAGCTGGTCGCGCTCGGGTTCCTGCTGGGTGCGACGGTAATCTTCCTGCTGACCAGCGCCTGGCAGGCCGCCGGTGCCCCGGCCTGGGCCGGCTTCCTCCGTGCGGCCGCGGAAGCCGGCATGATCGGCGCGCTCGCCGACTGGTTCGCGGTCACCGCGCTGTTCCGGCACCCGCTCGGCATCAAGATCCCGCACACCGCGATCATCCCAACCCGCAAGGACACCCTCGGCTCCAGCCTCGGCGAGTTCGTCGGCGAGAACTTCCTCGCCGAGCCGGTGGTGCGGGACAAGCTCGCGCGCGTCGGCCTCGCCAACCGGATCGGCGGTTGGTTGTCCAAACCGGACAACGCGGAACGCGCGACGTCGGAGCTGGCGACCGTGGTGCGCGGTGCGATGACGGTGCTGCGTGACGAGGACGTGCAGGCCGTGATCGAGCAGTCCGTGGTGCGGCACGTGGTGTCGCAGCAGTGGGGGCCACCGCTCGGCAAGCTGCTGTCCGGGGTGTTCACCGACGGATCGCATCACCGCCTGGTGGACCTGATCTCCGACCGCGCGTACGAGTGGGTGCGGGACAACCACGACGCGGTGTTGCGGGTGGTCTCCGACCGGGCGCCCACCTGGTCGCCGAAGTTCGTGGACGAAATGGTCGCGGACAAGGTATACGGCGAGGTGCTGGCCTTCGCGTGGGCGGTGAAGACCGACGTGAACCATCCGATGCGGATGGCGGTGGACAAGTTCCTGCTGAAGTTCGCCAGCGACCTGCAGGACGACCCGGAGACCATGCGGCGCGCGGACCAGATCAAGCAGCAGGTACTTGACCACCCCGAGGTGCGCCGGTTGATCGATTCGGCTTGGAGCACAGCCAAATCCATGCTGCTCACCGCGGCCGAGGACCCGTCGAGCGAGCTGCGGCAGCGAGTGCGTAACGGCCTGCTCTCGCTCGGCTCCCGGCTGGAGACCGACCCCGAACTACGGTCCAAAGTGGATGGTTGGGTGGAGAGCGCAGCCGCCTACGTGGTCACCAACTATCGCGCCGAGATCACCACCCTGATAACCGACACGGTTGAGCGGTGGGACGCCGAGGAGACCTCCCGCAAAATCGAGCTTCAGGTCGGCAGGGACCTGCAATTCATCCGGATCAACGGCACCGTCGTCGGCGCGCTCGCCGGGCTGATCATCTACACGATCGCGCACGTGATCTTCTGAGGCTAGGGGACAGGATGAACGAAGCACACCTGATGCTGTGCGCCAGCCCGGAATGGGCGGAGCTGGTTGAGAACCGCCTGCTGCCGTGGGTACTCGGTGGCCACGATCTCGGTGACGACGTGCTGGAAATCGGTGCCGGGCCGGGACTTACCACCGACGTGCTGCGCCGCCGTGCGGCCAGGGTGACCGCGGTGGAACTCGACGAAGCGCTCGCCGACGACCTTCGCGACCGGCTCGCGGGCACCAATGTCACGGTCATGCGGGCGGATGCCACCGCGCTGCCGCTGGATGACAACCGGTTCTCCGCGGTGACCTCGCTGACCATGCTGCACCACGTACCCAGCTACGAATCGCAGAACCAGGTGCTGGCCGAGGCGTGCCGGGTGCTGCGGCCGGGAGGCGTTTTCCTCGGCACCGACGGGCTGGACACACCGGAACGGCGGGAGCTGCACGAGGGAGACATCTTCCTGCCGGTCGAACCGGACCGGCTCACCGCGCGGCTGACCGAAGCCGGCTTCGTGGAGCCGGTGGTTGAGTGCGACGGCGACCGGGTGCGGTTCGTGGCGAGCAAGGCGCGCTGACGTACGCGGATTTTCGTACCGGCAAAGCCGCTCACACGCTGACGACCGGGCAGCCGCCTGGCGCGCAGGATAGCCGCCATGACGGAATTGCTGGTACGAACCGACGATTTGACGAAGCGGTACGGCGAACGTATCGCGGTTGACCACATTGGACTCCAGGTACGTCGTGGCGAGGTCTACGGCTTTCTCGGGCCGAACGGCGCCGGCAAGACGACCACGCTGCGCATGCTGCTCGGGCTGGTGCGTGCGAGCGCGGGCACCGCGCGAGTGCTCGGCGCGGCGCCCGGTAATCCGGCGGCGCTGGCACGGATCGGCATGCTGGTGGAGTCACCGGCGTTCTACCCGTACCTGTCCGGAAGGGACAACCTGCGGGTGTTCGCGCGCTACGCGAAGGTGCCTGGCAGCAAGGTCGACGAGGCGCTGGAGACGGTCGATCTGACCGAGCGCGCGAAGGACCGCGCGTCCAGCTACTCGCTCGGCATGAAGCAGCGCCTCGGCGTGGCAGCCGCCCTGCTCAAGGATCCCGAGCTGCTGATACTCGACGAGCCGACCAACGGTCTCGATCCGGCAGGGATGGCGGACATGCGCATGCTGATCCGCCGGCTCGGCACCGGCGGGCACACCGTGCTGCTCTCCAGCCACCTGCTCGGTGAGGTGCAGCAGGTCTGCGATCGGGTCGGGGTGATCTCCCAGGGAGTCCTGGTGCGCCAGGGAACGGTGCGCGAGCTGCGCGGGCACGGCAGCCTGCGGGTGGTCGCGGAGCCGTTGGACGAGGCGAACGCGGTGACCGCGCGGATGTTCGGGGCGGAGCGGGTGAGCGTGCACGAATCCGCGCTGCACGTGAGCGTGGACGAGGACGCCGCGCCTTCGGTGAACCGGGAGCTGGTACTGGCCGGAATCGCGGTGCGATCCATCGGCTGGCACGAGCGCTCGTTGGAAGAGATCTTCTTCGAGATGACGGCACCCGAGGAGGTGGCCAAATGAACGCGAGTGTTGTCGCCGAATTCATGAAACTGGTCAAGCGGCCGGCCACCTGGTTGATCGCGGTGGTGTGGATGCTGCTGACGCTGGTGTTCGGCTACGTGTTCCCGTACTTCAGCTACCGGGGTACTTCGACGGGTCCCGGCGAGCCGGTCGGGGAGCAGGCGCTGTCCGGTGCGTTGCCTGCCGAGCTGGCTTCGACGGCGATTCAGGGGATGCCGCTGTTCGCCGGGGCGCTTGCGCTGCTGCTCGGCGTGCTGGCCACCGGAAGTGAATACGGTTGGGACACCGTGAAAGTGCTCCTCACCCAGGGGCCACGCCGGCTGTCGGTGCTCGGCGGAAAGCTGGTCGCGCTGGCCGTGCTGATGCTCGCGATCGTGCTTGCGACCTTCGTCGTTGACGGTGCGGCGAGCGTGGTGGTCGCGTCCATCACGGACAGCCCGGTGAACTGGCCGCCGTTCGGCGAGCTGGCCAGGGGCGTGGGCGCGGGCTGGCTGATCGTCGTCATGTGGTGCTTCGGTGGGGCGTTCCTCGGAACAATGTTGCGTGGCACCGCGTTGGCCGTCGATGTCGGTCTGGTGTGGGCACTGGCGATCGAGAACCTGGTGCGTGCCTTCGGGTCCGTTGTGGACTTCGTGGACGTGGTGCAGCGCTACCTGCCTGGCACCAACGCGGGCTCGCTTGTTGCCGCGCTGGGCGGCAGCGCGCAGGGGCAGCCGGGTGGCACGCCGGGTGTCACCGAGGTGGTCAGCGGTACCCATGCCGCGGTCGTGCTCGGTGCCTACCTGATCGCCTTCGCGGTCCTCGCGTGCGTCCTGCTGCGCCGCCGCGACGTGCTGTGACCCGTGAGTAGGTCGCGGTGCTCTGGCATCGCGACCTACTCAGCGGGGTGCGGTGAGGCCGGCCTGCACGGCGAAGACGACAAGCTGCGCGCGATCCCTCGCGTGCAGCTTGATCATCGCGCGGCCCACGTGGGTGCGTACCGTAGCGGGGCTGATGAACAGCTCCTGCCCGATCTCCTCGTTCGACCGTCCGGTCGCCACCCAGGCCACCAGTTCCCGTTCGCGCTCGGTCAGCTCGTCCATGCCCGGCACCTGGGTCGCCGCCTTGGCGGGCTGCTCGCCGAACAGCGTGATCACCCGCTTGGTCACCGAGGGTGACAGCAGTGCCTCGCCGGCCGCCACCACGCGGATGGCTTGCACCAGCTCGGCCGGCGCGGCGTCCTTGAGGATGAAACCGCTGGCACCGGCCCGCAGCGCCTGGTACACGTACTCGTCGATCTCGAAGGTCGTCACGATGATGACCCGGGTGCCGCGCAGCGCATCGTCGCCGCTGATCGTGCGCAGCGTCTCCAGCCCGTCCATCCCGGGCATCCGGATGTCCAGCAGCAACACGTCGGGCCGGAGCTCGCGCAGCCGGTCGAGCGCGTCCTGGCCGTTCTCGGCCTCGCCGGCCACCTCCATGTCCTGCTCGCGGTCGATGAGCACCCGCAGGCCCATCCGCACCACGGTCTGATCGTCGGCCAGAACTACCCGGATCATGCGTCCCCTTCGCTGATCGGCAGGCGCGCCAGCACCTGGAATCCGCCGGCCGCACGCGAGCCCGCGGTGAGCTCGCCGCCAACCGCCGCCACGCGCTCGCGCATTCCGGCCAGCCCGCGACCGGGAGTCACATTGTCCGCGCCGACGCCGCTGTCCCGCACGTCTACCACCAGAGTGTCGCCGTCCCGGTGCACGTCCACGTCGGCTGTGGTCGGTCCGGCGTGTCGCAGCGCGTTGGTCAGCGCTTCCTGCACGACGCGGTAGGCGGCGCGATCGGTGCCCTCCGATACGGTGACGTCCTCGCGGGAAAGCCGTACCGGCAGGCCGCCGGCGCGAACCGTGTCGACGAGCGCGTCGAGGTCGCGCAATCCTTGCGTGTCGACGGGTTCCGTCGCCTGCCGGTGGAAGGCGTCCAGCATGGTGCGCAGATCACTGAGCGCCTTCGCGCTGGTCGCCTGGATGGCTTCGAGGGACTCCTTTGCCTGCTTCGGCTGCTCGTCGAACACCACGAGCGCGACGCCGGCCTGCATCGCCACCGCGGAGAATCCGTGTCCGGCGATGTCGTGCACGTCGCGTGCCACCCGCATGCGCTCCTCAAGTGCCGCCCTTGCGGCGAGTTCCCGCCGTTCCCGCTTGGTCGCGGCGGTCCGGACGTGCACCAGCGCGCCGACCGACCACGGCACGATCAACCAGCCCGTCCACGCGCCAACCAGCTGCACGGTCACGTCGTGGCCGCCGAGCAACCGTCCCGCGGTGAACACCGCCATCACCACGAGCACGCTCACCCCGCAGGCCAGCAGCGAGGTGCGCAGCCCGCGCTGCCTGGCGAGCTCGAACATGGCGAACACCATGCACAGCTGGATGGGCCCGTATGGGTAACCGATCAGCAGGTAGCCGCAGACCACCGCCACCACGGAGGCCAGCATCGCCACCGGTGCGCGGCGTCGCCAGGCAAGCGCCAGCGCGGCGAGCACGGTCAGGCTGACGGTAACGGCATCCGGTGGCCGGGCAGCGGGCTGATACGTGGCGGCTCCGAACGTGCCGACCGAGACGAACACCGCGGCCGCCAGCGCGATGCCGATGTCCAGCATCGGTGGGATTCGTTCGCGCAGCCCGGTCACCTACGCAGCATAAGGACTCGGGTTCGGCGATCGCCGCAATCGCGCGCGGATCTACGCAAATATTCGTATTCCCGAGCCGATCGTGCGCTGACGACCCGCACCCGGCCGCTGCCGTTGAATTGATTCAACGAGGGCGATTCTGGGAAGAGGGCGGGATCATGACTACTACGACTCAGGAACGGATCGATACCACCACACCGTCGAAACGTTGGACCCGGCGTCGCAAGCTGCCGCGCCGGTGGCGGCAATTCGTGGTGCTGCTGCACGTGATCCTGTCCGTTGGCTGGTTGGGTGTCGCGGCCTCCGCGCTCGTGCTGTCCATTGTGGCGTTTTTCGAGACTCGGGTGCCGGTGCTCCGCGCGGTGTACGAATTCCACGGAATGCTGATCGCGGTGCTTACCCGGCCGATCGGAATCGGTGCGGTGGTTACCGGGATCATCCTGTCGCTCGGCACGAAGTGGGGCCTGGTTCGGCATTACTGGGTGCTGACGAAATTCGTGCTGTCAATCGGAGCGATCCTGCTGTCCGCCATGGTGCAGACCGAACTGATTGAGGTCGGCTTGGCGTACGCCAACACGCCTGGATCCGCGGAATTGGCTTCCGCGCAAAGCGGAATTCTGCTGGTCGCGATATTCCACGTTGTCGCACTCGGGCTGTCGACGGGCTTGTCGGTGTATAAACCTCGCCTGCGGCGAGGCTCGTGAGTCACCGAGACCTGCTCGTCATCGGGTCATGCTTGGTGCCATTGACACAGTTTAGGGTTATAGCACCTAAAAAGACTCACGAGCCAGCGGCTCGGGCTCGCCAGGAGCGGGCTTTCTCCCGGTTGCCGCACACCCGCATCGAGCACCAGGTGCGCGACCGGTTCCGGGAACGATCGAAGAATGCCCAGCGGCAGTCGTCCGCTGGGCATATCTTCATCCGGGGCCACTCGTCGAGGATGGCGAGCCGAGCGGCGGCAGCGAGCACGGCGCCCCGTACATCGGACGCGGCCAGCGACGGCCGCCCGTCCTCCAGCGCGATCCGCACCTCGGCGCCGACGTTCACGGGAGCGGCGTCCGGATCCCCGACGGCAGCGCGTAGCGCGGCGCGCAGTTCGCGCGCTTCGGTCAGCGTGCCGGCGCGTAGCCGGCGCGTGCCGGCCCAGTCCTGCCAGCCCTGCACGGTGCGCAAGACGTCGGTGTCGTTCTCGACATCCAGCGTGTTCATGAAGTCGAGCAGCAGTTCGACGTCAGGTTCCATGCCCCGACCAGCCATGCCATCACTGTAATCGCAACACCTGCGATCGTGCGGCAGCCCGATCGCCGTGGTACTACTCGGCCTCAGCGTGCTCGCGCTGGTCTGGCCGTTGCTGGCCCGCCGGACGAAGCGCGCGGCGACGTTACCGACAACAGATGGGAAGACATGACCGAGGCGATTTCGGCCCGCCCGAAGGTATTCTCCGCCACCCCGGTGCTGTTCGACCGGGAAGGCGAGGTGCACATCGACGAGGTGCACCGGCTGCACGCCGGCCTGGCGACCGCCGGGCTGGACGGCATGTTCGTCGCCGGCACCACGGGGGAGTTTCTCGCGCTGGACGACAACGAGCGGTTGCGGGTGTTCGAGACGGCCGCGCATGCCGCCGGGCCGGAGGCCGTGATCGGGCACGTCGGCGCGGCAAGCGGCCGGCAGGCGGTGCGGCTGACCCGGTCGGCGCGGCGCCTCGGGCTGAGGCGGCTCGCCGCGATCACGCCGTTCTACCTGCGCGCCGAACCGGAGCAGATACTGCGCTACTACGCGGAGATCGCCGAGGCGGCCGAAGGGGCCGAGCTCTTTGTGTACGCCTTCGAGGCGGTCACCAACAACCCGGTGCCGGCGGAGCTGCTCGCCGAACTCGCCAAGCTGCCGGGGATCTCCGGCGTCAAGCTCAGCGGGGTGCAGGGTACCGAGTTGATCAGTGCGTACGCTGCCGCGACACCGGACGGGTTTACCGTGCTGTCCGGGAACGACCGGGATCTGGCCGACGTGGTGCGGGCCGGTGGTTCCGGGGTGGTCTCCGGGGTGTCCGCCGCGCTGCCCGAGCCGTTCGTGCGGCTCGCCGAGGCGGTACTGAGCGGCGACGCGGAGGCCGAACGGCACGCCCAGCGGCGGGTCGACGAGGCCGTCGGTGCGATCGGAGCCAACATCGCGGCGCTGAAATCGGCGTTGGGCGTGCGGGGCTTTCCCGAGTCGTGCCGGATGCCGATCGCCTCCCCCGCGGAGAGCCAGCGCGCGCGAATCCGTGAGCTGATGGAAAACCCGTGAGTACCTGGTTCGGCAGGAACTCCTAGCGCCACGAAATCGCGGTTGCTTCGCCTCGATAACCCTCATAACCTATTAGGTGGTTATGAGGGAGAACACCGGAGGTGAACGGATGACAACCGGCAACGTGCTACCGCGGTTCGACCTGGTCGCGATCGATTGCCCTGACCCGCTGGCGCTGTCCAACTTCTACGCGGAACTGCTCGGCTGGCCACCGGATCCGGAGCCGGATCCGGAGAACCAGTGGATTCAGCTGAGCAATCCGAACGGTGGCGTGGACATCGCCTTCCAGCGCTCACCCGACTACCAGCCGCCGACCTGGCCGGAGGGGCCGCGCCCGCAGATGCTGCACCTCGATTTCGATGTCAGCGATGCGGAGTCCGCGCAGCAACACGCGGTCGCGGTCGGCGCGAGGTTGATCGAAGGACCGGAGAAGCACCCGAAGTTCCGGGTTTTCCTCGACCCGGTGGGGCACCCGTTCTGCCTGTGCGGCTAGCGGCTCACGGTTTGCGGCCGACGCCGGCCCAGGTCATCGTCACCTCGCCGGCGATGCGCGGCTGGTAGTCCTCGGGCCCGGGGCGCCAGTCCGAGGTATACACCACGCCGGGCTCCACGAGTTCGAACCCGTCGAACAGGGCGGTGACCTCCTCGCGGGTGCGCACCGTCAGCGGTGTGGAGGATTCCGAGAACACCTTCTCCTGGATGGCGCGCATGATGTCCGGCCGGTCGTCGCCGGTGAGGTGCGAGCCGACGAAGTAGCTGCCGGGCGCGAGTGCGTCCCGGTAGCGATTGAGCACGATGCCGGGGTTGGTGTCCACGTAGTGCAGCGCGGCGACGATCAGCAGTGCTACCGGGCGGGAGAAGTCCAGCAGCCGCAGCGTTTCCTCCTCAGCGAGGATGGTGTCCGGTTGGCGAAGGTCGGCGTGCACGATGGTGGCGAGGTCGTTGTCGGCGAGGATCCGGCGGGTGTGCTCGACCGCGATGGCTTCGTTGTCCACGTACACCACGCGTGCATCGGGATTGATCTCCTGCGCGACCTCGTGCACGTTACCGACCGTGGGCAGGCCGGAACCGAGGTCAAGGAACTGATCGATGCCCTGGCCCGCGCAGAACTGGACCGCGCGGCGGAGGAAGTCCCGGTTGGCGCGAGGGCACAGCGGGCCTTCCGGGTTGATCCTGTGCATCAGGTCGACCTGCCTGCGGTCCACGGCGAAGTTGTGCGCCCCGCCGAGCCCGTAGTCGTACATTCGCGCCACGTTCGGCCGCTCGAGGTCCACCTGACTCAGCCCGCCGAGGTCGGGACCGTCATCCAGGAACGAGAAAGTGTCCTTCTGCACGCCTCCCAGGTTCCCCTGCCCGGTATGCGCTGCGCAAGCCCCCTGTGGGCGCTGAGTACTTTGCGTTGTCATGACGACGCAACGTACTCACAGTTTGGGTAGTGCGGGGGAGGAGGCGAGCGCGTTCGGGTCGTGGAACGCGAACTCCGCGCCCTCCTGCCGGTACAGCTCGGCGTAGCGCGCGACGCGGTCGCTGTCGAGTTCGACGCCGAGGCCCGGCCCGTCCGGCACCGTGACACATCCGTCCACATAGGAATCGATCCCGCCGCCGAAGTTCGAGGTTACGTCATCGGCCAGGTTCGCGCCGTAGGCCTGGTTGGCGTACCGGAAGTTCGGGGTGGACGCGATCGTGTGTACCGCGGCGGCCAGTGCCACGCCGAGCTCGCCGAGGCTGTGCTTGACGACCGGCAGCCCGGCTGCCTCGCAGATCCCGGCTGAACGCTTCAGATTGAGCAGCCCGCCGTCCATCTGATTGTCCACCGAGAGCACGTCGGCCGCACCGGCCTTGATCACGGCCAGCTGGTCGTGCCGCGTCCAGCTCGCCTCGTTCGCGAGCAGCGGAGTGTCCACACGGGAGCGAACGTAGGCCATCTCGTCGAGATTGCGTCCGGAAACCGGCTGCTCGACGAGTTCGAGCCGGTAGCGTTCCATCGCCTTGATGGTCCGGATCGCGGTGCCGGGTGACCACGCCTCGTTCGCGTCGACCCGGATGGCCATGTCCTCGCCGGCTCCGTCCCGCAGTGCGGCCACGCGTTCCAGATCGGACCGCGGATCGTCCGAACCGACCTTCAGGTAACAGGTGGAGAACCCGTTTTCGTTGGCACGGCGAGCTTCCGCGGCCACCTCGTCCGGTGCCGTCCTGGCGACGTAATAGAAGCACTCCACGCGCTCGCGGAACCGCCCGCCGAGCAGGTTCACCAGCGGCTGCCCGCACACCTTGCCCGCGATGTCCCAGCACGCCATCTCCACCGCCGCTATCGCGGGGCTGGTCGCCTTCACGTGATGCCAGGTGCCGACCAGGTCGATGCGCCGCACCAGCCGCTCGATCGCGAACGGGTCCTCGCCGAGCACGAGTGGCTCGATGGCGCGGAAGACCGCGAGCACGATGTCCGTTGACGGGTAGGCGGCCGCTTCGCCGATCCCGACGACACCCTCGTCGGTCCGCATTTCGACCAGCACGCTGATCTGGCCACGCCGTCGCCCGAACGCCCACACCTCGTCAGCGCGGTACGGCACCGCGACGGGCGTGTAGCGCAGGCTCGTGATCTTCATGCGATCATCCCCCGTCCTCACGAGACCACGGTCAGTTCGCGGGGCACGGAGGTCAGTAGTTCGGCGCCAGTCTCGGTGACGAGCGCGGTGTCCGAAATCACGTGCCCGACGGGTTGGGTCACCCAAGACATCAGGTGGAATGTCATGCCGGCGGCGATTTCCACCTCGCCGCCGGGCCGGATGCCGAGTACCTCGCCGCCGCCGACCCAGCTCGGGGGGAACCCGATACCGACGAGATAACCGCAATGGTGCCGCTGCGGCCAGGAGTTCGCCTCGCTGCCGGCGACCGCACGCTGCCACGCGGAGTACACGTCGCCGGTCAGCGCACCTGGGTGCAGAGCCGATCGTGCCGCCTCGAGCCCGGCCATACCCGCGGCGTGCGCCTCCTCGGCGTCGGGCGCGGCGCGTCCAATGTAGATGGTCCGGCTCATCGGCGCGTGGTAGCGGCGGACACAGCCGGAGAGTTCCATGAACAGCCCGGTTCCCTCGTCAAGCACCCGCTCGCCCCACGACACGTGCTCCTGATCAAGAATCCACAGTGGACGGATCAGTGGCACGAAACCGGGCTGCTGCCCGCCCGCGCTGAACATCGCGTGGTACACCGACGCGGCGATCTCTCGCTCCGGCACGCCGACGCCCGCGGCGCCGATCCCGGCGCGCATCGCCGCGTCCGAGACCCCGGCGGCACGCCGGATGTGCTCCAGCTCGCCGGGCGACTTGATCGCCCGCGCGTCCACAAGCAACCCGGTGCCATCGGTCCAGCGGACGCCCGGCAGCCTGCCGCGCAGGAGGGCGTGAATCGCCGGCGGGAAGAACATGGTGGACTCCTCGACGGCTACCGTCGCGCCCGGCTCGACCAGCCGTTCCAATGCGTCCGCGGTGACCTCGCCTGGATCCTCGCCGTCGCCGAAGGTCAGGTGCCGGCAGCCGGGCAGCTGTGCCCTGATCGTCGGCCGCTCCATCTCCCTCGTCACCACCGCCAGCTCGCCGTGTGCCGGCACGAGCAGCAGGCTGAACGCGAAGTAGCCAAGGTGGTCGAGCCCGGTGAGGTAGTAGATGTTCTCTGGGCTGGCCACCGCGATGGCCGCGAGCCCGTGTTCGGCCATCCGCGCGCGCAACGCGGCGATCCGGGCGTCGTGCTCGTTCCCGGCGTGGGCTCCAGTGCCAAGGTCGATCAATCGCTCTGCCGTCACCCCCCAAGGGTGCGGCCGCCGGCGCCGTTAGCACCAGTGACGATTTCTGCTGCCAGGCGTTAGCGTTACTACATGTTTGATGTTCGGCGGCTGCGGCTGCTCCGGGAGCTCTCGGTGCACGGCACGATCGCGGCGACCGCCGCCGCGTGCTCGCTGACGCCCTCCGCCGTATCGCAGCAACTTTCCTTGCTGGAGCGGGAGGTCGGCTCACCGCTGTTCGTGCGGGACGGGCGCAGGCTGGTGCTCACCGAGGCCGCGCGGGTGCTTGTCGAGCACACCGAGAGCATCCTCGCCGAGCTGGAGCAGGCGAAGGCCAGCGTTTCCGAGCTGACCGGCTCGGTGCGCGGCGTGCTGCGGCTCTCCGCGTTCGCAACCGCGGCACGGGCGCTGGTTCCTGGCGCGATCGCGCGTTGCAGGGCGGAGCATCCCGATCTGCGGGTGCGGTTGTCCGAGCAGGAGACCAGTGAGGCGTTGGTGGCGCTGAAGGCCGGCGGCGTGGACGTGGCGTTGATCTACGAGTACAACCTGCTGCCGGACGTCAACGACGCCGGGGTGGAGTTGATCCCGATCGCCAGGGAGCCACTGCTGGCCGCGCTGCCGCCGGGCACCCCAGACGGCGAAGAGCCGCTCCCGTTGAGCGCGCTGCGGGACGATCCGTGGATCGCGCCGCACAGCGACACGTCGTTGCGTTCCGCGCTTGAGCGGGCCTGTGAGCTGGCCGGCTTCCAGCCCGATCTGGCGTACACCAGCGATGATTACACCGTGATCCTGGCGCTGGTGCAGGCCGGGCTCGGGGTATCACTGGTGCCGAGGCTGGCGCTGGAATCGGTGTCTCCGGACATCCAGCTGCGCGAGGTGACCGAGCCGCAGCTGACCCGCACGGTGTCCGCCGCGGTGCGCGCCGGAAGCAGGCGCACCCCGTCGATCGCCGCGGTGCTCGCCTCCCTCGCGGGAGGCTCGTGAGTCAGCGAGATCTGCTCGCCAGGATCGAGCCATTGACAGCGAGATCTGCTCGCCAGGATCGAGCCATTGACAGCGAGATCTGCTCGCCAGGATCGAGCCATTAACACAGTTCAAGGGTTATAGCACCTAAAAAGACTCACGAGCGGAGCTGGTGCAGGCGCAGGGCGAGCTGGATCTCCAGGGCGCGATCCGGGCACTGCCAGTCGTCGCCGAGCAGCGATGAGACTCGTTCCAGGCGTTGCACCACGGTGTTCACGTGGACGTGCAGGATGTCCTTGGTGCGGGTCAGCTGGCAGCCCGATTCGAAGTAGGCCCGAAGCGTGTGGACCAGGGCGGTCCCGCGCCGCCGGTCGTAGTCGAGCACCGGTCCCAACGTCGCCCGCACGTATCCAGGCAGGTCCGCCTCGTCACCGAGTAGCAGGCCGACGAAACCCAAGCCAGCCAACGCTTCGCCGCGCCCGTGCCAGCCGAGCGCGAGCAGCGCGCGCAGGCAGCGGGCCGCCTCGGCGTGCGCGGCTGCCAGCGCAGCCGGCCCGGCGGCCGGCCCCGCCGCGCCGACCGTCACCGTGCAGCCCAGCCGTTCGCCGAGCAACCGCGCGAGCTTGTCGGCCAGCTGACCGGGGTCCTGGCCCTCGGCGAGCAGCACGACCTGCTCCGCGTGCACCCCGACCAGTTCGGCGTGATCCGAAGCGGCCACCGCGAGCCGTCCGCGGGAGACCCCGTCCGGATGCGCGATCAGCACCGCGTGCGGTGCGGCGAGATCCACGCCGAGCCGGTGTCCCCGGACGACCAGTGCGCTGGGGTTGCGGTTCGGCGCGGTGAGCAGATCGGTCAGCAGCTCGCCGCGTACCTGATCTTCTGCCTGCGCCACGGAACGCCGCAGCAGCAACAGCAACGCGGTCACCATGCCGGCGCGTTCGAACAGCCTGCGGTCCGCGTCGGCGAGATCGGCCCGCCCGGTGAGCACCAGGCTGCCCAGTGGTTCGCGGCCGGCCAGCACCGCGCACACCCAGTCGTCCCCATCCCGGATGGCCCGCCCGCTCGACCGGGACGTGGCGATCGCCCCGGCATCCGGCGTGATCGGGTCGGTGCCCACCCTGGCCAGCTCGCCGCCGTGTAAGTCGTGCAGCACGATCCCGCCGCCGAGGACCTCGCCGACCGCGGCCGCCACCTCCGGCACGTCCTCGCCACGCAACACCAGATCGGTGAGCAGGTCGTGCGCCTCCTCGGCCCGCTGCATGGCTTCGTTGTGCGCGCGGATCATGTCGTTCGCGGTGTTCAGTTCCGCCAGGGTGCGCTGGGTCTTCTCGAGCAGGTTCGCGTTGTCGATCGCGATCGCCGCGTGGTCGGCGAACGAGGACAGCAGTGCGACCTCTTCAGGGGAGAATTCCCGTGACGACCGGTCGGCCGCGTACAGCACGCCGATCACCGTGCTGCCAAGGGAAAGCGGCACGCCGAGGATCGACGTCAGCCCCTCTTCGGTTACCGCGGTGTCGATCACATCGGTGTGGTTGAACCGTTCGTCGGCGAAGTAGTCGGCGGACGCGTACGGCATCGCGGTTTGCGCGACCAGCCCGCCGAGCCCTTCGCCCATCCCGATGTGGAGTCGCTGGAACAGCGCGGATGTGCAGCCGTCCGTGACGCGCATGTAGGTCTGCGATCCGGTGCTGTCGTTCAGACTGAGATAGGAAACGTCGGCGCCGAGCAGCATCCGGGCCCGATGCACGATGGACCGGAGCACGGCATCGGGATCCCGCAGGCGGGCGAGATCCCGTGCCGTGTCCAGCAGCTGCCGCAGTGCGTGCGCCGCGCTATCCATGGCTCGCCATGTTGTCACTGGAACCCCAGCAAGGCGAGTGCTCAGACCTCTCCGGAACGTTTCACGGAGACCGGCTCACGCAGCGAGATGCCCCGCGTCTCGCGAGCCAGGACCACCGCGACAACCGTGATCACACAGATCACCAGCACGTACACCGAGATCATCAAGGTGCCGCCGGTCGCGGCGAGTAGTGCGGTCGCGATCAGTGGAGCCAGCGCACCGGCCGCGATGGATGCGAGCTGGTAACCGATGGACGCGCCCGAGTAGCGGACCCTGGTGTCGAACAGCTCGGAGAAGAACGCCGCCTGCGGGCCGTACATCGCGCCGTGCAGCACCATGCCGAGCGTGGTGCCGAACGCGATCATGCCGAACGAGCGGGTGTCCAGCATGGCGAAGAACACGAATCCCCACACCGCGACACCAACCGCGCCGAACAGGTACACCGAGCGGCGGCCGACCCGGTCGGACAGCGCACCCCACAACGGGATCACGATCAGGTGCACGATCGATCCGATCAGCACGGCGTTCAGCGCAACGCCTCGATCGAGCCCAAGCGTTTCGGTGATGTAGACGAGGAGGAAACCGGTGATCACGTAGTAGGAGGCGTTCTCGGCCATCCGGGCGCCCATCGCGATCAGCACCTCGCGCCAGCTTTCCCGCATCACCTGAAGGATCGGGGCGCGCTCGATGCCGCCGGCCTTTTCCGCTCGCTCCGCCGCTTCCACGAACAGCGGTGATTCCGCGACAGACAGCCGGATCCACAGTCCGATCAACACGAGGACGCCGGAAAGCAGGAAGGCGATCCGCCAGCCCCAGGCCAGGAACGCTTCGTCGGATTGCACCGCGGCGAGCAGCGCGAGTACCGCGGTGGCCAGCAGGTTGCCGGCCGGTACCCCGGCTTGCGGCCAGGACGTCCAGAATCCCCTTCGCTTGGCGTCACCGTGCTCGGAGACCAGGAGTACCGCACCGCCCCATTCACCGCCGATGGCGAAGCCCTGCATCAGCCGGAGGAAGGTGAGCAGGATCGGTGCGGTGACGCCGATGGACTCGTAGCTGGGCAGCAGACCGATCGCCACCGTCGCGACGCCCATCAACACCAGGCTGATCACGAGTAGCTTCTTCCGGCCGAGCTTGTCGCCGTAGTGCCCGAACACCAGGCCGCCGACTGGCCGTGCCACGAAGCCGATGGCGTAGGTGCCGAATGCGAGCATGGTTCCGGCGAGCGGGTCCTCGGTTGGGAAGAACAACGTGTTGAACACCAGGGCGGCCGCCGACGTGTACAGGAAGAAGTCGTACCATTCGATGGTCGTGCCGACCATGCTCGCGCCGACCACTCTGGTGAGTGAGTAGCGCTTGTCTCGGGTTTGTTCGGTCATCGCAACCTCCACGGTGAGATTGGTGCTCGCGCTGACTAGCTGGCTGACCAGCCGCCGTCCATGGATAGGCAGGCGCCGGTGATGTGGCTGGCATGCGGGCCGCATAACCAGCCGGCCAGCTCTGCGACTTCGTCTGGTTCGATCAGTTCCTTGATCGCCGCGCGGTCCAGCAATACGCGTTCGACCACTTCGTCCGGCGCGATGCTGTGCCTGCTGGCCTGCTCCTCGATCTGCCCTTCGACCAGCGCGGTACGTACGTAACCCGGGTTGACGCAGTTGCTGGTGACCCCGTACGGGGCGGCTTCCACGGCGGTGGCCTTGTTCAGTCCCTCGAGGCCGTGTTTCGCGGTGACGTAGCCGGACTTGAACGCGCTGGCCCGCACGCCGTGCACGCTCGAGATGTTCACGATGCGGCCCCAACCGCGCGCGTACATGTGCGGGAGGCACCGGCGGATCAGCAGGAACGGCGCGGTCACCATGACCTGCTGCAGCAGGGTGAATCGCTCCGGCGGGAACTCGTGCAACGCCGCGACGTGTTGCAGGCCGGCGTTGTTCACCAGCACATCGATCTCGTTCGGGAGCGTTTCGCAGGCTTCCGCATCCGCGAGGTCCACGACATGCGCCCAGCCGTCGATTTCGCCCGCGGTGTTCCGTGCGGTTTCGGCGTCCCGGTCGACGACGTGGACCTTCGCCCCGGCTCGGGCCAGGGTCCGGGCGCAGGCGTGGCCGATCCCGCTGCCGGCACCGGTGACCAGCGCGGTCCGGCCGCCGAGGCCTCCAGGTGCGGAGCTGCTGGACATGGTGTTCGACGTTAGAAGCGCGACGCGGTCGCGACTATGTTGCCAGAAGCCATAATTCAAGGTGGCACGGTGGTTCTGGTGGCCATGTGCGCCGCGGCCGCCTTTCCGCGGCCGGCCGGATTCGCCGCCGCCGCACTACCCGCCGTGGCTATCCGGATTCACCGCGCCCACACGGCGGCTACTACAAGAAGCGCAAGCGGCGCAGCTTCATGGAAGAGCTCTTCGACTAGTTGAACCTGCTGATCTGCGCGGCGTGCGGGGAACTGACCGACTCCCCGCGAGTCGAGGCGCGCGAGCCGGTTCTGGTGTGCGCGGCATGCGGCGTGGTTGCGGCTGGTTTCGATGCTCAACCAGGGTGGGCGCCCGGTGTTGTTGTGCGGCACGGTGGTGCCGGAGGAGTTGGAACGGTCGATGAGACGGCACGGCTGGTGTGGTCGTGGGTGACCGGCCGCGCCGGTGAGTCTTTGGTGGCGTTAGGCGGCGGGGGTGTTGATGGGGTTGCGTCTGGGTTTTCGTTTGGGGTCGATGACGGTTGGTGGGAGGAATTCGGGTCTGCCGTCGGTGGCCATGCGGACTTGCCAGGGGCTGTTGTGGAGTAGTCGGTGGTGGAATCCGCATAACAGGCACGTGTTCGCCAGCGACGTTTCGCCCATGTGTTCCCACTCGGTGAGGT
>WHSZ01000070.1 GCA_009379845.1 Pseudonocardiaceae bacterium | reverse complement strand
TGATCGAAACCCTCATCGCTGAAATCAAGATCACCGGACCCAGCACCCTCGTCCCCGTCTTCCGCATCCCCCAACCCCACACCGACGGGACAGCCGAGGCAGCAGCAGACACAAACAAGGCCCTGACCAGCGACAAATCGCCAGCCAGGGCCTCGAAGGAAGGTGTTCGTGCAATGACTAATTTGGTGGAGCTGAGGGGAATCGAACCCCTGACCTTCTCGATGCGAACGAGACGCGCTACCAACTGCGCTACAGCCCCGGAAAGTGCCCGCAGAGCATAACAAGTCGGCCGCCCAATCGACGGCCGGCCCCCACGTCACTCACCAACCGCACGCCGAAATGGCTGCCCTGCTGGATCACCCAGCTCGTCGAACGCGGGATCCTCATCGTCCACGTCCACCACGACGGTACCCGGACGCGGCTCTGGAGGGCGAGGCGCGCTTGGCCGTGGCGACGGCTGCCGCTGCGCAGTGGCCTGCTCCGGAGGCTCCTCGACGTCGTCGACATACTCGGGATACTCGGCGTACTCGAATACCTCTGAGTACTCGTGCGGTTCGGCGGGTGCCGCCGCCCGGCGAGCCGAGGCCGCCCGCCGCGCCCGGTCCAGCCTGGCCATCCGGCGTTGCCGGATGTTCTCCTCCAAGCGCACCTGCCTTCGGAGGTATACCAGGTACGTGACCAGCAACACGTCGATCGTGCCGTGCGCCCACCACACCTCGTTGAGCGTGAACGTCGCGGCTAGCGCGGACAGCACCGCGGCGATCAGCATCGTCAGCACGATCCGCTGCCGGAACGAGTACTTGGCGCGGGCCGCGAGCGCGGCAGCCTCCGGGTCGAAACCGCCCCGACCCGGCCGGTACCTGCGGGGCTCGGCGTATCGCTCCTCGTCGAACTCGTACCCGCGACCCTGCCGCTCGACGTAGCCGTCCTCGACGTAGTCGTCCGCAGCGAAATCGTCGGGGCCGAAATCGTCGGTGCCGTAGTCTCCCGATGCGTATTCCGCTGGGCCGTAATCGTGCCCCCGCCGGTCTACCGGCTCGAACTCACCGGTGAGCCCGGCTTCTTCCAATTCGTCGCCGAATTCGGCGTTGTCGCGCTCGTCGTACTGCGCCGCACGGTTTCGCGTGTCCTCGTAGTGGGAGTCCTGGTACGCGTGGTCACGCTGGTCGTCTTCGAATCGGCCATCGTCGTCTGAATCGTCGCCGTGGAATTCGTCGGCGTCTTCGAAGTGTTCGACCTCGCTCGCGGTGATTTCCTCATCGGGACCGTCGGCTCCGGACGCGCCGGACATGGCCAACTCCTCTCGCCTCCCGCTTCGCGTGCCGCCGCTGTGCACCACCCTGGATGAGAGCGCCGAATCGGCGGTGCGGGCGATCTCCTGCCGCTTGCGGGCGATCATCGGCACCAGTACGACGAGCCAGGCCGCCACGAGCCCAACGATGATCAACGAGCTGGGCATGTGCGGTCACCTCCCCCGACATTTCTCCTGGCTGGCGTACTACATTCGTCACGCTAGTCACAACAGTCACAAACTCGGCGGAGGCGCGCCGAAGATCATGGCAGCTGAGCGCGGCCCTCGGAGACCAATTTCGCGACCAATCCGGCGCCGATTTCCTCGGCGGTAATCGCGAAGCACAAATGGTCCCGCCAGGCCCCAGCCACGTCCAGATAACGCAAGAACAGCCCTTCCTCGCGAAATCCGACCTTGCGCAGCACCCGCAGGCTCGATTCATTACCAGGCCGTACGGTCGCCTCCAACCGGTGCAACTGGCCTGCCGAGAAAGCGTGATCAACCAGCAACGCGACCGCGGCCGTCGCGACACCGCCACCCACCGACCGGCTGGAAACCCAGTACCCGATCCACGCCGAACGCAGCGCGGCCCGCACGATGTTGCCGACCGTGATCTGCCCGACGAACGCGCCGTCCAGCGTGATCGCGAACGGCAGCGACTGGCCACGCCTGGCAAGCGAGCGCAACGACGCCCACTGCGGCGGCCACGCGGACAGCCCGTTGCGCTCGCTCCAGCTGCCGACCGTGGTCGGCTCCCAGACCTCGAGGTGCTCCTTGTCCCGAAGCCGGATCTCGCTCCACGCCCGGCCGTCCCACAGTCGCGGCGGCCGCAGCCGGACGGTTCCCGCGCGCACCGTCACCGGCCCGAGCTTCGCCGGCCAGCCCGGATGCCGTCCGGCGAACTCCGCACCACTAGCCGCCACGCATCACCCGCGCTGGGCCAGGAACGTCACGTCGACCTCCTCGCCCGCGACCACCTCGACGACGTCCTCGTCGATGCCGATCAGGCAGTTGGCCTCCGCCAGCGACGCGAGCAGATGTGCGCCGGACGTGCCGAGCGGCTGAGCGAGGTACTCGCCGTTGTTCTCGTCGCGCAGCAGCTGGCCGCGTAGGAACCCCTTGCGCCCCTTGGCGGAACTCACCGGGGAAAGCAGCTTCGCCGTCACCGTCCGGCGATGCGGGTTGCGCTTGCCCTGCGCGGCCCTGATCAGGGGGCGCACCAGCACCTCGAACACCACCAGCGCGCTCATCGGGTTGGACGGGATCAGGAAGGTGGGCACCGCGTCCGGGCCGAGCCGGCCGAAACCTTGCACCGACCCCGGGTGCATGGCGACCCTGGTGGTATCGATCTCCCCGAGGTCGGACAACGCCGCGCGGACCTCCTCCCCTGCTGCCCCGCCCGCGCCACCCGCGATGACCACGATCTCCGACATCAGCAGCCGGCCCTCGACCAGCTCGCGGAGCCGTCTCGGCTCGGTACCCACGATGCCGACCCTGCTCACCTCGGCGCCGGCGTCACGGGCGGCGGCGGCCAGCGCGTAGGAGTTCACGTCGTACACCTGGCCCTGCGCGGGCGTGCGGTCGATGTCCACCAGCTCGTCGCCTACCGAGATGATCGACACTCGCGGCTTCGGGTACACGAGCACCTTCGACTTGCCGACCGCCGCGAGCAGCCCGACCTGCGCGGAGCCGATGGGATCGCCCCTGCGCACCGCCACATCACCGGTTTGCACGTCCTCGCCGGTCCGGCGCACGAACGCCGACGAGGACACCGAGTAGTGCACGGTCACTCTGGCCGGGTGCTGATCGGTGTAGCCGAGCGGCACCACGGCATCGGCGAGGGTGGGCAGCGCCGCCCCGGTCGCCACCCGCACCGCCTGTCCCGGTTGCAGCCGGCGGGGTTGCCTGGACCCTGCGGCGATCTCTCCGACGACGGGTAGCACGGTCGGCTCGGATGCCGCGTTACGCACGTCGACGCTGCGCACGGCGTAACCGTCGACCGCGGCTTGGTCGAAGCCGGGCAATGCCCGCTCGGCGACGATCTCCTCGGCACAGAGCAACCCCTGCGCCTCGGAGATCGCCACTCGCACCGGGGCCGGACGCACCGCGGCGTCCAGCGCCCTCGCGAGCTGCGAGCCCACTGTTCTCATGGCGCCTCCGGTGACGGGACAGCGACGCTCATCAGGCACTCACCTCACTCACCGGTGCCCTCGGCCAGTCGCCCGACGAGCCATTCGCGCAATGATGGCCCATAGTCCGGGTCATCGAGGGCGAAGTCGACGGCGGCACGCAGAAACCCACCAGGATTACCCAAATCGTGCCGGCCACCGCGGTGCACCACGACATGTACCGGATGGCCCTCGTCGATCAGCAGCGCGATCGCGTCGGTCAGCTGTAGCTCGCCACCGGAGCCAGGTTCGATACGGCGCAGCGCGTCGAACACCGCGCGGTCCAGCAGGTATCTACCGGCCGCCGCGAAGGTGGACGGCGCCCGCTCCGGCGATGGCTTCTCCACCATGCCTTTGACCCGCTTGACGTCGACCTCACCGGTATCGTCCACATCGAACACGCCGTAGGCGGAAATCTGCTCGCGCGGGATGTCGAACGCGCACAGCACGCTGCCGCCGTACTGCGCGCGCACCTTCGCCATCTGCTCGAGCACGCCGGTTGGCAACACCAGATCGTCCGGCAGCAACACCGCCACCGCCTCGTCGGATGCGGCCAGGTTGCCCTCCGCGCAGCCAACCGCGTGGCCGAGCCCGAGCGCCTCGCGCTGAATCGCGGTCTCCGCGGTGAGCAGCCCCGGCGCCCTGCGGATCTTGTCGACCAGCGCGTTCTTCCCCTTACTCGCCAGGGTTTCTTCGAGTTCGGGCGCGGGCTGGAAGTAATCCGTGACGGCTTGCTTGTCCGGCGACGTCACGATGACAAGGCGAGACGCCCCCGCCTGCGCCGCTTCGGCTGCCACCAGCTCGATACCGGGCGTGTCGACAACCGGCAGCAGCTCCTTCGGCACCGATTTCGTGGTCGGCAGGAACCGGGTGCCGAGGCCGGCGGCAGGCACGATGGCGGTCCGGAACGTGGCATTCAGCGGGGCGTTGGGAGCGCTCATGGCATGCGAGCCTAACGTTAAGGCATGGCGGCGTCCGGCACTGAGCACCCGGGCGACGGGCATCCCGGCGATGGGCACCCGTTCAATGGGCACTCGTCCAAGACACAGTGGCGGGCCCAGCTGCGCTCCGCCCGGAGCAGCGTATCCCCTCAGCAACACGCTTTGGAAGCCGACGCGCTGGCGAAGTTCCTGCTAGCCAGCGACATCGTCCGGGAGGCGGGCACGTTGTGCGGCTACGTGCCTGTCGGTCGCGAACCCGGTACCGCCCAGATGCTGGACGGGTTCTTGACCATGGGTGTGCGGCTGCTACTGCCCGTGGTGGAGGGCGAGCTGCTGAACTGGGTGGTCTACTCCGGGCGGGAGGCACTGACCGAAGGGGCGTACGGGCTCGCCGAGCCGGCCGGTTCGCGGCTGGGGTCCGCCGCGATCTTCTCGGCCCGGGTGGTGATCGTGCCGGCGCTGGCCGTCGACCACACCGGAACGCGGCTGGGCCGTGGCAAGGGCTACTACGACCGTGCGCTGCGGCTGGCCGCTCCGGACGCGGTGTTCATCGCGATGGTGCGGGACGAGGAATTGGTCACACATTTGCCGGCCGAACCGCACGACGTTCCGATGACCTGGGCGGTTACCCCTGGGCGCGGGTTCGTGCGGCTGGGGTAGTTTGCGCGGCGCCGCGTTTGTGGCGCATCATCGTATTGGCACTCTTGCCAGTAGAGTGCCAATTTCTACCGCGATCGGGAGATCCCGCGAGGAGCGCCAAGGTGCCCACGTACCAGTACGCCTGCAAGAGCTGCGACCACCGTTTCGAGGCGGTGCAGGCCTTCTCCGATGCCTCGTTGACCGAGTGCCCCGAGTGCACCGGGCAGCTGCGCAAGCTGTACGGCTCGGTAGGCGTGATCTTCAAGGGTAGCGGCTTCTACCGGAACGACTCGCGGTCCAACGCCAGCAACGGCTCCTCCGACTCGTCCTCGTCCGGTAACGGAGAAACCAAGAGCGACGCGCCGTCCAGCGGCTCTTCCGAGTCCGGTGGCACGAGTTCCGGCGAGTCCTCGTCCAGCAGCGGCAACGGCTCCGCCGACAAGGGATCGAGCACCTCGTCGTCGGGCTCCTCTGGTTCGTCGGGCTCCTCCGGCTCGTCGGGCTCCTCTGGTTCGTCGGGCTCCTCCTCGAAGTCCTCGAGCTCCACCAGCAAGACCGCCAGCAAGGCGTCCTGACCCCGGTACCGTGCCGCGCCGCCAACCTGCGGCCAGTTATCCACAGCGCAGTTATCCACAGCGCAGTTATCCACAGCGTATCCGGTTGTCCACAGATCGCGAGCGAACCCGCCCGCGGCCCAATTCGCCGCCGTAACGTCGATCGGCGGCGGCCGGATCCGGCCGTCCATGAACCGACCTGGGGGGCTGGATGGGCTGGAAGACCGACACGTCCAAGGATGCCGCCGGCCGGCACACGCTGCGCCCGCAGCTGCGCGAGCGGCTACTTCGGCCGTTGCGCGAGCGCGGCTGGCCGAGCCCGGCGCGCGTCGCGCTGATCCGCAAGGTGATCGCCGTCCTGCTGCTGATGCTGGCCGCCGTGCTGGCGCTCGGCCCCACGCCGGGCGGCGGCCCGCCGACCAACCCGGTGCTGGTGGCCGCGCGCGATCTGCCACCGGGCAGCACGCTTCGGCCGACCGACCTGCGCACCGTCCAGGTCCCGGACGCGATGCGCCCGGCCAACGCCCTGCGGGTGCCGGGCCAGGCGAGCGGCCGGGTACTGGCAGGTGCGGCACGGCAGGGCGAACCGCTCACCGACACCCGCCTGGTCGGGCCGGAGAACACCGCGCTGACCACCGGGAAACCGGGTGGCAACGCCGCCGCGGTACCGGTTCGGCTCGCCGATCCGGCCGTCGCGGAACTGCTGAGCCCTGGCGCACGCGTCGACGTGGTCGCGCAGCAGGACGCCGGGTACCAGGTACTCGCGGAGAACGCTTCGGTGATCACCGCGGTCGCGGCGCGGGACACCGGCGACGAGGTCGCGGGCGAGGGCCGGCTGGTCATTCTCGCGCTGCCGGGAGACGCCGCGACCAGGGTGGCAGCCAGCTCTTTGACCCGAGCCGTCACCGTTACCCTCCGATAGCCGGTCGGTCGACCGGGCTCAAATACGCGACGTGAGGAGGGAACAAGCTGTGCTCAAGGGCTTCAAGGAATTCCTGATGCGCGGGAACGTCATCGATCTGGCCGTCGCGGTGATCATCGGCACCGCGTTCACGGCGATCGTGACCTCGATCGTGGAGAACTTGATCAACCCACTGATCGCCGCCACCGGCGGGGCAAACGTGAACGGCCTCGCGCTCAAGCTGATCGACGCGAACAACAAGACGATCATCGACTTCGGCCAGGTCATCACATCCGTGATCAACTTCTTCGTGATCGCGGGGGTGGTCTACTTCGCCATCGTGGTGCCCGTCCAGAAGATCATGGAGCGTCGCAAGCGCGGCGAAGAGGAGGAAGCCGAGCCGACCGACGTCGAACTGCTCACCGAGATTCGGGATCTACTGCGTGAGCAGCGCAGCGGCGCCAACCGCTGAGCGGCTCACCGGTCGTGGTGTGGCGGGCGGTTGTCCAGATACCAGCCATCCGCGTTATCGGCCCCGTCCGGCTCCGGCGCGCGCTCGTCCGAACTGGCCTGCGGCAGTACGTCGCCGAACACCTCGTCAAGGCCAGGCCGCCTGCGAGGTGTTCGGCCCTCCGGCTGCTCGGGGCTGGACATCAGTTCTGGTCCAGCCCGGAGAGCTCCTCGATCACGTGCGGGACCAGCGCGGACAACGTGGCCATCCCGTCGCGCACCGCGACGCGTGACCCGGAGAGGTTCACCACCAGCGTGCTCCCGGAAATCCCGACCAGCCCACGGGAGACACCGGCGTCCACCGCGCCGGCGGCCAGCCCCGACGAGCGGATAGCCTCGGCGATCCCCGGGATCTGCTGGTCGAGCACACCGAGCGTGGCTTCCGGAGTGACGTCCCTCGGGGAGACCCCGGTGCCGCCCACGGTCACCACCAGGTCGACGCCGCCGATCACCGCGGTGTTCAGCGCGTTGCGGATGTCCACGGTTTCACCCGATGCGACGACGGTGCCGTCCACGATGAACCCGCCCTCCTCGAGCAGTTCGGTGACCAGCGGGCCGTTGGTGTCCTCGTGTTCGGCGTGCACCACGCGATCGTCGACGATCACGACGAGGGCACGACCAAGCCGTTGCGCACTGCGTTCCATAGCGCCAACCGTAGCCGCCCGCGCGAGGAGGCTTCAGGCGAGATCTGACGATTCGCTGACATCGCCGCGCGATATACTTCGAAGATCGGGCCAACTGGCTACTGTCTGGCGCATGCGGGTACTGGTCACCGGCGGCGCCGGGTTCATCGGGTCACATATCGCGGATCAGCTCGCCGCGGCCGGCCACGACGTGGTGCTGCTCGACAGCCTGCTGGCAGCCGCGCACCCGGAAACCGGTCCACCCCACTACGTATCGGGGCACGAGCTGGTCCGGGCGGAGTTGACCGATGCCGGCGTGCTTTCCGACCTGCTCACCGACGTGGACGTGGTGTGCCATCAGGCGTCCATGGTCGGGCACGGCGTGGATCCGTCCGACGCACCGGCGTTCACCATGAACAACGACCACGGCACCGCGGTGCTGCTTGCCGAGATGTACCAGGCCGGGGTTTCCCGCCTGGTGCTGGCCTCCTCGATGGTGGTGTACGGCGAGGGGCGCTACGCGTGCTCCGAGCACGGCGTGGTCCGCGCGGGCCCGCGGGCACGGTCTGATGTGGACGCCGGCCGGTTCGAGCCGCCGTGCCCGCACTGCGGGGCGGCGCTGCACTGGCAACCGGTGCCCGAGGACGCGCCGCTCGACCCGCGCAGCACCTACGCGGCGACCAAGCTGGCCCAGGAACACCTCGCCTCGGCGTGGGCGCGGCAGTGCGACGGCGCGGTCTGGGCGCTGCGCTACCACAACGTGTACGGCCCCCGGATGCCGAGGAACACGCCGTACGCCGGGGTTGCCTCGCTGTTCCGGTCCGCGCTGCAGCGGGGCGAGGCGCCGACCGTGCTCGAGGACGGCGCGCAGCTGCGGGACTTCGTGCACGTTGACGACGTCGCGCGGGCGAACGTCGCGGCGCTGGAAACGCCAGCCGAGCCAGGCGGGCTCACGCCGGTGAACATCTGCTCCGGAAGCCCGCACACCGTCGGCGAGCTGGCCGCCACGCTGGCCCGCGCGGCCGACGGGCCGGCGCCGCGCATCGTCGGCGGTGCGCGGCCGGGCGATGTGCGGCATATCGTCGCTGACCCGACACTAGCCGAGAAGCTACTCGGGTTTGTCGCGACCACCGAGTTCACCGACGGCATCACCCGGTTCGCCACCGACCCGCTCCGCGCCTGAGCTTGTCGTGAAGGCCACCTTACCGGCATTCAACGCCCCCAAGGTGGCCTTCACGACTACACGGCGGGGACGATGTCGCGGGCGTACGCGGCCAGGGTTTCCTCGCGCTGATCGTGCATCAAGTACAGCGCGAACTGGTCCACACCTAGCTCCGCGAGCTCGGTCAGCTGGTCCACATGCGACGCGGCAGGGCCGAGCACGCAGAACCGGTCCACGATCTCGTCCGGCACGAACTCGGTGTCCGGGTTCCCCGCCCGCCCGTGGTGCGAGTAGTCGTATCCGCTCCGGCCCGCGATGTAGTCGGTCAGCTCCTTCGGCACCGCGCCGGATTCGCCGTACCGCTCGACGAGATCCGCGACGTGGTTACCCACCATGCCGCCGAACCACCGCAGCTGATCGCGCTGGTGCGGCACATCGTCGCCGACGTACGCGGGCGCGGCCACGCACACCGTGATCCCGCCGGGATCCCGGCCAGCCGCGCGGGCCGCCTCGCGCACCTCACCGATCGTCCACCGCGCGATGGCCGGATCGGCGGTCTGCAGGATGAACCCGTCCGCGTGCTCGCCGACCATCCGCAATGCCTTCGGGCCGTAGGCGGCCATCCACACCTCCAGCCGCCCGTCCCGCACCCACGGCAGGCGCACCGGCGTGCCGTGCAGGTCGACCTGCCGTCCCTCGGCCAGCTCCTTGATCACGTGCATGGCTTCACCGAGCGTTTTCAGCGAAGCCGGCTTCTGCCCGATCACCCGGCGAGCCGAATCACCCCGGCCGATCCCGCATACCGTGCGGTTGCCGAACATGTCGTTGAGCGTGGCGAACGCCGAAGCGGTGATCGACCAGTCCCTGGTGCTCGGATTGGTCACCATCGTGCCGAGCATCATCGACGACGTGGCGGCGAGAATCTGCGAGTAGATGACGAAAGGCTCCTGCCACAGCACGGCGGAATCGAAGGTCCAGCCGTGCCGGAACCCGCCGTCCTCGGCCGCCCGCATCAACCGGACGACCTCTCGTGCGGGTGGATCTGTCTGTAACACCACACCGAAATCCATTGTGGACACACCGTTCTCACTCAGCGAGTGGGTTCTAGTTGAGGTACTGGCAAAGGTCGCGTTCCAGGAAGCGCCCGTGACCGGCCGCGACGTGGAAAGCGCCGGACTCGACGACAACGCGGCCACGGGAAAGCACAGTTTCGGCCTTGCCGGTGACCTCCAGCCCCTCGTACGCCGAGTAGTCCACGTTCATGTGATGGGTCCGCGCGGACAGGGTCTGCCGAGCACCAGGGTCATAGATGACGATGTCCGCATCCGCCCCTGGCGCGATCACGCCCTTGCGCGGGTAGAGTCCGAACATCCTGGCCGGCGTCGTCGAGGTGATCTCCACCCACCTGGCCAGCGAGATCTCCCCCGCGACGACGCCCTGATGCAACAGATCCATCCGGTGCTCCACACCTGGGATCCCATTGGGGATCTTGGTGAAGTTGTCCCGGCCGAGCTCCTTCTGCTCTGCGAAGCAGAACGGGCAGTGATCCGTTGACACCACGGACAGGTCGTTGGTCCGCAACCCCCGCCACAGATCGGCCTGGTGCTTCTTTTCCCGCAGCGGCGGAGAAGCCACATACTTCGCGCCCTCGAAACCCGGTTTCGCCAAGTCCTCGATGGACAGGTAGAGGTATTGCGGGCAGGTCTCCGCGAACACGTTCTGGCCGTCGTTACGCGCCCCGGCGACCGCGTGCAACGCGTGCGCGGAAGACAGGTGCACGATGTAGAGCGGCGAGCCGGTGACCTTCGCCAGCGTGATCGCCCGCGAGGTCGCCTCGCCCTCCAGCTCCGGCGGCCGGGTAAGGCCGTGTTGCACCGGCTCGGTGTGCCCACTGGCAAGCGCCTCGGCGGCCAGCTCGTCGATCGCGATGCCGTTCTCCGCGTGCATCATGACCAGGCCGCCGGTATCGGCCGATACCCGCATGGCGCGCAGGATCTCGCCGTCGGTCGCGTAGAACACTCCGGGGTAGGCCATGAACATCTTGAAGCTGTTCACACCGGCGTCGACGCAGGTCCGCATCTCCTTCAACGTCGTGTCGTTGACATCCGAGACGATCATGTGGAAGCCGTAGTCGATGGCGCAGTTGCCGTCCGCCTTCTCGTGCCACTTGTCCAAAGTGGACTGCAAGGTGGTGCCCTTTGCCTGCACGGCGAAGTCGATGATCGTCGTTGTGCCGCCCCATGCCGCCGCGGTGGTGCCGGTCTCGAAAGTGTCGTGCGAGAACGTGCCGCCGAACGGCATCTCCATGTGGGTATGCGCGTCGATCCCGCCGGGCAGCACGTACTTCCCGGTGGCGTCGATCATCTTCTCGGCGCCGCGTGCCCACTCGTCGGCCGCACCACCCGGCGCGGCGAGCGCAGCCACCCGTTCCCCCTCGACAAGCACATCGGCCGTGATCGCCCCGGCCGAGGTCAGAACCGTCCCACCCTTGATGACAATGCTCATTCCGGGACCTCCTTATGGACTGACGAGGCTGTCGTAGGAATCCGGCCGCCGGTCGCGGTAGAACGCCCACTGATCGCGCACCTCGGCGAGCTTGTCCATGTCCAGATCGCGCACCACGACCTCGTCGTCGGAATCCGTGGCTGTCTCCCCGACCAGCTGGCCGCGCGGGTCGACGAAATAGGACTGGCCGTAGAAGTCGTTGTCGCCGAGCGGCTCCACCCCGACGCGGTTGATCGCGCCGATGTAGTACTCGTTGGCGACCGCGGCGGCCGGCTGCTCGAGCTGCCACAGATACGAGGACAGTCCACGGCTCGTGGCTGACGGGTTGAACACGATCTTGGCTCCGGCCAGCCCGAGCGCCCGCCACCCTTCGGGGAAATGCCGGTCGTAGCAGATGTACACGCCGATCCGGCCGGCAGCGGTGTCGAACACCGGGTATCCGGTGTTGCCAGGCCGGAAGTAGAACTTCTCCCAGAAGCCCTTCAACTGGGGAATGTGGTTCTTGCGGTACTTGCCGAGATAGCGGCCGTCCGCGTCGATCACGGCGGCCGTGTTGTAGTAGATGCCCGGCTGCTCCTCTTCGTACATCGGGGCGATCACCACGACGCCGTGCCGCCCGGCCACCTCACGCATCAGTTCGGTGGTTGGCCCGTCCGGGATCGGCTCGGTATAGGAGTAGTAGTCGGCATCCTGCACCTGGCAGAAATACGGGCCGTAGAACAGCTCCTGCAGGCACACCACCTGCGCGCCCTGCGAGGCCGCGCTGGCGATAGCCCGCACGGCGTTGTCGACCATGGACTCCTTGTCACCCGTCCACCGCTGCTGAACCAAACCTGCTCGCACGCTCTGGACCACTTGCATCCTCCTCTGCGCCGGGACTGCTGGTATGAGTCTTGGACGATGGCACGGCAACGCAAGAAACGCGAGGAGCGCCGCGAGCAGCCCGGAAACCCGGCGGTACATCAAGACACTTCCTTCGGCACGGCGCCCGTACATAGTGTCGGGTGTATCGCCCATGGTGATACACGTTGTCGGTGGCGATCCCACGCTCGCCTCGGCAGACTCGAGTAGATGGCAGGGGGATGTGACGGGAGGAGCTCATGGCGGAAACCGAACTGCTCGGCCGGCATCGGCAGGTGATGCCGAACTGGCTCGCGCTGTACTACGCGGACCCGATCGAGATCGTGCACGCCGAGGGCAGGCGCGTTACCGATTCGGAGAACAACACTTACCTCGATTTCTTTGCCGGCATTCTCACCAACGCGATCGGCTACGACGTCGCGGAGATCAGCGATGCGGTGCGGGAACAGTTGGCGAAGGGTGTTTTCCACACCTCGACGCTGTATCTCATCCGCAAGCAGGTGGAACTCGCCGAGCGGATCGCGGCGCTGTCCGGGATTGCGGACGCGAAGGTTTTCTTCACCAATTCCGGGACGGAAGCTAACGAAACCGCGCTGATGCTGGCCACCCAATTCCGGCGCAGCAACCAGGTACTGGCATTGCGGAATTCCTATCACGGGCGTGCGTTCGGCACGGTCGGGATCACCGGAAACCGGGGCTGGTCGGCGAGCTCGCTCTCCCCTGTGAAGGTGAGCTATGTGCACGGCGGGTATCGCTACCGCGGCCCGTTCGCCGGCTACTCGGACGCCGACTACATCGCGGCGTGCGTGGACGATCTTCGTGACGTGCTGGCCACCACCACCTCGGGCGACGTGGCCTGCCTGATCGCCGAGCCCATCCAGGGTGTCGGTGGTTTCGCCACCCCGCCGGACGGACTGTTCGGCGCGATGAAGGAAGTCCTTGACGAGTACGGGATCCTGCTGATCTCCGACGAGGTGCAGACCGGCTGGGGCCGTACCGGCGAGCACTTCTGGGGAATCCAGGCACACGGCGTGACTCCGGATGCCATGACCTTCGCGAAGGGGCTCGGCAACGGGCTGGCGATCGGCGGGTTGGTCGCGCGCGCCGACCTGATGGATTCGCTGACCGCGAACTCGATCTCCACGTTCGGCGGTAACCCGATCGCGACCGCGGGCGCCATGGCCACCCTGGATTACCTGTTCGACCACGACCTGCAGGCGAACGCCGCCAAGCTCGGCGCCAGGCTGCTTGGCGGCCTCCGGGACATCGGCGAGCGGCACGGGGTGGTCGGTGACGTCCGCGGCAAGGGGCTGATGATCGGTGTGGAACTCGTTGAACCGGGCGGAAAGGAACCGAACGCCGGGGCGGCGAGCGCGGTGCTCGAGGAAACCAAATCTCGCGGCTTGCTGATCGGCAAGGGCGGGCTGCACGGCAACGTCCTGCGGTTGGCGCCACCGATGACGCTCACGTCCGAGGAAGCCGAGGAAGCACTGGATATCCTCGGTGAATCGATCGCCAGGGCGGACGCGAGAGCTTGACCTCAAGTCTGCTAGAGGTTGCAGACTGGCACTTATCCGGTGTCGACTCGCATGACCGTCTGGCCGTCACGACCTGGATCAACCATCGAGATTGGAACGGGTCATGAGCAGAGCGGCAGGGTTTTTCGAGCCGGGCGGTCCAGAGGTGCTGCATCTACTGGACGTCGACGAGCCACGGGCTGGGCCTGGCGAGGTCAGGGTCCGGGTGAAGGCCGCCGGGGTGCAGCCGTTCGACATCGCGGTGGTCCAGGGTGTCATCCATCCAGAGTCGGACCCGGGCGTTCCACAGATCCCTGGTAACGAGTTCGCTGGTGTCGTCGACCAGGTCGGCGATGGGACGCTCGGGTTCGTTCTCGGTGACGAGGTGTTGGGCTACCGGACGCTGAACAGTTACCGCGAACACCTGGTGGTCGGACCGGACCAGATCGCCACGAAGCCAGCGAACATGTCATGGGAAGTGGCCGGGGGGTTCAGTGCGGGGGCTCAGACCGCGGATATCGCCCTGAAGGAGATCGGCGTCGGTGCGGGTGAGACAGTCCTGATCCATGGCGCGGCCGGCGCGGTGGGCACCATCGCGGTGCAGCTGTGCCGGCTGTGGGGTGCCACCGTGATCGGCGCCGCCCGAGAGTCCCAGCACGACTACCTACGCTCGCTCGGCGCCACTCCGATCGCCTACGGCGACCACTTCCTCGACGGCGTTCGGGCGCTTGCCCCGCAGGGCGTGCACGCCTGCCTGGACGGAGTCGGTGGCCAGGCACTCGAGGTCAGCTTGGAGTTGGTGAGCGACCGCGGCAGGATCCTCACGCTGGTCGAGCACGGCAGGGCAGCAGAACTCGGGATCCGCACCACCCCGCTGACCCGGTCCGCGACCCGGCTGGCCGGGCTCGCCGGTCTCTACGCAAGGGGCGAGCTGAGCGTGCACATCCTCAAGACCTTCCCCCTGGACCGGGCAGCCGACGCACACCGCGCCTACCAGGCCGGAAACATCCGCGGCAAGATCATCATCACCATCGACTGACGGTGCGATCGCCATGACAACACTCAAGGTGGGAGTAGTCCTGCCCTCCCTGGCTGCCCAGCTGCGTGACGGCCTCGACCTGCGGATCGCCGCCCAGCACGCCGAAGCCGCCGGTTTCGACAGCATCTGGCACGGTGACCACCTAGCCACCGGACAGTCTTCGCTGGACCTCGCGGTTGGCCTCGCGACGGTCGCGGCCGCGACAGAACGGGTCTCCGTGGGTGCCAGCGTGTTCGTTCCCGCGATCCGGCCGTTGGTCTGGGCAGCCAAACAGGTCGCGAGCGTGCAGCACGTCAGCGGCGGTCGGCTGATCCTCGGTATCGGTTCAGGGGGAGGACCAGCCCAGTGGGCCGCTGCCGAGGTCTCCTACGCCGAGCGTGGCGCACGCACGGACCGTGCCCTGGACCTGCTGCCCGCACTCCTGGCCGGTGACCCGGTCACCGTCGGCGACCAGGAGGTGGTGCTGGCCCCGGCGGTGACCCGACCGCCGTTCTGGGTGGGCAACAGCGCACCGATCGCGATCCGCCGCGCGGCCCGAGCCGGCGATGGCTGGTTCCCGTCCCTCATTACCGCCAACGCTGTCGCGGTCGGCGCGGCCCGGCTGGCCGAACTGACCGAGGCGGCTCTTGAGATCGCGGTAGGCACCGCTGGTGCTCTCGGTGCCGGACTGCTGTCTCGGAAGGAGATCGCGGCACGGCTCGGCGCGAGCCACGGGACGCAACTGAACGACGTACCGATCACCGGTACTCCAGACGAAGCAGCCGCTCGCATGATCGAGTTCCACGACGCCGGAGCAACCCACCTCGTCATGGGCTTCGCCGACGGCGACTGGCGCAGCCAGTGCGATCTGCTGGCCGAGGCAGTGCGCTTGATGCGATGAGCGATTGGGCCTGGATTCGCCAGGGCGATCGCCGCGACCACAAAGTACTCACGGTCAGCCGGCTGCGAGGGGCAGGCGGACCTCGAAGCGGCAGCCAGGGCCGTGATTGTGTACGTCGATGTTCCCGCGGTGCGCTTCCACCAGCCCCTTGGCGATGGCCAGCCCGAGCCCGGTGCTCGCCGGTGCTCCGTCCTCCCGAACCGGGGTGCGCGCGGCCGTGCCGCGGAACGCGACGTCGAACACCCGCTCCAGCTCGTGTTCCGGAATCCCGCCGCACGCGTCGTCCACCGCGATCACGGCGTGCCCGCGATCTTCCCCGACCTGAACGGCGACCGTACCGTCCGGCGGGGTATGGCGGATCGCGTTGGCAACCAGGTTGCGCATCACCCGCCCGAGCTCAGGATCGCTGCCCAACACAACCGGCCAGCTGGATGCGTTGGCGTGCAACCGAACCCGCTTCCGGTGGGCCACTTGCTGCTGCCCGCCGAGCGCGTCCGAAACCACTTCCTGCAGCGGTACCTCGGACATGGTCAGCTGCAACGCCCCCGAGGTGATCCTGGAAAGCTCGAACAGATCGTCAACCATTCCGGACAACCGAGTGGCCTCACCGCTGATCCGGTGCGCGTAGTCGGCGACCTCCTGCGGTTGCGACACAACGCCGTCCGCGAGGGCCTCGCCCATCGCCCGAATCCCGGCCAGCGGGCTGCGCAGATCGTGGCTGATCCAGGCAACAAGCTCGCGGCGCGAGGACTCCGCCGCCCGCTCGCGCTCCCGTGCCTCGCGTTCCCACACACTTCGCTTCGCGATCGCCCTCCCGAGCAGCAACGCGGCCGGCACGGTAACCAGCGCGACAAGCAAGCACACCAGCAGCATGGTGGTGAGCGTCCGGGTGAACATGAACCCGCTGATGCCGAGCACGCCGACAACCATCGCGAGCACCGGAATCAGCACCAGCACGGTCATCGTGGTGGCAAGCGATCTGTTGCGCAGCAAGTGCAGCAGCAGTGCGCCGAGCAGCGCGACCGGAACCGCGAAAGCCAGCGCGAAGGGCAGGATATGCAGGATGTGCTCCAGCATTTCCTGCAGGGACTCACCTGAGGTGACCATGTCAACCGTCCAAGTCGTAGCGGTAGCCGACACCCCACACCGTCGCGATCCTGGTCGGCTTCGCCGGCTCGGCCTCCACCTTCTCCCGCAACCGTCGCACGTGGACGGTCACTGTGGACTGATCACCGAAGTCCCAGCCCCACACCCGTTCGAGCAGCTCCACCCGGCTGAATGCCTTGCCGGGATTGCTGATCAGGAATGCGAGCAGGTCGAACTCGCGGACCGTCAGACCGAGATCCTCACCGGCACGGGTGGCCTTCCGCGCCGCGAGCTCCAGCCGGAGGTCGCCGTCCACCAGCTCGCGCGCCGCCGGCTCCGGTTGCGACGTCTTCGCCCTGCGCAACACCGATCCGACGCGCAGTGCCAGCTCGCGTGGACTGAACGGCTTCGTCACGTAATCGTCCGCGCCGAGCGCGAGACCCGCGATCCGGTTTTCCTCCTGCCCCAACGCGGTCAGCAGAACAACCGGAACCATGCTGTGCTCCCGCAACCGGCGGCACACCTCGAGCCCATCGATGCCGGGCATCATCACGTCGAGCACCACGAGATCCGGCTCCCGCTCGCCGAACTGCCGCAACGCCTCGGACCCGTCGCTTGCCAGCCGCACCTCGTGGCCGGCCGCTTCCAGATACCTCCGGACGACGTCACGCATCGTCGGGTCGTCGTCGACCACCAGCACTCGGCCGGTTACCTGCGTAGGCCCGGCCGTTCCATTCCCTGTCGTCGTCACCGAGTCACCCATCTACCAGTTCGTCCAGAGCAGGTGGTTCACCGCGAGCGCGACCGCCGCCTGACCGGCCAACCACCACCGCCGCGATGCCTCGGGCAGCAAGCCCGCGGCCGGCAGCAGCCATACCGCGAAGGGTAGCCAGATCCGCTCGACTTCCGCCTTTGACAGCCCGGAAGCATCCGCGAGCACTACCGCGCAGATCGCGGCACAACCCAACGCCATCACCGGCAGTACGGCGGACGAGGGCACCCGCACGGCGCCGGGCAGCAGCGAAACGCCGCGCCGCAGCCCGGCAACCACCGCGGGCCCCACGACGAGCACCAGGCATGCCAGGTTCGCCCACACCCAGTACGCGTACGGCCGCTCGCCGCCGAGGCCCTGGTAGTAACGCTCGACCAGGTTCTGGTACCCCTCGAACCACCAGAATCCGGCCACCGCGAAGGACACCAGCACGGCGATCGCACCGGGAAGCGCCAGCAGCAACGCGCGCCAATCCCGGGCGATGAGCACCACCGCGACACTGATCAGCCCGAGCAACAGCATGCCGTACGAGGTGAACACGCCGAACCCGAGCAGCACACCGGCCGGCAGGCACCACCACCGCGACCCGCGCGTGCCGAGCGCGAGAAACGCGACACCCACCGAGGTCAGCCCGGCGAACATCCCGTCGGCCGACGCGCCGACCCACACCGCGCCGGGAAAGAGCACCACGAACGGCAACGCCGATCGGGCCAGCTCGCCCGATCGCAACGCCTGGACCGTGACCGGAACGGCGACGGCGACCAGGCACCCCACCAGCACGCAGACCAGCGCGGCGGGGCCGCCGCCGGAAATGCCGAGGCGGTCCAGCCACACGAAGATCAGGGTCGCGCCAGGTGGATGTCCCGCTACGTGCGTGGTCCAGGCGTCCGGGTGAGCCAGCGGGATCCGGTCGGCGAACGTTCGCAGGAACAATCCGATGTCCGTGATACCGGGAACTTCGTGCAGGTACTCGTGCGAGTCCGTCAGCCGCCCGGAGAACCCGGATCGCCAGCCGTCGATCATGGCGAGCGCCAGCGTCCAGGCCACCGCGGTGAGGTAACCGAGCCCGAGCAGCCAGCGCCAGCGAAGCCGCGCGGCGAGCGCCGGCCCCCAGGTGATCACCGCGATCGCCAGCAGGATCGCGAACGGTGTGCCGGCGCCGGCATGCGGGGACCACACGGCGTACAGCGGCGGCGCGTTGGAGTTCGGGGCGATCGGCGATTCCGGGTCGTCGAAGTAGATCGCGACCGCGCTCGCCAGCGCCACCAGCCCGGCGGACGCGCCGGTAACCGTCAGGTCGGCACGCAACCCGGACCGGGGGCGCTCCTCGACCGGGCGGGTAGCGGTGGACACCATCCATCGCAGGCTAGACCGCCAGCGGCTACCCGGCAGCCGCGGGAGCCGCACCGTCACAATTCGGTAAGCGTCAGCGGTCTTACGCTCCGTCCACCGCCGACTTATTGTCGATCTCGTGGATCCCGAGCCGACATCGATCGATGTGGTTTTCCCTTGCCTCGACGAAGCCGCGGCGCTTCCCGGCGTGCTGCGCGCGCTACCCGACGGGTATCACCCCATCGTGGTTGACAACGGGTCGACCGACGGGTCCCCCGCGGTCGCGGCCCAGTACGGCGCCAGCGTGGTGTACGAACCGAATCGCGGCTACGGTGCTGCCGTCCACACCGGACTGGTGCGCGCCACCAATGAACTGGTGTGCTTCCTGGATGCCGACGGGTCACTGGATCCCGGGTTGCTGCCGGAGCTGGTGGAACCGGTAGCCACCGGCTGCGCCGATCTCGCGGTTGGCCGGCGAGTGTCCGCCGGCAGCGGGGCCTGGCCCTGGCACGCCAGGGCGGGAAACGCCATGCTGGCGGCGATGCTGCGCCGGCGAGGACTTCCGGTGCGAGACATCGCGCCGATCCGGGTCGCGCGGCGCGAGGCGTTGCTCGAACTCGGCGTGGCGGATCGGGCTTTCGGCTACCCGATGGAGTTGCTGCTTCGGGCGCACCGGGCCGGCTGGCGTATCCGGGAATTCGACGTGAGCTATGGACCGCGCACCAAGGGAACGAAGTCCAAAGTGTCCGGCTCGGTTCGCGGCACGTTCCGCGCGGCCAGGGACATGATGGCGGCGCTGCGATGAGCGTATGCCTGCTTCTTGTCGCCAAATCCCCGGTGCCAGGGCTTGCCAAGACCCGGATGTGCCCGCCGCTGTCCGCGGAATGCGCGGCGGACATCTCGGCCGCGGCGTTGCTGGACACGGTGGACACCGTATTGAGCACCCCGGGTCTGGTCCCCGTTGTCGCGTTCGTCGGCGAGCTCGACGATGCGTGCCGCAGCGAGGAACTGTGCCGGTATCTGTCCGGAATGCTGGTGATCTGGCAACGGGGGCAGGACTTCGCCAGCCGGTTGGCGAACGCGCACCGGGATGTCGCCGCGCTGTATCCCGGTACCCCGGTGCTGCAGATCGGTGCGGACACGCCGCAGCTGCGTTCGGATCAGCTCGCCTCGGCCGCCGAGTTGTTGCGGTGCGGGCAGGAGGAGGCACTGCTCGGCCCCGCGGAAGATGGTGGCTGGTGGGCCCTCGGGCTGCGCGACCCGACCGCGGCCCAGGTGTTGACCGACGTGCCGACCTCCCGCACGGACACCGGGCTGCTGACCCGCGATGCGTTGCGGCGCAGCGGATTGCGGGTCAACGACCTGGATTATATGTCCGATGTGGACACTTACGAGGACGCGAGGCTGGTCGCGGCCTCGATCCCGGGAACACGGTGCGCCTCCGCGGTGCCGAGCGCGGCTACCATCGATTCCCCGAGCGGCCGTCGAGGTTCGGCAGGTCCACGCCAAACACCGACCGGCTCGCCTCGTCGATGAAGTCGGCCGGAAATCCCACGTCGAACTCCACCGCCCCGGCCAGCCGCCGCACGGCTTCCTCCGGCAGCTGGACATCCACCGCGCCCAAGTTGTCCTCGAGCTGCTTGACGTTGCTCGCCCCGACGATCGGATGCACCATGCTGGACCGTTCCCGGACCCAGGCGATCGCCACCTGGGCCGGGCTGGCGCCGAGTTCGTCGGCGACCTCATGTACCGCACTCGCGGCGGCGCTTTCACGCGAGCCAACGGAGCCTTCTCCGGTGAACCTCCCGGAAAGCACGCCGTGCGCGAGCGGACTCCACGTGGCGACACTCATGCCGAACGCATCGGCCATCGGCAGCAGTTCCCGCTCGATGTCGCGCTTCAGCAGGTTGTACGGCACCTGCAGGCCCGCGAACGGCGTCCAGCCGCGCCACTCGGCCAGCGTGTTGGCATGGCTCACCAGCCACGCGGGGGCGTCCGAGATGCCAACGTACAAGATCTTCCCGGCGCGCACCGCGTCGTCGAGCGCCCGCATGGTTTCCTCCACCGGGGTGTGCCGGTCCCACACGTGCACCCAGTACAGGTCGATGTAGTCGGTTCGTAGCCGACGCAGGCTGGTTTCCAGTGACAGCATGAGGTTCTTCCGGTGGCTGCCGGCGGCGTTCAGGTCGGTGGCATCCCGCGTGCAGGTGTATTTCGTGGCCAGCACGAAACGATCCCTGCGTCCCTCCACCAGCTCGCCGAGGATGCTCTCGCTTTCCCCGTCCTGATAGTTGACCGCCGTGTCGAGGACGTTGCCACCGGCGTCCGCGTACCGCTCGAGCATCCGGCGGCTTTCACCCGGCGATGCACCGCCGCTCTGCCGGCCGAACGCCATCGCGCCGAGGAACAGCTCGGACACCCGCAGCCCGGTCTGCCCGAGAAGTCGGTACCGCATCGATCACTCCCCCTGCGAGAACGGTTGACCGCGACACTAGTCATTGACGGTGTACGGGTTGGCCAGGCGGGCGTCGTGCAGCGCCGCGCCCCACCACGCGAGCTGATCGAGCAGTATCTTGGCCGCCCCGTTCGGTCCCTCGGGCTCCACGAGCCGGCCGTCCGCGTCGAAAAGCTCCCAGTAATTGGCGAAACTGACGGAATCCCGCACGGTGACGGCGTGCATCTCGGCGAACACCAGCCGCAGCTGCTCGACGGCTCGGGACCCGCCGGCGATCCCGCCGTACGACACGAACCCGATCGGTTTGGCCCGCCATTCGACGAAGTGCCAGTCGACGAGGCTCTTGATGGACGCGGGAAAGCTGTGGTTGTACTCCGGTGTCACCACGACGAACGCGTCCGCCGTCGCCAGTTTCTCGGTGAGCGGGGCCATCTCGGGCGGCTGGGATCCAAGCTCGAGTGGCAACGGCGTTTCCGCAAGATCGATGAGATTCACCTTGAATTGGCCGTGCTGGTGCGCCTTGTCCGCGAACCACTTCGCGGCCACCGAGCCGAACCGTCCGTCCCGGACGCTGCCCAGTATCACGGCGAGATCGAGTGTGTGATCGGACATCGCGACACTCCCGTCACTCGGACTCGACGAACTGAACGTCGAGCTGGATCTTGACGACATCGCCGAGCAGCGCGTCACCGGCGCCGAAACCGAGACCGAACTCGCTTCGCCGGATCTCGCCGGTCGCCTCGAATCCGGCGTGCCGGTGGCCGTCGAAGGCCTCCGGCGGTGCGACCCCACCGAAGTCGACATCGAACATGACCGGCCTGCTCACTCCGCCGATCGTCAGCTCGCCCTCCATAACCCAGTCCGTTCCGTCGCGTCGGATCCTCGTCGAACGGAACGCCATCGTCGGCCGGCTCCGCACGTCGAGCATGTCCGCGGCGAGAACATGCTTGTCGCGGTCGGACCTTCCGGTGTCGATCGAGTCCATCGCGATGCTGGCGGTGACCGTGCACTCTTCGGTCGTCGCGCCGACGGATAGCTCGGCTTCCAGCTGGCCGAACCGCCCTCGCACCTTCGAGATGCCGAGGTGCCGGATCGTGAAACCGACGCTGGAGTGGTACGGGTCGAGGGTCCAGTGCCCCGGCGCGAGCGGCAGGGCGGTGGCCGTGGTGCTAATCGGGTTGGTTGTCATGCCCGAAACGTTGCTGGACCGGGCGCGGGCGAGGAAGGCCGGGACGAGGCTGGCCCTGTCAGAGCCACCCTCAGGCGCCGCGCGAGCGCTACCCTGTCAACTGTGAGCGACAACGAGCTGGGTGCCCTACTGCGCGCCCACCGTGAATCCGTCACACCGGCCGAGGTGGGACTGCCCGACGGCCCCCGGCGCCGCACGCCCGGCCTGCGCAGGGCGGAACTGGCCACACTCGCCGGGATCAGCGTCGACTACCTGATACGGCTCGAGCAGGGGCGCGATCGCCACCCGTCCGCACAGGTGATCGGCGCGCTCGCGGAGGCAATGCGGCTGGCCATGGATGAGCGCTGGTTGCTGCACACCGCGGCCAAGGGGACAAGCGGCGGCCTGTGCCCGGAGGCCCCGGCGCCGGCCAGCTCGGTGCGTCCCACCGTTCAAGCGCTACTCGACCGGCTCGAGCCGTCTCCCGCGGTCCTGCTCAACCGGCTGAGCGACGTGCTGGCGTACACCACCGGCTACCAGCAACTCACCGGCCCGGTTGGCATCCTGGACTCCGAACCAGCCAACCTCGTCCGGTTCGTGTTCACCGACGGCAGGGCCAGGGCAGCGTATCCGGAATGGGAACACGTCGCCGACGAGCAGGTCGCCAACCTCAAGATGGCGTCAAGTGGCGACGATCCCCACGTCACCGGGCTGGCCGACGAACTCACCGTCACTGCCGGCTCGTCGTTCAGCGACCGCTTGCGGGCCCCGGCCAGAGTGCCGAAACGCACCGGCGTCGAGCGGTTGGCACATCCCGACGTCGGTGAGCTGCGGCTGGCCTACGAGGTCCTCGAGCTTCCGGATGCCGATACCCAGCGGCTGGTCGCCTACCTGCCGGCCGACGAGGCGACGTCCGCCGCGATGGACCGCCTCGCACGGCGTCAACCGGGCGCGCTGCGCGCGGTGACCGGCTGACGGCGAGGGCTCATCGAGACCGCTACCTGCCGCCTGCCGGCTTGCCGCCGAGGGTAACGTCGACCTTGTCGGAATCACCAATCGTCACGGTGACCTTGTCGCCGGGTGCGTGCGAGCGCACCGCGGCGACCAGGGCGTCCGAGTCCTCGATTCGGCGATTGTCCAGTTTGGTCACTACGTCACCGGACTTCAGCCCGGCCTTCTCACTCGGGCTGCCGGGGCTCACGTCGGCGACCAGCGCGCCACCCTGCGGGGCGTCCTGCACGGTCACGCCCATCACGGTCTGGGTGGCCTTGCCGGTCTTGATGATCTCGTCCGCGGTACGCCGGGCTTGATCGACTGGGATCGCGAACCCGATGCCAACCGATCCACCGCTGCTCTGGGTCGCGCCGCTCGGGCTGTAGATCGCCGAGTTGATCCCGATGACCCTGCCCTTCATGTCCACCAGCGGACCGCCCGAGTTACCGGGGTTGATCGCCGCGTCGGTCTGCACCGCGTCCAGCACGGTCGCCTGGTCACCGCTGTCGCCGCCGGCGCGCACCGGCCGGTGCAGGGCGCTCACGATGCCGGATGTGACGGTGCCGGACAGTTCGTAGGGCGAGCCGATGGCAACCACCTGCTGGCCGACGGTCAGGTCGTCGGAACGGCCGAGCTCGGCCGGCTGCAAGCCGTCCACGCCGTCGGCCTTCACCACCGCGAGATCCGCCGTCGGGTCGGTGCCGACGACCTCCGCGGTGGCGGTCTGGCCGTTCTGGAACACCGCCTCGATCTGGCCGCCCTGCTCGGTGCCGGCGACAACGTGGTTGTTCGTCAGCAGGTAGCCGTCCGAGGTCAGCACGATCGCCGATCCTTCGCCGTTGCCCTGTGCCCCCTGGACACGTAGCTGCACCACGCTGGACGTCACCTTTTGCGCGACGGACTCGACCGAGCCCGCCGGTGCGTTCGAGGCGTCCTTCGCCGGTCGCGGCGCCTCGAGCGCGCTCACCGACGCGCCGTCCGAATCGCCGCCGGATACCAGCTGGCCGCCGATCGCGCCGGCCGCGCCGCCGACGACAAGCGCCAGCACCGCGACGCCCGCGACCAACCGAGCGGAGCCGCGCCCGCGACCGTTGGGGTGGCCACCGGTGGTCGAGGCGTCGTACATCGGTGGCGCCGGTGGTGCACCTCCAGGGGCGCCGGGCGCGCCGGGAGCGCCTGGAACACCTGCGGCGCCGAACTGGGCGGTCGAGGAACCCGGCACCGGACCGTAGCCGGGCTGTTCCTTGGTTTCCGGTGCCCGATACCCGGGCTGCTGCGGCGGGTAACCGGGATAGCTCTGAGCGGCCGCGGACCACGGGCTGGGCGGCGTCGGCTCCGGCTGGCCCTGCTGACCGAACGGGGCTTGTTGACCGAACTGGCCCTGCTGACCGAACTGGCCGGGCTGGTCTTGCTGGGCTTGCTGGCCGGGCTGGGCTTGCTGAGCCGGCTCACCGGGTTGCCCTGGCTGACTCGGCTGATCTGCCTGGCTGGGCTGGTCTGCCTGGTTGGGCTGGCTGGGTCGCACCGCCTCGCTGGGTTGCCCGGACTGGCTCAGGTGCGTCGTGTCGCCGGGGTCCGCCGGCTGGCCGGACTCGGCCGAGCGTGCGCCGTATTCCTGTTCACCCGCGTCGTTCTCGCTCATGTCATCACTGTGCATCCGGGTCCTGAGAGCATGCTGAGCCCCAGCTTGGGTTTTCGTGTCAATATCCGGTGTAGCCGCCGCGGAAGGAACCTAACCACCGTGCCCGGCACAACGTAGCCGTTGCGCGATCTGTTCCGGCGTCGAGTCGTTGACCCACACGGCCATCCCCGATTCCGAACCGGCCAGGTATTTCAGCTTGTCGCGGGCGCGTAGCACGGACAACACCTCGAGGTGCAGCCATGCCAGATCACGCCCTTCGTACACCGGTGCCTGGTTCCAGCCGGCGACATACGGCAGCGGCCGATCGTAGAGCCCGTCCAGCATACCGAGCAGCCGCAGGTACACCACGGCGAAATCGTCACGTTCCGCCTCGGTCAACGCTGGCACATCGGGCACCTGCCGGTGTGGCGCCAGCTGCACGTGCACCGGCCACCGCGCCGCCGGCGGCACGAACGCGGTCCAGTACCGGGACGAGACCAGCACCCGTTCGCCGTGCGCCCGCTCCGCTGCGAGCACGTCGCCGAGCACCTGGCTACCGTGCTCGGCGCGGTATTCCTTGGCAACGCGCAGCATTCGCTCGGTCTTCGGGGTGACGAACGGGTACCCGTAGATCTGCCCGTGCGGATGCTGCAGGGTCACCCCGATCTCCTCACCCCGATTCTCGAACGGGAACACCTGCCGCACACCGGGAATTTCGGACAGCGCGGTGGTCCGATCGGCCCACACGTCCAGCACGGTGCGTACCCTCGCGGCGCTCAGTTCGCCGAACGACCGTTCGTGCTCGCTGGTGAAGCACACCACCTCGCACCGGCCGACCCCGCCGGCGCGCGGCACCATCGGAAGTCCGTCCACAGTGGAAGGAAGGTCCGGAACCCCTTCGGCGAACGAGGGAAACCGGTTCTCGAAAACCACTACGTCGTAGTCGTGCTCCGGGATCTCGGTCGCGTACTCGGGCGTGCTCGGGCACAGCGGGCAGGCGTTCGCTGGCGGCTTGTAGGTGCGGGTCTGCCGGTGCGCCGCCATCGCGACCCATTCACCGGTCAGCGGATCACGCCGGATCTCCGAGCCCGGTTGCACGGGCGGTATGTCCCTGGTGTCGGCCACGGTACGCGGTGCGGTGTCAGGGTTCTCGTCGAAGTAGATGATCTCGCGGCCGTCCGCGAGCTGGCGGACCGTGCGTCGCACGGCTCACTCCCTACCACTGCTGGCAACCGGGGCGATCAGGACCTCGCCCACCTGCTCGCCGAGCGCCTGCCTTGCTTCCGGAGGAAGACCGTCGTCGGAGACCACCACGTCCGCCTCGTGCAGTTCCGCGATGGTGGAAATCCCGATGGTGCCCCACTTCGTCTGATCGGCGAGCACCACGAGCCGGCTGGCCGCGTCCACGAACGCGCGGTCCGTCTCGCTCTCCGTCAGGTTCGGTGTGGTGAATCCCGGCCCCTCAGCCATGCCGTGCACGCCAAGGAAAACCACGTCCAGGTGCAGCCTGCGCAGCCCGTGCACCGCGACCGGACCGACCAGCGCGTCCGACGGGGTACGCACCCCGCCGGTGAGCACCACGGTGCGGTCGGACTGGGTAGAACCCTGCAGCACATCGGCCACCCGGATGGAGTTCGTCACCACGGTCAGTCCCGGCACCGCGTCAAGGAACCGGGCGAGGGTCCACGTCGTGGTGCCGGCGGACAGCCCGATCGCGGTGCCCGGCCGCACCAGTTCGGCGGCGACCGACGCGATCGCCTCCTTTTGCGCGAGCTGACGTACCGACTTGGCCTCGAACCCGGGCTCGTCGGTGCTGCGGCCGCCGACGGATGTGGCGCCGCCGTACACCTTGTCCACCAGACCGCGACCGGCGAGCACGTCGAGATCGCGCCGCACCGTCATGTCGGATACCCGGAGCCGATCGACCAGATCGCTGACCCGGACCGCACCGGTGCGCCGAACCTCGTCGAGTATCACCGCCTGCCGCTGTCGAGCGAGCACCACACCCTCCCTGCCGAAGTCACCAAAATCCTACACAATCAAACAGGCGGTCGATGGCCTGATCAGCCAGGCCTGCCCGGTAGCCGCATGGTGAACAGCGCCCCGCCGCCCGGCGCCGTGCCGACGTAGATCGCACCGCCGTGCCGCTGCGCGGCCTGCTGCACGATGGCGAGGCCGAGGCCGGACCCCGGCAGCGTGCGCGCCTCGGATGACCGGTAGAAGCGGTCGAAGATGCGCGGCGCGTCCGCTTCCTCCACCCCCGGACCGGAGTCCGCGACCTCCAGCAGCGCGCTGCCGTCGCCCGCGGGCCGCAGGCCGACTCGAACCACCGAGCCGGCCGGGCTGAACTTCACCGCGTTGTCCAACAAGTTCAGCACCGCGCGTTCAAGCGCACTCGAGTCACCGATCAACGACCACGGTTGCAGCGCCACGTCGAAACGTACGTCGCCGGCGCGGCGTCGGGCGCGGTCCAGCGCGCGCTCCACCACGTCGACGAGCTCCACGTGTTCGAACTCGGCCCTCGGGGCGTCCTCCTTTGCCAGCTCGACCAGGTCCCCGATCAGCTGGGTCAGCTCGTCCAGCTGCGCGCGCACGTCCGTGTTGATCTCCGATCGGTCCTCTTCGGACAGTCCGGGCGAGCCGGGGGCTTGCGCGGCGAGTAGCAGTTCCATGTTGGTGCGCAACGACGTCAGCGGGGTACGGAGTTCGTGCCCCGCATCTGCTACGAGTTGCCGTTGCCGCGCGCGGGATTCGGACAGCGCGTCCAGCATCGAGTTGAAGCTGTGCGTCAGCCGGGCCAGCTCGTCGTCACCGGAGACCGGGATCGGCCGAAGGTCCCCGGTGCGCGCCACCCGCTCGGTGGCCTGGGTGAGGTGCTGCACCGGGCGCAGGCCGGCGCGCGCTACCGCGGTGCCGGCCAGCGTCGCGAAGATGATGCCCGCACCGCCGACCAGCACCAGCACCAGGGACAGTTTGCCGAGCGCCGTCCTGGTCGGCCCGAGTGGCTGCGCCACCACCAGCGCCAGCCCCCGGTCGTAGCGCATCGCCAGCACCCTGGTATCGGTGGCCTGATCGGTTCGCAGGCTGCGGCCGTCCACCCCGGCGGCCACCGCGCGCTCCTGCTGGCCGACCGGCGGCTTGTACTGCCCGACGTCGCCGTAGCTGGTGCCGTTCGCATCGATCAGCGCGAACTGGATGTCGCTGAGCGCGAGGAACGCGGTCGGGAAGTTACCACCGGGCGACCTCGCCATGCTCCGGTCGTCGAGCGCGTTCCCGGCTCGCTGCGACAGGTTGTCATCGAGCTGCTGATACAGGCTGGTCTGCACGGTGACGAACGCGGCGACCGACACCAGCGCGACGGCCCCCGCCACGCACAGGGCGGCGAGCATGGTGACCCGCCGGCGCAGGGAGAACCGCAACCCGGCCCTTTCGGCCGGGGTTACCTCCGGCGGTGTCACGCTCACGGCGGCGTCTCGCGCAGCACGTAGCCGACGCCGCGCACGGTGTGGATCAGTCGCGGCTCACCGTCTGACTCGGTCTTCCGGCGCAAGTAGCCCACGTAAACCTCGAGCGCGTTGCCCGACGTCGGGAAGTCGTATCCCCACACCTCCTCCAGGATCCGGGTTCGGGTGAGCACCTGCTTCGGGTAGGTGAGAAGCAGCTCGAGCAGGGTGAACTCGGTGCGAGTCAGGCTGATCGATCGGCCGCCTCGGTGCACCTCGCGGGTGCCGGGATCCAGTCGAAGGTCGGCGAAGCTCAGCTCGGGCGCGGTCTGCTCGCTCTGCTCCGCGCTGGACCTGCGCAGCAGCGCGCGCAATCTGGCCAGCAGTTCCTCGAGCGCGAACGGCTTCGGCAGGTAATCGTCCGCACCGGCGTCCAGCCCCGCCACCCGGTCGGACACCGTCTCGCGAGCCGTGAGGACCAGGATCGGCAGATCATCGCCGGTCCCGCGAAGCCGCCGGCACACCTCGAGACCGTCCAGCCTCGGCATCATCACGTCGAGCACCATGGCGTCCGGGCGGTCGGTGTTGACCGATTCGAGGGCCTGCTGGCCGTCCCCGACCAGCTGCACTTGATAGCCGTTGAACTCAAGCGAGCGACGAAGCGACTCCCGCACGGCCCGATCGTCATCGACTACGAGGATGCGCATGCACCTAGTGTTACTCGTCGCCCTGAGTTCTGCCTGAGAAGGTCGGCCTGCGCGTGTTACTCAGTGAAATCATCGCGACGCGCTCCGCGGGCAAGCTCGCTAGCCTTGACCGGAACGCGGGTAACCTGTTGTGACGCCCGCTATGGCGAGCACGGAGACAGCGGTGAGCCACGACGATCCGCCGCGATCGAGCGCACTGTCCGAGCAGGACCACCGAGTGCGCTCGCTGGCGGACGCCGGGCGGCTTGCCGAGGCGAACACCCTGTTCGACGACCTGGTCAGCAGCACGCCGGGAGAACTCGATCCGCAGGCGAGGGCGGAGGTCATCGCGTTCCGCTCGCTCGCCGCCTATCGCCTTGGCCGGATCTCGCTGGCGCTCGAACTCGCCGCGGAGGCCTGGGCCCACCTGGACGATTGCGCCGACGAGAGCAGTGGCATGGCGCAAACCCTGAACACGTTGAGCGTGCTGCTCTACCGGATCGGCAACCGCAGGGGATCGATCAGCGTGCAGCGCAGGGCCGTCAAGGCGGCACGCGATTCGGGCAACGTCGAGCTGCTCGCGCGGTGCCTGCAGGGACTGGGCGGCACGCTGAACTTCGACGCCCTCGACGGCCCGGAGACCGATCGGCCGGCCACCTTCCAGGCCACGAAGCTGATCCTCGAGGAAGGCCTCGGGCTGCTCACCCAGGGACGGGTGTACGACGCGCTGCTCGCCGCGTACGCGCGAACGCTGGCCGGCCTTGGTGATCTCGATGAGGCGGAGCGGACCGCGCGACGAGTGCTGCGGCTCGGCGAGCGTGCCGACAACCACTGGAATCTCGCCGTCGGCAACTGGGTGCTCGCCGTGATCAACCGTGCCAGGGGCGAGTTGCGGGCGGCCCGCCGGCTGGCGACGAGATCGGTGTACGAGGCTGAGCTGATCAACGATGTGTCGCTGGTTGAACGGATGGCGACCGATCTGGCCAACATCTGCGCCGCGCTGAACGACGCGCCCGGCGAGGCGGCCGCGTTGCGCAGGAACCTGCTGGCACAGCGGGCCATGCTGCAAACCCTGCACGAGGGCTTGAGCCAGGCGTTGGACCAGCAACGGCTGGCGATCCGGGCGCAGCGGATGGCCACCGCCGCGCGCGAGGCCGCGGAACGGGACACGCTTACCGGCCTGACGAACCGGCTCGGCCTGGAACGCACCGCACCGGATCTGCTCGCGAGGGCATCGGCGGAGGGGCGCGTGGCGCATCTGGTGCTGATCGACGTCGACTGGTTCAAGGGAGTCAACGACGTCGCTGGGCACGCGGCCGGGGATGCCGCATTGCGGGAAATCGCTCAGTTACTGCGGCAGGAATGCCGGCAAGACGATCTCGTCGCCAGGTGGGCCGGGGACGAATTCGTGATCATACTCACCGACCGCCCGGAACCGTTGCCGGCGACTTCCGGCGGCAAGCAGCCGGACCTCGGTTTGAGCGTGGCCGAGCGGATTCGCATCGCGGTAGCCGAGCACGACTGGTCGGCCGGCCTCGGCACCGCCCGGCGGCCAACCCTCAGCATCGGGGTGGCCAGCCATGCGGACAGACTGGACACGCTGTTCGCGCTCGCCGACATCGCGCTGTACGAAGCGAAACGCTCCGGTCGCAACCAGACCCGGGAGTACAGTGGATCCGTCAACCGATGAGGCCGCCGCGGTAGGCGACGAGCGCGGCCTGCACCCGGTTCGACGCGCCGATCTTGTCGAGGACCGAGGACACGTAGCCCTTCACCGTTGCTTCGGATAGGTGCAGGGTGGCGCCGATTTCCGCGTTGGACATGCCTTTTCCGATCAGCCCGGCGACTTCCCGCTCCCGTTCGGACAGTCCGGCCAGCAACTCGCGGGCCGGTTCGGCCGCCCTGCTGGCGTTGGCGACCGCGCCGACCAGCCGGGCAGCGACACCTGGGTCGAGCACCGCGCCGCCGCGTGCCACGTCGCGAACCGCCTTGACAAGTGCGGCCGGGTCGATGTCCTTGAGCAGGAATCCGTTCGCACCGAGCCGCAACGCCTCGTTGACGTACTCGTCGATGTCGAAGGTGGTGAGCATCGCGGTCCGTGGCGGGTCGGGCAGTTGCTGCAATTGGCGTAGTGCGGCGATCCCATCGGTGTCTTGCATCCGGATGTCCAGTAGGACTACGTCCGGGCGGTACTGGCGAGCGGTCTCGGCCACCTTCGAACCGTCCGTGCACTCCGCGACCACTTCGATGTCGGTGGCCTTGGACAACATCGTGCGCAGGCCGGACCGGACGAGAGCTTCGTCGTCGGCCAGCATCACCTTGATCAAGAGCTCCTCCACCCGGGGTTCGCCGCTGCGTGGTCGCACCACTCTAAGGGGCCGACGGCCATTTGCGACTGTTCATCGATAAGCTGCGACGGGGCGACGCGCCAATGCGGCATTTGCGGTGAGACTGGCCTCAGTTAGTCTCACGCGTGTGAGTGACAGGCATTCCCCTTCGGCGGACACGAACAACATCAACCGCCTGACACAGTTAGTGACCCTGTTAACCGAGCAGATCGAAAGTGATCACCGCTCGGCCGCCAAGCGCGCGTTCCGCAGCGCACGGGCTCAATGTTGGAACGACCTGGCTGATCGCACACCGGACGCGGATCCGATGAGCCAGGCGAGCAGATTGGCTTTCCAACAGCTTGCCGTGCAGGACTCCGTAGACGTGTCCAGCACGTTTACCGCCCAGCATGATCGTTTCGCGCCGTTCGAATCGTTCGTCGCCAACAACGATCATCCGCTGCGTCACGACGGTGAGCTGCCGTCCGAGGGCTTCGACGGAACCGCCTGAGTTAAGCGGTACGTAAATCGGCAGTCGCGGTACGCGACATCGTCGACAACTGAATCGTTTGGGATACGGGCAAAGGCCGCCCCATCCTGTCTCTTTTGTCCATACTGGACGCTTACGGCGAGTTATCTCGGTCGCGAAATCCGCACCACGCCGTCGTATCGTGGCCGGCGAGCTCGGCAAGGTACTTCCGTAGCCAGGCTTTGCTCGACCCGGAACAAGCCGGTACCGAGGGATACCCGTGCCACTCGAAGGGCGGCGAGGGTGCCGATACCCAGCCCGCCGGGCAGGGACGTGATACTTGCCGGCGCGGGCCGCACCGAGGAAGGTGTCCACCCGCGCGTTGACGCGGCATCTTTGTATCCGAAGTAGACAGACCAGCGGTAGTGGTCACGCAGGCACAGACTCTCAGTCCACATTGGATGGATATCGACGTCCACAAGGGACCGTCGTGGGCTACCCGGCATCCGCGGATCACGCGTTTGAGCCGCCGATCGAAGCCCTGCTCGCGACCCCGCGGGCGGTGCTCCCCGGCCGCGGTCCCGCTGACTGTGCCCGCCCGGTACGCTGTGCACGCCAGCCCTCGTAGCTCAGGGGATAGAGCACCGCTCTCCTAAAGCGGGTGTCGCAGGTTCGAATCCTGCCGGGGGCGC
>WHSZ01000016.1 GCA_009379845.1 Pseudonocardiaceae bacterium | reverse complement strand
GGTTGCCGTGACGACCGGTTGCCGTGACGACCAAAAGTACTCACGGGTACGGGTTAGACGTCGGGGAACCAGAGTTTCAGTTCTCGCTCAGCGGATTCCGCCGAATCCGAACCGTGTACGAGGTTGTACTGCACCTCGAGACCGTAGTCGCCACGCAGCGTTCCCGGCGTCGCCTTGTCCACCGGGTCGGTGCCGCCGGCAAGCTGGCGGAACGCCGTGATCGCCCTCGGTCCTTCGACCACGGCAGCCACCACCGGTGCCGACGTGATGAACTCGACCAGATCGCTGAAGAACGGCTTGTCCTTGTGTTCGGCGTAGTGCTCCTCGGCAACCGAACGCTGCACATTGCGCAGTTCCAGCGCGATCAGCTTGAGGCCCTTGCTTTCGATACGCGAGATGACCTCGCCGACAAGGCCCCTGCTGACACCATCGGGTTTGACCAGAACCAACGTGCGTTCACTCACGGCGGTACATCTCCTTCAATCGAACGTCGAACTTCGCCTCGGCAGCTTAGCCAGGCCCGCCCAACCCGGTCGCAAGGTCCTCGGCCACAGCGCATCGCCGCCGGTCAACCGGTCGTAGGTGTTCGCGGCGAGCGCCAGCTGCCGCTACCGTCCGATGTGGACACCTGGTGCCGCACCGCTCATTGCTGCTGGCTGGGCAACCGGCCTTCCGCCATGCGCTTCGCGACGTCCCTGCGTAGCCAGAACAGGTAGCCCCACACCAGCAGGAAGAGCACGCCGATCACGCCGAGCGCGGTCATCGCCAGCAGCCCGGCGACCATCACCAGCTGGATCGCCACGATCACGCCGATCACCCACCGGTAGCGCAGCAGCGCACAGGCAACCAGCAGCGCGACGACCAGGCCGAGCACCAGCAGTCCCTGGCCGGTGCCAACCCCGTCGCCGAGCTTGGCCACCAGCGGCAACGCCAGCGCCACCACGATCGCTTCCAGCAGCAGCGTTCCCGCCATCACGCCACGGAACGAGCGCATCGGGTCCTTGGGCGGTGGCGCGGATTCGTTCACGCCGGCTCCTTACCGAACAGCGCGCGGGCCTCGCCCGCGGTGACAACCGATCCGGTGATCACCACGCCGCTGCCGGCCATCGGCGCCTCCGGCTCGTCGAGCTGCTCGGACAGCTGGATCGCCGTAGTCACCGCGTCGTCAAGGCTGGGCTCGACGATCACCCGTTCCTCACCAAAGGCCGATCTGGCGAGCTGCGCCAGCGCGTCCACATCCATGCAGCGCGGCGAGGAGTTGCGGGTGATCACCACTTCGGACAGCACCGGCTCAAGCGCGTCAAGGATGCCGCGCGCATCCTTGTCCTCCAGGATCGCGATCACGCCGTTCAGCTTGCGGAACGCGAACTCCTCGGACAGTGCGCCGGACAGTGCCCGCGCGCCGTCCGGGTTGTGCGCCGCGTCCACCAGCACCGTAGGTGCGGCGCGCACCCGTTCCATCCGGCCCGGCGTCTCAGTCTGCGCGAACGCCTCGGCCACCGCCTCGGCATTCAGCTGCTTGTCCGCTCCGGCGCCGAAGAACGCCTCGGCCGCGGCGAGCGCCCGCGCCGCGTTGTCCGCCTGGTGCTCCCCGTGCAGCGGAAGGAAGATCTCCTCGTACACCCCGCCAAGGCCCTGCAGGCGCAGCTGCTGCCCACCGACCGCGACCTCGCGCTCGAGCACCCCGAACTCGTGGCCCTGCCTCGCGACCGTGGCATCCACCTCGACGCAGCGCTCCAGCAGTACCCGTTCCACGTCCGGATGCTGGTTGGCGAGCAGCGCGACCGAGCCGGGTTTGATGATGCCGGCCTTCTCCTTCGCGATCGCGGTGAGCTCGCTACCCAGATGCTCGGTGTGATCGACGCCGATCGGGCCGACCACAGCGACCTGGGCGTCCACCACGTTGGTGGCATCCCAGCTGCCGCCCATGCCCACCTCGAGCACCGCGGCTTCCACCGGTGCGTCGGCGAACGCGGCGAAGGCCATGCCGGTGAGCACCTCGAACTTGGTCATCGCGATGTCGCCTTGCGCGTCCACCATCGACACGTACGGCGCGATGTCGCGGAACGCCTCGACGTAGCCCTCCGGGCTGATCGGGGAACCGTCGATACTGATCCGTTCGGTTGCCAGCTGCAGATGCGGGCTGGTGTACCGGCCGACCCGCAGGCCAAGCCGGGTGAGCAGCGAGTCCACCATCCTGGCCACCGAGGTCTTGCCGTTCGTTCCGGCGATCTGCACGCAGGGAAACGACCGGTGCGGGTCACCGAGCACGCTCAACAACGCCGCGATGCGGGCGGTGGACGGCGCGATCTTGGTCTCCGGCCAGCGAGTGTTCAGTTCGGCTTCGACCGCGCGCAGCTCGTCCAGCTCGATCGGCTCGATGCCATTCACCTGCTCAGCCCTCCGGTCGACCTACTCGACTTCGCCAGTGGCGAGTCTACGGCCAGGTTGCCCACCGGCTGAGGGCCGTGCCAGCTACGAACCCAGGTCAACCGAACGGGCGACGCGCACACCGTTCGTCATCGAGTAGACACGATGTGAGTTCACCTCTCACTTGGGGGACGGTTATGCGGCCTCGACGCACGATCACCCGGTCACTACTCGGATTCCTGGCACTCGCCGGCTGCGTGCTGGCCGGGGCTCCGCACGCGGCGGCCGTACCGGCCGGAAACACGGTCGGCGAAAGCGGAAGCGGCACCGCCTTCCGGCACTACGTCGCGCTCGGCGATTCCTACACCTCGGGCCCGCTCATCCCGTGGCAACGGCTGGATCCCCTCGGCTGTTTCCGGTCGACCAACAACTACCCCTCGCTGCTCGCCGACCGGCTCGGCGTGCGGTCCACGACGGACGTCAGCTGCGGGGGCGCGGACACCACCCACATGGCCAGCCCACAGGATGTGCCGCTCGGACCGAACCCGCCGCAGTTCGACGCGCTGCGTGCGAACACCGATCTGGTCACGCTGGGCATCGGCGGCAACGACTTCGGCGTGTTCGGCAACATCGTCGGCACCTGCCCCGCGCTGCGCGAGACCGACCCGACTGGGGCGCCGTGCCGGGAACACTTCACGGAGAGCGGGCAAGATCAGCTGCTCGCCGTGATGCCGTGGATCACGGATCGGGTGCGCGGGGTGCTCGCCGGCATCGAACGGCGCTCCCCGAACGCCACCGTGCTGGTGATCGGGTATCCCCGCATCGCACCGGAAACCGGCTACTGCCCTGACATCCTGCCGTTCGCGGACGGCGACTACGCGTGGGCGAACGAGATCGAGCGGGCGCTGAACGCCGCGATCGAGGAGGCCACCACGGGCTTCGACGCCAGGTTCGTGGACACCTACCCGGCGTCCGAGGGGCACGACGCGTGCGCACCGGACGGCGCGGCGTGGATCAACGGGCAGCACATCAAGCCGCTCGCCGCGGCCAACTACCACCCGTACAAGACCGGCATGATCGGCGTGGCGAACGTCATCTACCGGGAACTGACCGGCATGCCGGCGCCGACCGATGCGGACACCGTGCACGTCGCGCGGCCGGTCGCCAGCGCCGCGCAGCTGGACGCGCTGGCTCGCACGTTCAGGACGCCGGAAGCGCGTCCAGCCGGGCGGTGATGCGGGCGATCTCGGCCTGCGCGGCATCCCTGCGGTCAGTGATCTTGGCGACCACGTCGGCCGGTGCCTTGCCGGTGAAGTTCGGGTTGCCCAACTTGGCCTCGCAGCCCTGCAATTCCTTCTCGGCCGCGGCCAAGTCCTTCTCAAGACGCTTGCGTTCCGCCGCGACGTCCACGGTGCCGGACAGATCCAGCTCGACGGTGGTGGCCCCGCGCGCGAGCAGCACCTCGACGCTCGCGCTCGGCGTGAACCCTTCCGCCGGCTCGTTCAACCGGGCGAGCGCGCGGACCGCGGGTTCGTGCCCGGCGACGTCCGCGTAACCGGCGCCGGACAGCCGGGCCGCCACCCGCTGGCCAGGTTTGAGTCCCTGCTCGGACCGGAACCGCCGGATCTCGGTGACCAGCTTCTGCACGTCCTCGATGCGCCTGGCCGCATCCTCGTCGATGTCCACTTCGGACACCGTGGGCCAGTCCGCGATCACCAGTGATTCGCCGCCGGTCAGCGCGGTCCACAGCCGTTCGGTGATGAACGGGGTTGCCGGATGCAGCAGCCGAAGCACGGTGTCCAGCACGTGCCCTAGCACGAGGCGGGTGCGCTCCGCCCGCGCGCCGCCCTCGCCGATCTGCACCTTCGCCAGCTCGAGATACCAGTCGCAGTACTCGTCCCACACGAAGTGATACAGCGTCTCGCATGCCCTGCCGAACTGGAAGCGCTCGAACAGCGTGTCCACTTCGGACACCAAGACGGTCGCGCGGTCGAGGATCCAGCGGTCCGCGTCGGTGAGCTCCGCGCGTGCGGGCAACTCGGCCGCGACGTTCGCACCATTGCTCAGCGCGTACCTGCTGGCGTTCCACAGCTTCGTGCAGAAGTTCCGCGATCCCGCTGCCCACTCGTCCGCGATGTTCTGATCGGCGCCCGGCACAGCTCCGCGCGCAAGGGTGAAGCGGGTGGCGTCCGCCCCATAGGTGTCGATCCACACCAGCGGGTCAACCACGTTGCCCTTCGACTTGGACATCTTCTTACCGAACTGATCGCGGATCAGCCCGTGCAGCATCACGTGGTCGAACGGCTGCACGCCGTCCATCGCGTACAGCCCGAACATCATCATCCTGGCCACCCAGAAGAACAGGATGTCGTAGCCGGTGACCAGCACGCTCGTCGGGTAGAAGGTCGCCAGCTCGGGGGTGCGCTCCGGCCAGCCGAGCGTGGAGAACGGCCACAATGCCGAGGAGAACCAGGTGTCGAGCACGTCCGGATCATGCGTCCAGCCCTCGCCGGGCACCTCGTCGTCCGGGCCGACGCAGCGCACTTCGCCGTCCGGGCCGTAGTAGATCGGGATCCGGTGGCCCCACCACAGCTGCCGGGAGATGCACCAGTCGTGCATGTCGTCCACCCAGCCGAACCAGCGGGGTTCCTGCTCGCGCGGGTGGATGCTCACCCGGCCGTCCCGAACCGCGTCGCCGGATGCCTTGGCAAGCGGTTCCACGCGCACCCACCACTGCAGGCTCAGCCGGGGTTCGATCGGCACCCCGGTGCGCGAGCAATGCCCGACGCTGTGCTCGTACGGGCGCTTCTCGGCCACGACCCGGCCCTGCTCGGCGAGCCGCTCGCGGACCGCGACCCGCGCGTCGAACCGGTCCATGCCGTCGAATTCGGTGCCCGTACCGGTGATCACTCCGGACTCGTCCATGATGGTGAGCATCGGCAGCTCGTGCCGGCGCCCGATCTCGAAGTCATTCGGATCGTGTGCGGGGGTGATCTTCACCGCACCCGACCCGAATTCCGGGTCCACATAGGAATCCGCGACGACCGGGATCATCCGTCCCGTCAACGGGTGTTCGATCTCGGTGCCGATCAGATGCACGTAACGCTCGTCGTCGGGATGCACCGCGACGGCGGTGTCACCGAGCATGGTCTCCACCCGGGTGGTGGCCACCACCACCGATTTCTCCCCGTCGCCGTAGCGCATCGAGACCAGCTCACCCTGCACGTCCTGGTAGTCGACCTCGATATCGCTGATCGCGCTGCGCAACGCGGGTGACCAGTTGACCAGCCGCTCGGCGCGGTAGATCAGGCCTTGGTCGTAGAGCATCTTGAAGATGGTGTGCACCGCGCGGGACAACCCGGGATCCATGGTGAACCGCTCGCGGGTCCAGTCCACGCTGTTGCCCAGCCGGCGCATCTGGCCGAGGATCGTGCCGCCGTGCTCGTCCTTCCATTCCCAGACTTTGGCCAGGAACTCCTCGCGCGTGTAGTCGGCGCGGGCCTTGCCCTCTGTTTCCCGCAGGTGGCGCTCGACCAGGGTCTGGGTCGCGATTCCGGCGTGATCCATGCCGAGCACCCAGAGCGTCTCGTAACCCTGCATGCGCTTACGCCGCACCATAAGGTCGATCAGCGTGTTGTTCAGCGCGTGGCCGATGTGCAGCGATCCCGTGACGTTCGGCGGCGGGATGACCACGGAGAACGGCGGGCGGCCGCTGTGCGGATCGGCCGTGAAGTAACCGGCAGCTACCCAGCGCTGATACAGCTCGGTCTCTACATCCGCCGGAACCCAGTTCGGCGGAAGGCTTGACAGATCGGCTGCTGGCTGCGTGGTCGTCACACCCAAAGTCTACGAACCGGCTTCAGGCTGCTGCGACGCGACTCATATACACAGGGCAAACTGCACAGTCTAGGCTGTGTATATGACCGCTGTTACCGCAGGCGTAGCGCGCACCGCCAGCCAGCTGCGCGGCCTCGTCGGGCAGCTGCACAGGCGGTTGCGCCAAGTCGATCACGCCGGGGTGCTGACCCCGTCCCAGACGGCGGTGCTCAGCGAGCTGTACCGGAACGGACCGGCCACCCAGGCGAACCTCGCGGGCAGCCAGCAGGTCCGGCAGCAGTCCATGGCGGCAGTGCTCGGCGCGCTGGAGCAACTTGGGCACATCCGGCGGGAACGTGACCTCGGGGACGGCAGGCGAATGCTGATCTCCCTGACCGAGCAGGGCGAGCAGACGATGAGCGGGCTGCGCCGGCACAGGGAGGAGTGGCTGGCAAACGCCCTTGCCACCGAGTTCACCACGGAAGAACGGCAAACCCTCGACGCCGCACTGCCGTTGCTCGAACGCATCGCGGCGTTGCGAGCGGACCACCCGACAACCAGGAGGCGATGAGCACGGCGACCCTCACCGCGCCGGCGAAGACCGGCTTCGGCCCGAAGTTGATGACCCCGCTGGTGGCCAGCGCGTTGCTCAACCCGATCAACTCGACGCTGATCGCGGTCGCGCTGGTACCGATCGGACACACCTTCGGCGCGGGGCCGGCGCACACCGCATGGTTGATCTCCGCGCTCTACCTCGCCACCGCCATCTGTCAGCCGCTGACGGGGCTGCTGGTCGACCGGTACGGCGCCCGGCGGGTGTTACTCGCCGGCGCGACCATGGTCATGGTGGCCGGCGCGGGCGGGATGCTCGCGCTGTCCCTCGAGTGGCTGATTGGCGTGCGGGTGCTGCTCGGCATCGGCACCTGCGCAGGCTTTCCCGCCGCGATGAGCATCCTGCGGTACCGGGCCGAGCAGGCGTCGACCGGTGTGCCACGTCGATCGCTTGCCACCCTGTCCATCGCCGCGCAGACCACCATGACGATCGGGCCGACCCTCGGTGGCGTGCTCATCGGGTTGTTCGGCTGGCCGGCGATCTTCGCGGTTAACGTGCCGCTCGGCGGGGTCGCGGTGCTCTTCGCGCTGCTGTGGCTGCCGAAGGACGCGCCGGCGCGGGCGCGATCCCGGCTGTCCGGTGTCGATCCGGTCGGCATGCTGCTGTTCACCGTGGCGCTGCTCAGCCTGCTGCTGTTCGTGATGCATCCGGCCGTTGGCTCGAGCTACCTGCTCGGGGTGGCGGCGCTGACCGGTGTCGCGTTCGTCTGGGTCGAGCTGCGGGTGCGCACCCCGTTCCTGGATCTGCGGATGTTCCGCGCCAACGGCCCGATCCTGCGCACCTACCTGCGGCAGTTCCTGGCGTTCCTGATCATCTACGCGATCATGTTCGGCTTCGTGCAGTGGCTGGAGCAAAGCCGTGGGCTCAGCGAGTCGGCCGCCGGCGCCATCCTGCTGCCGATGTCCGGGATCGCGATCCTGGCCGCCGCGGCCGGTGCCCGCGGCCGTGGCATCCGCTGGAAGGTGCTGGTCAGTGCGGCTGCGCTGGGGTCGGGCGCCGGACTGCTGCTGTTCACCGACACCGGCAGCCCGATCGTGCTGCTGGTCGGGCTCGCGCTGCTGTTCGGTGTCGGGCAGGGGTTGACCAGCATCACCAACCAGACCGCGTTGCAGGCGCAGGCGCCTGCCGGGCAGATGGGCACCATCAGCGGGCTGTTCCGTACCGCGCAGTACCTCGGCGCGATCACCGCGTCCACCCTGATCGCGCTTTCCTACGGCCAGCACGCCAGCTCCGCGGGCCTGCATCACCTGGCGTGGCTGCTGATCGGCGCGAGCCTGCTGCTGGTGTTGCTCACCGCGCTTGACCGCGCGCTGAGCTCGTGAGTCAGCGAGACCTGCTCGTCATCGGGTCATGCTTGGTGCCATTGAACACAGTTCGGGGTTATAGCACCCAAAAAGACTCACGAGCTGGCCTCGGCCAGCAGAGCCATCGCGGCGTTGTGGCCGGCGATCCCGCTGACGCCGCCGCCACGCCGGGCGCCGCTACCGCACAGCAGCAGGTTCGCGGTGTCCGTGCACACCCCCCAGCGATCGCCGCCTTCGGTGTCGTACGGCCAATCCAGGTCGCCGTGGAAGATGTGCCCGCCCGGCATGCCGAGCTCAGCCTCCAGGTCCAGTGGCGTGCGCGCCTCGACGTACGGCCGCCCGTCGGCGTCCCTGGCCAGGCAGGACTCGATCGGTTCGGCCAGGTACTCGTTCAACGCGGTCAGGTACCGCGCGACGAGCTTCTCCCGCAGCGCGTCGTTGTCCGCCACGAACAGATCGGCCGGCAGGTGCAGGCCGAACAGGGTCAACGTCTGCCAGCCGCGCTCGGCGAGCCCCTGGCCGAGGATGGAAGGGTCGGTCAGCGAATGGCAGTACATCTCGCCGGGCAGCACCTCCGGAACCGCACCGGCCGCGCTGTCCGCATAGGCGGTCTCGAGTAGCCGGTACGACTCGTTCAGATGGAACGTGCCCGCGAACGCCAGCCGCGGATCGGTCCCGTCCCGCAACGCGGGCAGCCGCCGCAGCAACACGTTGATCTTCAGCTGGCTCCCCCTCGGCGCCCGCGCGGGGGCCGCACCCCGCAACCTCGCCAGCACGGCCGGGGCGACGCCGGAGAGCACGTACCGGGCGCCGACGATGTGCTCGCCGCCCGCGTCCGCATAGCCGACCTCGCCCGCGCGGCCGTCCACGTCCACGCGGGCAACCTCGGCTCCGGTGACGATGCGCGCGCCCGCCTCACGTGCCGCTCGCGCGAGCTCGCCGGTCACCACGCCCATGCCGCCAACCGGAACCCGCCAGTCACCGGTGCCGTTGCCGATCACGTGGTACAGGAAGCAGCGGTTCGCGGCCAGTGTCGGGGACCGTAGCGAGGTGTGCGTGCCGATCAGCCCGTCGGTGGCCACCACACCACGCACCAGATCGTCGGTGAACAGCTCTTCGAGGCTTTCCGCCAGCGGGCGTTCGAAGATCCGGGACCACAACCGCTCGCTGGTCGCCGAGATGACGGCGGCGCGCAGCTCGTCCCTGGAAGGCAGCGGTTCGAGCAGGGTTGGCGCGATCGCCTCGGCCAGCCCGGCCAGCTCGCCGTACCACCGTTGCCAGCGCCGGTACTCGTCGTCCGAGCCGGTCACCGCGCGGAACGCCTCGGCGGTGCCGCCGCCCGGCTCACCCGCCACGAGCAGCCCGGGGCCGCGCGGATCCGGCGTATAGGACGACGTCGCCCTTGACCGCAGCGACACGGCCAGCCCGAGGTCGGAGATGATCCGGTCGGGCAGCAGGCTGACCAGATACGAGTAGCGGGACAGCCGTGCCGGCACGCCGGCGAACGGCTCGGTGCTGACCGCGGCTCCACCCACCTCGGCGAGTCGTTCGAGAAGCAGCACGGACAGCCCAGCCCGCGCGAGGTAGCCGGCGGCGACCAGCGCGTTGTGCCCACCGCCAACCACCACCACGTCGTAGCGATCATCAGTGGGACGCACCCGGCCACCCTAACCGTGGCTAGCCGGTGAACAGTTGGACCACTTGGCGGACCAGCTCGTAGACGCCGTAGGCGAAGGGCAGGCTTACCCACAGCCACACGAACGTGAGCAGCCCGGCTCGCGTCGGCCCGGTCGACTCTGTCATCGCTCGGCTCCCCTCTCGGCCCTCTCGGCGACCTGCCCGGCACCGTCACCCGGCTCGTGGAACTTCGAGTTCACCGGCCTGATCATCTCGTTGGACAGGAACCCGATCACCAGCAAGCCGATCATGATGAACAGCGAGATGGTGTACAGGTCGGGTCCGCTCTTGCCGGCCGCGGCCTGGCTGTCCGCGACGGCGTTCACGATCAGGGGGCCAAGCACACCAGCCACCGACCACGCGGTGAGCAACCTGCCGTGGATGGCGCCGACCTGGTAGGTGCCGAACAGGTCCTTCAGATACGCCGGCACGGTCGCGAATCCCGCGCCATAGAACGACAGGATCACCAGCGCGGCCACCACGAACAGCATCTTCGAGGTGTCCCCGATGAGCAGGATGGTGAGGTACAGCAGCGCGCCGCCACCCAGGTACAGCCGATAGATGTTCTTCCTGCCCACGATGTCCGATGTGGACGACCAGACGAACCGGCCGAGCATGTTGGTCAGCGAAAGCATGGCGACGAAACCGGCCGCGGCCGCGGCGGTAACCGGTGCCTCGGTGTTCGAGAAGAAGTCGGTGATCATCGGCGATGCCTTCTCAAGGATACCGATCCCGGCGGTCACGTTGAAGCACAGCACGATCCACAGGAACCAGAACTGTGGTGTGCGGATCGCGTTGTTCGCGGACACGTTCGCATTGGTGATCATCCGGCCGCTGGTGGCCTTGTCCGGCTGCCATCCCTTCGGCTTCCAGCCCTCCGCCGGCAGCCGCACCAGCAGCACGCCGAGCGACATGAACAGCGCGTAGACGATGCCGTGCATCGCGAAGCTCATCGCGATGCCACCCGTGCTGGTACCAAACGATTCCAGCATCTGGCTGGACCATGGCGAGGCGATCAGCGCACCGCCACCGAAGCCCATGATCGCGATACCGGTTGCCATGCCGGGCCGGTCAGGGAACCACTTGATCAACGTGGAAACCGGGGAGATGTAGCCAATGCCGAGCCCGACGCCGCCGATCCCGCCGTAGCCGAGCACCACCAGCCAGTACTGCTTGGTGACCACACCCAGAGCCGAGACCAGGAAACCGCTCGAGAAGCACACCAGGGAAACGAACATGGCCCAGCGAGGCCCGTTGCGTTCCACGAAGGTGCCGCCGAATGCCGCGGACAGGCCCAGCACCACGATACCCAGCTGGAAGGGGAGCGCGCTCTGCGTGCCGCTCAGTCCGAGCGTCTCCTCCAGCGGCGGTTTGAACACGCTCCACGCGTAGACCTGGCCGATCGCCAGATGCACGGAAAGCGCCGCCGGCGGTATGAGCCACCGATTCCAGTCATGTGGTGCGACGATGCGAGACGGGGAAAGGAACCCGACCGTCATGCGCGTCCTCCATCAACCGTGATGAGATACAAAATTGACAGTGCAACTTCATACTGTAGACAGCATTGCAGTTCCGGCTGCGGCGCGAAAGCCGACGGGCACAGTGCGTCAGATCGTAACCGGCCGGGCAACCCCTCGCGTGCCGCGCAGCGGCAGCGGCTGACCGCAGGTTTCGCAGTGTTCGCTGGGATCGGGCTGGCGCGCAGTCACCACGGCGCGGTCTCGTGCGGCGGCCCGCTCGGCATCCCGCTGCCGGTACCGCGCGACCGCGTATGCCTGCGCTGGATCGAGATGCATGACGGGCCTCCGCTGCGTCAACGCTGCGTGGAATCGGGTGGCGTGGAACCGGGCTGCGTGGAACCGGGCTGCGTGGAACCGGGCTGCGTGGAACCGGGCTGCGTGGAACCGGGCTGCGCGGAACCGGGCTGCGCGGAACTGGGCTCCGTGGAGCCGGGATGGGCCGCAACGGCGAGGAAGATGCGCACCGGCCGGGAGCCTTCGGGGCGCTTACTCGGATCCTCGAGACGATCGACGTAGCGGTTCGCGACCTCGCGCAACTCTTCCTTCAGCGCTTGGGTTTCCTCCGCCGTGAGGAAGGTGAGGACGCCGGTCATCCCCAACGCCTCGCGCCATTCCTTCGGCAGCAGGCTCCGGCGACGATCGAACTGACGCAGCCGGGCGAACTCGTTGTCGAGGAACGCGTCGGTGACCGCTTCGACGGCGAGCTGCCCCTCGGTGTCCATCCCCTCCGCTGACCAGCTCTGCTCGTAGCTGGTCAGCTGCCACGGTTTCTCCCTGCCCTGCCCGCCGGGCGCCTCCTCGATATAGCCGTACTTGGCCAGCATGTTCAGGTGATACGAGCAGCTGGCCACGCTTTCCCCGAGGACCTCGGCACAGCGGGTCGCCGTCGCGGTGCCTTCCACCGCGATCAACTCGATCAGCTTCCAGCGCAGCGGGTGGGCGATCGCCCGCAGCTTCTTGGGATCCCTGATCAAGTTCGGGGTCTCGTCAGCCACGCTTAACAAGTTATCTTGCTCAACAGTGCTTTAGCAAGAAGTCTTTATAAACATTTGTTGCTATCTTCGCCCGGCCGCGGCCGGTGATCGATGGGACGATGGAGGTACCCGGCGAGAGGAGAGCGCATGGGGCGAGTGACGGTGCGCCGCCCGGTCCGCATGATCACGTCGCGCGGCGAGCACACCCGCCCGGATGCGCTCGCTGCCGAGGAACCGCTGGAGATCAGGGTGAACGGCGAGCCGCTCACGGTGACCATGCGCACGCCAGGGCACGACGTCGAACTCGCGCACGGCTTCCTGCTCACCGAGGGCGTCATCGTCGAGTACCCGGACGTGCGGGCGGCCCGGTACTGCGCGGGCAAGGGTCCGGATGGGCAGAACACCTACAACGTGCTGGACGTTGCGCTGGCGGAGGGCACGCAGCCACCGGACGCCGGTGTGCGGCGGAATTTCCACACCACGTCCTCGTGCGGGGTATGCGGCAAGGCGGCACTGGACGCCGTGCGGCTGAGCACCAGGTTCGACCCGAACGCCTCGCCGTGCGTGGTATCCAGCAAGGTGCTGGCCACGCTGCCGGACACGATGCGGGAACGGCAACGGGTGTTCGCGTCCACCGGCGGCCTGCACGCCGCGGGCCTGTTCGACACGAACGGCGAGCCGGTCGTGGTGCGCGAGGACATCGGGCGGCACAACGCCGTGGACAAGGCGCTCGGCTGGGCACTGCTGCACGACCACCTGCCACTGTCCGAGCACGTGCTGCTCGTCTCGGGGCGGGCGTCCTTCGAACTCGTGCAAAAGGCGGCGATGGCGGGTATCCCGATGCTCGCGGCGGTGTCCGCACCGTCCTCGCTGGCCGCCGAACTCGCCGAGCAGAACGGCATCACACTGGTCGGCTTCCTGCGCGGCACGTCAATGAACATCTACACGGCAGGGCATCGCGTTCCGTTGGCGGAACACGAGCGATCCCCCGTCGCGGCCACCGAAAACGCGAGGGCCTCGTGAGTGGTGCTCGACCAGAGTCCACATGCGACATTGCCGGAACGACCGATATACCAGCATTTTTCGCGCAACGGGATTCCTCACTTTCGGGCGATTGGTACTCCACTCACACGAACGCCACACGAAACCGTGGCAGGATGGCGCGCGGTGGATTGTCGACCGCGGGAGGCGGGACACTGTGGACAGCACAGAACCCACGGACAAGCCGGAAAGCACGGACGAGGATGGTGAACCGGACGACCGGACGCCCTCGGCACGACGGCGGACCGTGTTGCTCACCGGCGCCTCCGGCCTCGCCCTCTCCGGCTTCGGGATCACCGCCGCCAACGAGCTGCTGCCCGGCGGCGCGCAGATGCCAAGTGTGCTCGGCACCGCCTCCTCCCCCACGGTCGGCATCACGAAGACGGAGCGGGTGTACTCCGCGGCGCGTGGCAGGCGGGTGGATCTGGTCAGCATCCTGCCGAGCCGGAAACCGTCGGCGGAGCTTCCGGTCGTGCTGCTGCTGCACGGGCTGCACGGCAGGGCCCGGTCGGCCGCACCGGCCGGGCTGGCCGGCCGGCTGGTGACCGAGGTGTCCAGGGGTGCGCTGCCGCCGTTCGCGTTCGTCGCCGTTGACGGCGGCGACAGCTACTGGCACGAGCATTACAAAGGGGACGACCCGCTGGGCATGCTGCTGAACGAGGTACCCCGCTGGTTGCGCCAGCGCCGGATGGGTGGACCGGACGGGCAGCCGTTCGCGTGCGCGGGTGTTTCGATGGGCGGCTTCGGCGCGCTGGTGTACGGCAGGCGGCGGTGGGAGCTGGGTAACCCGGCCGGTGCGCTCGTCGGGATCTCCCCCGCGTTGCTCACCTCATGGCGCGAGATGCGCAAGCGCAACGCGTTCAAGGACGCGGCCGACTGGGCCTCCCTCGACCCGCTGCGGCATCCGACCGCCACCGGTTCCACCCCGGTCGGCGTGTGGTGCGGTAACGACGACCGGTTCATCGAGGGCGTGCGCCGGTACGTGCCGAAGGCCAATCCGACTGTGGCCGACATCGGACCGGGCAAGCACGGTGCCTCGTACTTCCGCTCCACGGTGCCCGGCGTGCTCAGCTTCCTCGGCAAGTACGCACCCGAGCAGCACGACCGCGACTAGTCTCCCCAATTTGCAGCCATATCGGGCGAATAGACCCGCATGTGGGCGCCCCAAACCCCAATATGGATGCATATTGGGATGAACGCGGCCGCAGCCGAGCATAATTGCCCCATGGAACTGCGGGTTGGGTCGATCGTGCTGGGCATTTCGGACGTGCGGCGCGCCATGGCGTTCTGGGGCCAGGCCCTGGGCTACGTGCCGCGCGACGAGCCGGAGGACGCCTGGGTGGTGCTCATCCCGGCGTCCGGGGACGGGCCGAACATTTCGCTCGGAGTGTCCGAGACGCCCGTGCAGGATCGGCCGCGGGTGCACCTGGACCTCTACACCAGCGACCAGGGAGCTGAGGTCGACCGGTTGCTCCGCCTCGGCGCGTCACGGGTGGCCTGGCAGGACTACCCGGACGACGCGGACTTCGTGGTGCTCGCGGACACCGAGGGCAACCGGTTCTGCGTGATCGACCGCGGCTGAGCGGCGAGTAGCTGTCTAGGCGGACTTCTCGCGGCGCTCGCGGCGGGACGGCTGCCTGGCGACGATCGTCGGGTTCACGTTCTCCTTGACCGTCTGCTCGGTGATCACGACCTTCGCCACGTCGTCTCGGCTGGGGATGTCGTACATCACCTGCTGCAGCACTTCTTCCATGATCGCGCGCAGTCCGCGGGCACCGGTGCCACGCAGGATCGCCTGGTCGGCGATCGCCTCCAGCGCCGTTTCGGTGAACTCCAGTTCCACGCTGTCCATCTCGAACAACCGTTTGTACTGCTTCACCAGCGCGTTGCGGGGCTCGGTGAGAATCCGCACCAGGGACGGCTTGTCCAGGTTCGTCACGCTGGCCACGACCGGCAGCCGGCCGATGAACTCAGGGATCAGGCCGAACTTGATCAGGTCTTCCGGCATCGTGTCGGCGAAGAAGTCAGTGGTGTCCACGTCGATCTTGGACTGGATGTCGGCGCCGAAGCCGATGCCGCGCTTGCCGATCCGGTCGTTGATGATCTTCTCGAGGCCGGCGAACGCGCCCGCGACGATGAACAGCACGTTCGAGGTGTCGATCTGGATGAATTCCTGGTGCGGGTGCTTGCGGCCACCCTGCGGCGGCACGCTCGCGGTGGTTCCCTCCAGGATCTTCAGCAGCGCCTGCTGGACGCCCTCGCCGGATACATCCCTGGTTATCGAGGGGTTTTCCGACTTGCGCGCGATCTTGTCGACCTCATCGATATAGATGATGCCGGTCTCGGCACGCTTCACGTCGTAGTCGGCCGCCTGGATCAGCTTCAGCAGGATGTTCTCGACATCCTCGCCGACATAGCCGGCCTCGGTCAGCGCCGTGGCATCGGCGATGGCGAACGGCACGTTTAGCAGCTTGGCGAGGGTTTGCGCCAGGTAGGTCTTCCCGCAGCCGGTGGGCCCCAGCATCAGGATGTTCGACTTCGCGACCTCGATGGGTTCGTCGCCGCGACCGTCCTTGCCCTGGCCCGAGCCCTTCTCGTCCACCTGGATGCGCTTGTAGTGGTTGTAGACGGCCACCGCGAGAGTGCGCTTGGCGTCTTCCTGCCCGATCACGTACTGCTCGAGGAAGTCGTGGATATCCGCGGGCTTGGGGAGCTCATCGAGCTTGACGTCACCCGCCTCGGCCAGCTCCTCCTCGATGATCTCGTTGCACAGGTCGATGCATTCATCGCAGATGTACACGCCGGGTCCGGCGATGAGCTTCTTCACCTGCTTCTGACTCTTGCCGCAGAAAGAGCACTTGAGCAGGTCCCCGCCGTCGCCGATTCGTGCCATGACCGCTGACCTCGTCCCCTCCGGTACACCGTGGCCGGTGCACCTGGCTACATCTTCGGGCTCGACTTCCCTAGCAAGTGTTACCCGCTGCGGGCTAAACCTGCCAGCACATCTCGGTATCCAACTGCGCTACCCGGCAAGCAGGTCGCGGTGTTACCCTCCGCGGCCCCGCCAGCAGGCCTTCGGTTCTCGATTGCCTGACGGTACCTGCCAGACCCCGCCCTACGGGAGGACCAGTCTGCGTACTGCGCACCTCCACCAGGATAGGCCGGACCAGCTCGGCGTGTCGCCAATTTACCGGCCCGGCCCTGCCCGGCACGCGATTTTCTACAGGGCGGACAGCTTGCGATACGGCAACACCTCGTCAACGAAGCCGTACTCCTTGGCTTCTTCGGCCGTCAGGATCTTGTCCCGGTCGATGTCCTTCCGGATCTCCTCGGCCGGCTTGTTGGTGTGCCGCTCGAGGGTGGACTCCATCAGGCGACGCACCCGCTGGATCTCGTTGGCCTGGATCTCGAGGTCGGATACCTGGCCATAGACACCCTCCACGGCGGGCTGGTGGATCAGCACCCGGGTATTCGGCAGCGCCATCCGCTTGCCGGCGGTCCCGGCCGCGAGCAGCACCGCAGCCGCGGAGGCGGCCTGGCCGAGGCAGGCGGTGGAGATGTCCGGCCGGACGAACTGCATGGTGTCGTAAATCGCCATCAGCGAGGTGAACGAGCCACCAGGCGAATTGATGTAGATCGTGATGTCCCGATCGGGGTCGTCGTGCTCGAGGTGCAGCAGCTGCGCCATCACGTCGTTGGCCGAGGCGTCGTCAATCTGCACACCGAGGAAGATGATCCGTTCCTCGTACAGCTTGTTGTAGGGGTTGGACTCCTTCACCCCGTAGCTGGTCCGCTCGATGTACGAGGGCAGCACGTACCGGGATTGCGGAAGATGCAACTCGCTCATCTGAATATCTCCTCGTTGGTACGTGATCAGCTGCCGGTACGTGGAAGCTGGTTCTCGCGGGACAGCACGTGGTCGATGAAGCCGTATTCCAGTGCCTCCTGCGCGGTGAACCAGTGGTCCCTGTCCTGGTCCTCGATGATCCGCTCGACCGTCTGACCGGTCTGCTCGGCGATCAACTCGGCCATCTCACGCTTGTGCTTGACCAGCATTTCCGCCTGGATCGCGATGTCAGCCGCGGTACCGCCGACGCCGGCCGATGGCTGGTGCATCAGGACTCGCGTGTGCGGTAGGGCGTAGCGCTTGCCCCGGGTTCCCGCTGACAGCAGGAACTGGCCCATCGAGGCGGCAAGGCCCATCGCGACCGTGACCACATCGCATTCGATGTATTCCATGGTGTCGTAGATCGCCATGCCCGCGTTGACGGAGCCCCCGGGAGAATTGATGTAGAACTTGATGTCCGAGTCGGGGTCCTCGGCGGACAGCAGCAACAGCTGCGCGGTGATCTGGTTGGCAATGTCGTCCTTGACCTCGGAGCCGAGTACGACAATGCGTTCCCGGAGCAGCCGCTCGTACACCGAGTCGTTCAGGTTGAGCCCCGCGGTAGCTGTCCGCATGTCGGGCGAGAGGTGCTGCGTCACGTCTGCCTGCTTTCTCCCAGAGGTTGCTGATCTCTCTGCAATCGACCCTAACGAAGGAGGGCGGCGTCGACGTCCCGACACCGCCCACGTTCGCTCAGAGCGTGCGAGCTCGCTCCGCTCCGGTCTATTTCTCCTGCTTTTCGGACTCCGAGCTCGCCCCATCCGATTCGGACTCAGCCGACTCGGACTCCGCTTCCACGGTGGTGCCCTCGACCACATCGGGGGCCGGTTCGACATCGGGGGCCGGTTCGGCGGAGCCTTCGGTGCCGGCCGGGGCGGCAGCCTCGTCCTGCCCCTCGGTGCCGAACAGCTCCTCGAGGTCCACCTCGTTTCCGCTCTGATCGGTCACGGTCGCCTCGCGGACCACCGAACCGAGCGCCTTGCCGCGCCGCACGTCCGCGTAGATCGATCCGAGCTGCCCGGACTGCTGAGCGCGCTGCACGTACTCGTCGGGGCTTACCCCGAAACGCTGTGCCTGATACACGATGCGCTCGCTGAGCTCGGCATCCGAGACCTGGACGTTCTCCGCGTCCGCGATGGTGTCCAGCACCAGCTGGGTGCGCACCGACTTCTCCGCGTCGGAACGCATCTCCGCGTCGAACTCCTCCTGGGTCTGGCCCTGCTGCTCGAGCCAGTGCGCGAACGCCGCGTCGTCGTTGTCGAACGAATGCGCGGCGTCTTCCTTCCGCACCTCGATCTCGGACTCGACGACGCTCTCCGGCAACGGCACCTCGGTGGTCTCCAGCAGCGCGTCCAGCACCTTGTCCCGTGCCTGCACGCCCTGCTGCATGCGCTTGACCCTGGTGATCCGCTGCCGGAGGTCGTCGCGCAGCTCACCGATGGTGTCGAACTCGCTGGCCATCTGGGCGAACTCGTCGTCCGGCTCGGGAAGCTCGCGCTCCTTGACGGACTGCAGGGTGACCGTGACCTCCGCCTCCTGGCCGGCGTACTGCCCAGCGACCAGCTTGGTGGTGAACGTGCTGGTCTCCTCCGCGTTCATGCCGACCAACGCGTCGTCGATACCGTCGATCAGCTCGCCCGAACCGATCTCGTAAGACAGCCCGCTGGTGGTGGCGTCCTCGACCTCCTCGCCGTTCACGGTGGCCGACAGGTCGATGGACACGAAGTCGCCGTTGGCGGCGGGACGGTCCACGCCGGTGAGCGTGCCGAACCGGGCGCGGAGCTGGTCCAGTTGCTCGTCGACCTCGGATTCGTCCAGTTCGATGTCGTCAACGGTGATGGACAGCTCACCGAACGCCGGCACGGTGATCTGCGGCCGCACGTCCACCTCGGCGGTAAACGCGAGCACGTCGCCGTCGTCGATCTGGGTTACCTCGAGGTCCGGGCGGCCGAGCGTGCGCACCTCCCCGCTGTCCACGGCTTCCATGTACTTCGCGGGAATCGCCTCGTTGACGACCTCTTCGAGCACCACCCCGCGGCCGAGCCGGCTTTCCAGTACGCGTGCGGGCGCTTTACCAGGGCGGAAGCCTGGGATGCGCACCTGCTTGGCGAGCTTGCGGTAGGCACGGTCGAAGTTGGGCTTGAGCTCGTCGAACGGCACCTCGACGTTGATCTTTACCCGCGTCGGGCTGAGCTGCTCGACGGTGCTTTTCAACGTGATCTCCTTGTGCGCATGCAGGTGGAACTTCCCCGGGTCCTCGGTTGCCTCGGGGAACGCGGCTCGAGTCTAGGCCGAACTGCGGAAACCGCCCGATCCGGGTATGCGTCACGCCAGTACCGCGATCGGACGCCAGTCCAGCACGTCCGCCGGTTCCGCGCCCGTGACCGGCGTGGACCGCACCCGCACCCGCAGGTGCGCCAGTCCCGCACCATCCGGCAACGGCTCGGTTCGTTCCACGTGTACCTCGCTGTGCAGCGTATCCCCCTCGTGCACCGGCCCGGTGTGGTCGCACCCGTGCCACCCGGCCACCGTCACCACGTTGGGCAGTGCCCTGGTCAACTGGGATGCCGCAAGGCCGATGGTGTGGCCGCCGTAGACGAGCCGCCCCCTCTCGCCCGCGTCGTGATGGGCCGAAGCCACGTTCAGCGTGAGCCGGGCGAGTTCCGGCGCGCTGGACACCACGTCACCGCCGCCGACCCGCCAGGACGCATCCGGCCGCAGGTCCGCGAAGTGCGTGCCGGACACCGCGTTGCGGAACCGGTCCAGCCGCCACCCGGCGGTCAGCCCGGCGAGCGTGCCGGCATCCGGCTGCTGCCCGACGGCGTCCAGATCGTCCGCGTGCCCGGTCCGCGCTTCTGGATCGCGAAGGGGGAGCATCGCGCAACGCCAGAAGTCCAGCACCGGCCGCTCGTGCTGATCGACCGTGGTGATGCGCAGCGCGGCGAGCCCCGTCGGCCGGCGCCCTGGCTTGGCGCGGTTCTGCCGCAACCCCACGACCTCGGTGCTGGTGCGCAGCGTGTCCCCGATGACGGGGGCCCGGTGAAACGCGAGCCCGCGATAGAAGAGGTTCGCGACCACGTGATGCGTGACAACCGTCGACTGTCCTATCGCGACGTCCCAGACAAGGGCGGGATGGGCGAGCGGCGCCTGCGCCCCGGTCACCGCCTTGGCCAGCGTCTCGTCGAGCGGCAGCCGTAACCGGTCGGCCAGGATCGCCTGGTGCACGCCGGCCTGTCCGGAGGTCAGCGTCAACGCCGGCGCCTGGTCGAACACCATGCCCACGGCCAGCTCGTCGAAATACGGGCCTTCCGCGATCTGCCCCGCATCGCCCGCCATCACCTCGGTCACTTGGCCTCCTCACCGCACGGATCGAATCGGCTGGATGAGCCCGGAGCCGCCGAGCACGGTCGCCGCGGCGACCAGGTAGAGCCAGGTGTAGCTACCGGACATCGAGATGATCGTGCCGGCAACCACCGGGCCGAGCGCGTGCGGGGCGGTGTTCGCTAGGTTGATCACGCCGAGGTCCTTCGCCCTTTCCTCCGCGGACGGCAGGACGTGTGTGATCAACGCGTTGTCCACGGCGAGGAATATCCCGATACCGCAGCCGATCGACGGCGCCGCGACCAGCGCGCCCGTCCAGGTGGGCGCGAGGGCGAGGATAGCTAGGCCGCCGGCGGCGATGACGGCGGCGGCGATCACGAAGATCTTGCGTCGCCCCGCGCGGTCCGAAAGCCAGCCGCCGACGATGCTGGTGAGCACCAGCATCACGGTGTACAGCAGTATCAGCACGAACACGCCAGCGGCCGGGTCGTGGTAGCCGACCTCGTCGCGCAGGAAGTACAGGATGTACAGGGTGCCGATGGCGTTGCCGAGCTGGATCGCGAACCGGCCGGCGAACGCCCAGCGGAAGTCGGCGTGCCGCCATGGCGCGAGGAGCAGGGCCGGGATGCGCGCACCGGTGAGGGCTGGGCGCGGCGCCGTCACCGGTGGATCCGATCGGACCAGCACGTACGGCGCCACGCAGGCCAGCAACAGCACGGCGAGCGCGAGGTATCCCGGCGGCACACCGGTGATCAGCACGGTGACCAGGAAGGTGCCGGCCACCAGCGCGACTGGGGCCTGCAGCGCGACGAACGCGGACACCGTGCCGCGCTGCCGGATCGGCACCCTGTCCGGCACGGCGGCGTTGACAGCCGCGTACATGGTATTCGCGCCGAGCTGCACCAGGGTCCACGCGAGCAGTACGCCGAGCACGGAACGCTGCATGGTGAGCAGCAGCAGGCCGCTGCCGGCGAGCAGCGCACCGCCCAGCACCCACGGGCGGCGCCTGCCGAACCGCGATCGGGTCCGGTCGGAAAGCATCCCGGCGAGCGGGGCGGCCACGATCGCGACGAGCGCGCCGGTGGCGGTGATCGTCGAGAGGCTCGTCACCTTGCCTGCCGGGTCGATCTCCTCGACCTGCAGGGGGAGCAGCACCTGCAGCGGGGTCAGGGTGACAAGCGCGATGGCGAGCGCGGACGCGGACAGCGCGACCGTCCAGCCGGGCCCGACCGGTTTACTCGGCTGGACGACGTCATCGTGGCCGCCCGAGCCGCTTGCCGCCGGCTCCGGCGCGAGCTCGCCGATGTCGCTCATCCCGGCTCCGATCCGTGCGCGCCGCCGGCGGCCGCCGGCGAATACGGGTTCCGGATCGTAGTCCTCGCCACCCCGCTGCCTGACCGGTGAACCCCGCACCGGCTAGGAACAGATGGCGCCGTACGCCGCCGAGCCGACCAGCCGCGCGTACTTGTTCAGCACTCCGGTGCGGCGGCCCTGCTCGGGCGGCTGCCAGTTCTCCTCGCGCCTGGCCAGTTCGGCGTCGTCCACACCGAGATCCAGCGTCCGCTTGGCCATGTCGAGCACCACCGGATCGCCGTCCTCGACCAGCGCGATCGGGCCGCCGTGCGCGGCCTCGGGAGCGACGTGACCGATGCACAAACCGGTTGTGCCACCCGAAAACCGGCCGTCCGTCAGCAGCAGCACGTCCTTGCCGAGGCCGGCTCCCTTGATCGCGCCGGTGATGGCAAGCATCTCGCGCATTCCGGGGCCGCCGCGCGGACCCTCATAGCGGATCACCACCACATCGCCGTTGTTCAGCTCGCCGAGCGCGTCCATCGCGGCCTGCTCGCCGTCGAAAACCCGCGCGGTGCCCTCGAATCGCGTGGAGTCGAAGCCCGCGCTTTTCACCACCGCACCTTCCGGGGCCAGGCTGCCGCGCAGGATCGTCAGCCCGCCTGTGGGGTGGATCGGATCGGCCAGCCGGCGCAACACCTCGCCGTCGAGGTCGGGTGGGGCCAGCTCGGCGAGGTTCTCCGCGACGGTACGTCCGGTCACCGTCAAGCAGTCGCCGTGCAGCAACCCGGCGTCCAGCAAGGCCTTCATCACGACCGGAACACCGCCGACCCGGTCAACCGCCGTCATCACGTGCCGGCCGAACGGCTTCACGTCGGCGAGGTGCGGCACGCGGTCGCCGATCCGGTTGAAGTCGTCGAGGTTCAGCTCGATGTCGGCCTCGTGTGCGATGGCCAGCAGGTGCAGCACCGCGTTGGTCGACCCGCCGAGCGCCATCACCACCGCGATCGCGTTCTCGAACGCCTCCCGCGTCAAGATCGCGCGGGCGGTGAGCCCGGCGCGCAGCATGTCGACGACGGCCTCACCGCTGGCCCTTGCGAATCGGTCGCGGCGCCGGTCGACGGACGGCGGGCTGGCCGAGCCGGGTAGCGACATGCCAAGCGCCTCGGCGACGCACGCCATGGTGTTCGCGGTGTACATCCCGCCGCACGCACCCTCACCGGGACAGATGGCGCGTTCCACCTTGTCGACCTCGGCTCGGGAGATGAGTCCCCTCGCGCAGGCGCCGACCGCCTCGAACGCGTCGATGATGGTGACCTCCCTGCCGTCCACCGTGCCGGGCAGGATCGACCCGGCGTACAGGAACACCGCCGCCAGGTCCAGCCGGGCAGCCGCCATCAACATGCCCGGCAGGCTCTTGTCGCAGCCGGCCAGCAGCACCATCCCGTCGAAACGCTCGGCCTGCACGACGGTTTCCACCGAGTCGGCGATGACTTCCCTTGACACCAGCGAGAAGTGCATGCCCTCGTGACCCATCGAGATGCCGTCGGACACCGAGATGGTGCCGAATTCCAAGGGATACCCGCCGCCACCGTGCACCCCTTGCTTGCTGGCATCGGCCAGCCGCTGCAGCGAGAGGTTGCACGGAGTGATCTCGTTCCATGACGAGGCGATCCCGATCTGGGGCTTGGCGAAGTCGTCGTCCCCCATGCCGACGGCGCGCAACATGCCCCGGGCGGCGGCCCGCTCCATGCCGTCGGTGACATCCCGGCTGCGGGGCTTGATATCGCTTCGCTGGTTGGTATCGGCAGCCATGGAATCCTCCTCTTGTCGCTGCGGTGATCATGCGCCCTGCGGCGCTTCCCCGCCACCCTGTCTCATGCCGACGGCTCGGCGATTTTCCTGCCCCGGTTGGTGCTGCCGACCGCGGGGGACGAATGAACTCGCGACGGCGCTGGCGGTGCGCGATTTGACCGACCCCGAGTACGGGCGGCATGCGATGCGGCTCGTCCGGATGATCCGCGACCGCCGGCCGGTACCGGTCGAGAACAACTACGAACGGCTCGGGTCCGCGCCGAACGCGGTTACTCGCGATGCCCGAGGGCGCGATCGGCGAACGGGAACGCGGTCAGCGCTTCGTTGCGGTGGCAAGCCAGAAAATCGGGGCGTCGGGGCGTCGCGGATCGAGAACCGGTGGCAGCTCACGGTCGTGCTCGCTGACGAGGTCGGCCGGTTTCGCGACCCCCGCCGACCAGCCGTGCCCGTCCAGCCAGCCCACCGGATCCGCGATCGTGGTGCGAAAAGCGGAACCGTTGCCGTCCAACGTCTGACGCCCCAACGCGAACGCGGCGTTGCGCAGTGCCGCCGGGTAGGCATGATCGGCCATCAGGTGGCTGCCCGGTGCGGCGACCGCGTTGACGTTGTGCAGTAGCCGCTCCGCGTCCGCACCGGACAGGTACATCAGCAGACCTTCGATCACCCATATCGCTGGCTGGTGTATGTCGAACCCGCCGTGCAGCAACGCTTCGGTCCAGTCGCCTCGCAGATCGGCTGGGATGGCCGTCCGGCGGCTCGACGGCACCTGGTCGGCGGTGGCCAGTGCGCGTTGCTTGAACTCGATCACCGCGGGAAAGTCGATCTCGAAAACGTCCGCCTCGGCCGGCCACGGCAACCGGTACGCGCGGCAATCGAGCCCCGCCGCGGGGATGACGACTTGCCGCACCGCCGCTCGCCGCACCAGGGCCAGCAGTCGATCGTCCATGTATCGGGTGCGAAGGGCCACGAAATCGCCCATGGCAGGGCAGAAGTCGCCGAGTGAGAGGCCGTCATTCATCCAGGACAGCGCCGTGCCGGCGGTCGAGGCGAGCGCCTGGTCCACAAAGATCTCGGCGAGCGTGTCGTGAACAAGGCCGTCCGTCCGTTCGGTCTCCAGGCGCCGCTCCTGTGCCATGGCGATGGCTGTCAACGCGACTCCTGCTGGCAACTCTTGCATGGTCAAAGCCCCTCAGTGGCCCCTCAGATCAAACTTAGGTATACCTTACCTAAGTGAGGACGCTGTCCGCAAGGTTGCTCAGACCAGCCGCAGTAGCGCGCCACGCACCTCATCCATGTCGAGCCCGTCCGGATGGTTGGCGAATCGCGGTTGCGCGGCGGCCGCCGCGACCGTCTGGTCCACGAACTCCGGAGTCACTCCGAACCCGCCCAGCCTGGCGGTGAGCCCGGCGCGGCTGAAGATGTCCTTGACGAACGCCGCGATCCCGCGCGAACCGGAAGAGCCGGATATCCTGAGCGCGTTCGCGGCCAGCTCCACCCGTTGTGGCGCGATCCGCTCGGTCGGTTCCAGCACCGCCAGCAGCATCAGACCGACCGCGAGACCGTGCTCGATGCCGAGGACTCCGGTGAACGGGTAGCTCAGCGCGTGCGGCGCGGTGGACCGGCACCAGCTCAGCGCCAGGCCGGCGTGCAACGCGGCCGAGCTCATCCCGGTGCGGTGCCGCGCCGTCGGGCCGGACACCGCGTCCGGCAAGTGCCGGGCGATGAGCCCCAGCGCGTGGCAGGCTAGGCGATCGGTCTCCGGCCGGTGGTTCCTGCTCCAGATGCTCTCGACCGCGTGCCCGAGCGCGTCGAGTCCGGTTGCCGCGGTGAGTCGCGCGTCCATCGACGCGGTGAGCGCGGGATCGAGGACGGCCACGTCGGCGTACAGCGCGTCTGCTTCCACGCTGACCTTGCGACCGTCCTCGGTCCAGATCGACGACCACTTGGTGACCTCACTACCGGTGCCTGCGGTGGTCGGGATCTGCCACAGCTCGATCGTCCGGCGCAGCGGGATCGTGCCGTTGACCAGATCGCCGAGCGCCGGCTCGTCGGGCAACCCGGCGAGGCCGCAGGCGACCTTCGCAGCGTCCAGCACCGATCCGCCACCGACGGCGACCACGCTGCCCGGTCGTAACCGGCGCAGCTCGGCCGCCAATGCCAGCACCGAGTTCCACCTCGAGGACGGGACGACCAACCGTTTCCGATGGTTCGCGGCTTCCCCGAACTCCGACCGGCGACTGTGCCCGCCGATGACGAGCACAGCGGGCGACCGCGCGTTGCGCGCGGCCATGTCGACGGCGCCCCGCTCGCTCAGCACCCGAACCGGATTCCAGCCGCATTCGATCTGCACGATCTGCCGCTGTGGAGCCGTTTCCGACACGGCTAGAACCACCGCCGATCTTCCCGGACGACGCGGCTGATCGACGGGAAGTGGGACAGTTCGCGTTGCGTGTCGCCGCCGACGTGGCCAGCCACCCTGACCACGCACAGCTCGGCCGGCTCCTCGTCGACCCGCGAGAAGGAGCAGCGGACGAACGGCTGGACGTACAGCGAATCGTCCGGTTCCACAACCGTCTCCCGTTCGGTGCTGCCGTCGGACCACCGCAACCGTGTGGCATTGCCGCTGTAATTGTAGATCCAGCCATGCAGGCTGCTGGTGAATCCGGAATCCAGGTCCGCGTCCCTGCTGACGACCCTGGCGGTGAAACCCCGCATCGCCGGCATCTTGGCGGTGCGGATCATCGGCCGAACGGTGTAGCGATGGTCCGTCGGCTCCGGGTAAGGATAGGCGTCTTCGGCTCGGCGGTGCCGCATGATCACCTCGTCGGTGTCGTCGAAGACCGGCACCTGGAGGTCTCTGGTGGTCACGCCGAGCACGTCGGCCAGATCCTCGATATCCGTCGCGGTGAGCGGCGCATCGCCCGCTACCGCGTCCCGCGCGGACAGCGTGCTCCCCGCTCGCCGCAGGTCCGCGTCGAGCTGAGCGAGGCTGAGCGCGGAGTCTCGCAAGTACTGCCGGACAAGGCTTTTCGTCGCGTCACTCGGTGTGTCCTGATCGAGGAGGTAGCGCTCCGCGCGGGACCCGAGCGCGTACAGCTCCCGCTGGGCGCGACGCACGTTGCCACCGAACGTCACGGCCAGAATGAGCGCCCGTTCGGTTTCCGACCGGCTGGTGAAGGTGTGCGGCCGGAACGGCGTCGTGTAGCTGGAGTCGCCGGTGTACATCGGTTCGCAGTAGCGCTTGCCGTCGACGTCCCAGTAGTGGTTCACGGGGCCGACATACATGCTGTATTGGTGCAGGAAATGTCCGTTGTTGAAGGCGACATCCGGGTTGTGCGGATCGCGATCCGGCACCACTCGCAGCTCGCGGATCCATTCCGGGCGAAACGGTGAGAGCCGGGAGAACGCCGTGTCGCGGTACTCGTAGTACGGCTCGAGCCGGCCGTCCCGGTCGGGCCGCCGGAAGATCCTGCTGGTCTTGCGGGAATCCTCCGCCCGCATGAGTTTGACTCCGGCTTCGCAGTCGTCCTTGATGATCCGCAGATCGGCTTCGTCGATGGGATAGGTGTCACTCATCCGGCGAATGACGTCCTCTGTGTCCTGGTCACTGCCGCGGCCGGAAAGCACATCCTCGACGGTGGCGTGGTCCAGGCGGATTTCGGCTGCCAGCGCGCGCGAATCGCGTTTCAAGTCATTCGCCTCGGACAGAATTCGCGACCCGACGAGCTGAAGATACGTCGCGTCCTTCATGGGCCTACCTCCCCGGGGTGGTTCGAGCGATTGTTCGCGATGAGCTTGCGGGTGCGGCGAACCAGTTCTTCGGGTTCCGGCGCGATGCGAGGCGCGATGGCCTCCCGCGGCGCGATGGGAAGGTGGATCCCGGTTGGTCCCGGCTTCCCCAGCGCCTCCCGCACCACCGGGTCTGCGACGTCCTCGACGAGCAGTGCATGCGGGTATCCGCCCGCACTCATCGCCGCGGTCACTCCCCGGCACGCGTTTCCAGCGGTCTGCTGGCCTCCGGTGCTTTCGTGCATGCCGTTGTCCATGACGACATGTACGAGGTTCGCCGGCGCCTGCGCTCCGACCAGCGGCAGGCAGTTCATACCCATCAGGAACGAGCCGTCACCGTCGATCACCACAACGCGTTCCCGTTGAGCGCACCGGGCCAACGCCAGCCCAACGGGAAGCGCCGCACCCATGGACCCGACCAGGTAGAAGAAGTTCGGCCCGTCGCCTACCTGTTGGAGGTCCCGGCTGAGGTAGCCGCACGTCGAGACGAACAGCGCGTCCGGCAGGGCACGCACCAGTTCCGCGAGTACCCGCGCCGGGCTGGCTTCGTTCATATCGCCTCCTTGACCAGGATGGCGACCGGCCTTCGCGTCTCGGTCGCTTTCGCGGTTGACCAGCTGACCGCGCCGTGCACGTCGTCCATGACCCGATGGGCGATGTGCACGTCATCGAGCAGCCGCGGGATCGCCTCACCGATGACGACGTGTTCCACGGCGTCCGCTCCGTGTCCCCGCCAGCTGATGATCAGAACCAGCGGGATGCGGTAGATCAGCAGCAGTGAGGTGAGCGTGTTGAGGCAGTAACCAAGGCCAGAATTCTGCATCAGCACGACGGGATTCCGGCCGGCCAGATACGCGCCGGCCGCGGCCGCCACGGCGACTTCTTCCCTCGGCGCCGGCAGGTAGCTTGCCGGCTCGTCCGCAGCCAGGTTTTCCAGCCGGGAGAACGCACCTTTCAGCAGTGAGCAGGGCACGCCGCTGAAATAGTCCCAGCGTTCCCGGATGAGCTCGTCGACGAGGCCGGCGCCGGTTTCGCGGGGCGGCACGTCCGCTCACCCATCCACCGCGCGGGCGCCAAGCGTGTTCGCGATCTCCCGAACCGACGCGATCTGATCGTCGAGTTGTGGCACCGGGCCGGTTTTCACGTTCTCCACCTGCCGCAGGGTCAGGTCCATCGCCCGGAAGGCGGCCCGGATGGCATGGTTGGCGAAAATCCAATGTGTGGCACCACATGCCGTGTAGTCCTTGGCTTCGAGCTGCGGATACCGTGTCGGCGCGAGGAAAATCGGCGTTCGCCGGCCCCACTTCGAGCAGAACTCGAGCAACTCGTCACCGTTGTCGGCTTTGGTGGCTTGCACGAACACGGCGTCCGCGCCCGCTTCGACGTAACGATGCGCACGTTCCAGCGCCTCGTCGATGCCATGGCCGGCTACCAGTGCCTCGGTGCGGGCGATCAGCCGGCACCCGGCGATCAATCCCCTGCGGGCCGCGTGGATTCGCTCTTCGTGTTCCTCGATGCTGGCCAGCGTCCTACCGTCGACGTGATACAGGCTGGATCTCTTGACCAGTGGGTTGTCCTCGATACACACCGCGCTCGCCCCGGATTGCTCGATCATCCGGGTGGCAAGCGATACCTTCAAGGCGTCGCCGTATCCGGAATCCATGTCCACCACCACCGGATAATGAGTCGTGGTAACCACCGTCCGCACGAGATTCGCCATCTCGGAAGCGTCGAGCACCCCGGAATCCGGGCGGCCGAGTGACGCGGACACGCAGAAACTGCTCAACCAGAGAAAGTCGACGTTCACTTTCTCGGCGACCAGCGTGGATAAACCGTCGTACACTCCGAGACCAACACGGACGTTGCCATTTGGAAAGAACCAGTCATCCGGTTCCCCGAGCGTCGGCACACTTGTTTTTTCCATCGCCTACCTACACACGGCACATGAAGATCACTAATTCCGGACGCTACGTGCTATTCCGAAAGCCGTGATCGGGGCAGGATCGACCGAATGTTTCCGGCGGATTCCCCGCGAGCGCCGGAAACACCTGATCTCGCCTTCGGGGTGTTAACGCAATCAACTATATACGAGCCGCTGTTTGCGCTCTGTACACCTTACGGTAACTCGAAGACTTACTTGGGTCATCGTACGTTCAGGTGAAGTTCGCAGTTTGTAAACCTATCTGATCGAATATTTCCGTGCCGCGCAAGGCTTTTGCTATCCGCAAAGCGAACCTGTCTATACAAAAGACGCACGCCGGGCAGCCAGGGGTGAATTCTTCCAGTGAATTGTGAGTTCTCCGGAATGGGAGTTACCACAATTATTCGGTGGTGAGCCGGGCGCCTTCGGACCGGGATGCGAGTTTCGCCGATACGTCAGGAGAACTGCGCTGCCGCACCGCCGGGCCGGACACCGCGTCCGGCAGATGCCGGGCCGTGAAACGGCTACACCTGAATAATTGGGTCAGGTGACGCTACCCCCTACCTGATCACGTGCGACGCCCTCCGACCCAGCCGTGCCACGGCTACGGGCCGAATGCTGGCACACCGGCGATCCATGTCTGTGCGACAACCGGCCGCCCTGCCCGCTGCCGGGCGGCGACCAGGTCGGCCCGCTTCCCCGCCGCGAGAGTGCCGCGGTCGTCGAGGCCGGCGGCGCGGGCCGGCCCGCTGGTGGCCAGTCCGACCGCGGTGGCGAGATCGCACACCCCGTTGGCTGCGAGTGCGTAGACGGCGCCGAGCAGGCACGGCGGGTGGTAGTCCGAAGCCAGCGCGCCCAGTGTGCCGGCGACGAGCGCTTGCCGGGCGGACAGGTTTCCGCTCAGCTGACTGGTACCGCGCAACGCGTTAGGTGCACCCAGCACGGTCCACAGGCCCCGGCTGGTCGCCGCGGCCGCGGCCTCGGCGGTCACCGGGAACTCGGCGATACCCGCGCCTAGCTGATGTGCTTGCTCCACCCGGCCGATGCTGTCGTCGTCGTGCGAGGCCAGTATCACCCCGTGCCGGTGCGCGATCCTGGCGAGCTCGGCACGAGTGGGGTCGGTGTACGGCTGGCGGGCTCGCCGGTGGGCAAGCAGCGCGTCCAGATCCCGCTCGCCGGTGCTCGCGTAGTAGGCGCGCCAATCACTTTCCCGTTGGAACTGGCCCTGCCCCGGAGTGTGGTCCATATAGGACAGTAGGGAAACGCATGGCAGCTCGGCGAGTTCCTCGGCGACATCGATGCGTTCGCTGGTGACTTCCACCCGCAGGTGTACGCGGTGGTCGGCGCGCAGCTGATGGCGGGTCCGCTGCACGATCTCCGCGGACTGCGCGGCCTGCCGCGTGGTGCGCCCTTTGGCCGCGTCGTCCTGCACCGCGACGCACACGTACTGGGTCGTCACACCCCAGGAGACCACCTCGGTATCCAGCATCACGAGGGTGTCGTCCAGCGCGAAGCTGGTGGACGGGCGCGGGTTGGCGCGCTGGTGCCAGCAGTCCGAGTGCAGATCGACCATGCCTGGCAACAGGTCGTGCTCTCCGAGATCGATGACGTCCACACTGTCCGGCTGCTCGGTGTCGACCGCGGCGATGGACTCGCCTTCCATCGTGACGAAACCCGGTTCGAGGACTTTCTCGCCGGTGAAAACCCGGTTCGCGCGCAATGTGATCGTCATACCGTCTCCTTCAGCCGGCCGGCGGCCAGCTGGCACACCTCGTCGATCAGGCCGGGGTGGTCGGGCAGTTCGTGGAAGATGGCCAGCAACGCGGTTCCGGATTCTTTGCGTTCCCGCAAGACGGACAGCACCGTGCTGCGCCGCCCGTGATCAAGCGATGCGGTGATCTCGTCGAGCAACAGCAGGGGTCGGGGCCGAGCCAGCGCGATGGCGATGTTGACCAGCTGACGTTCCCCACCGGAGAAGGTGGCGGGAGCCAGCCCGTGCAGCTCGGGCTGCAACCCGAGGTCGGTCAGCAGCTCGGTTGCCCACGCCGCCGGCACGCCTTGCTCGGTGACCAGGTCGACCGCGGAAATCCTCGGTGGTACGGAAAGGAACTGGGTCACCATTCCGACGTGCTCCCGGCGAATCCGGATCAGCTCGCGATCCGGCACCGCGGCGAGGTCGGCGACACCCGACGGGGTGTCCAGTTCAATACGTCCGGCGTCAACGGTGTAGCTGCCGTAGACGCACCGCAGCAACGACGACTTGCCGGAGCCGCTCGCACCGGTCAGCACCACGCACTGGCCCGCGGCGACATCGAGATCAACCTGGCTGAGCACCGCCCTGGTGTCCCCGCCCCGCAGGTGGTTCGTGAAACTCTTCGACAGGCCCCGGATGCGCAGCATCACCTCACACCTCCAGCCGCGAGGAAACGAGGAGCTGGGTATACGGATGACGCGGATCGGACAGCACCCGGTCGGTGACACCGGACTCCACGACCCGACCGTCCCGCATCACGAGCAGTTGATCGGCGAGCATCCGGATCACCGCGAGATCATGGCTGACCACCACCATCGCGACCCCCGTTCGCCGTTGCAGGCCGCGGATCAGATCCAGAATGCGGGCCTGAACGCTCACATCGAGTCCGGTGGTCGGCTCGTCGAGCAGCAGCACGGCTGGTTCGCTGACCAGTGCGCGGGCGATCTGCACGCGCTGCCGCATCCCGCCGGAGAAAGTGGCGACCGCGGCGTCCATTCGCCCCGCCGGTAGTTCCACCTCGGTGTAGACGCGCTCGGCGCGGTCCCGGATGGCTTGGAAGCCACGGTATCCGGTGGCAAGCAGCCGCTCAACGATGTTGCCGCCCGCGCTGATCTCCAGCCGGAGTTCCTCGTGCGCCGCCTGCCGGACGATGCCGATGCCTTCGTTGCGCAGCCGGCGCCGTTGCGCCCCAACGACTCCCGCCGTGTCCATTCCGGACAGCCGTACCCACCCGCCGCTGGGGTGCAGGTCGAGACCGCAGCAACCGAGCACGGTGGACTTACCCGATCCGGATTCCCCAACGATGCCGAGCACCTCGCCCTCGTGCACGTCGAAGGACACCGCGTCGCAACCGAGCGTGCCGCCGTAGCGCACGGTCAGCTCGCGCACCTCGAGTACCGGCCCACTCATATCACGACCTCCTCGTGTTGCCTTCGCCGGCACCGGGCGGTGTCCGAGCAGGCAAGCGCCGGCCGGCCGCGCACGATCTCTTCGGTGAGGTAGCTACCGGTGACGCCGCATTTAGCGCACGGCGCGCCGAACCGCTCCACTTCGAAGTCCCGGTCGGTGAAGGTGATCGGCGTGACGTCGGTGTGCGGCGGGATCGCGTACACCGCTGCTTCCCTGCCCGCGCCGAACAGTGAAAGGAACGGTGCCTGGTGCAGCCTGGGCACGTCGTAGCGCGGGATGGGTGTGGTGGAAATCGTGTAGCCACCTTCGATCTCGCACGGGTAGGAGTGTGAGAACCGGGATGTCTCGAACCGCGCGTGATCCTCGTACAGGCCGAGCCAGATCACCGCGTAGTCGCCCTCGGCGTGCATCTGGCGCGCCGCGGTCGGGCGTTGCTCGAATTCCCGCAACGGGTCGGAAATCGGGACCTGGAACACCAGGACGGTGTTCGCGTCCAGCTCGTCCTCCGGGATGCGGTGTCGCGTTTGGACCAGCGTGGCCACCCGCGCGTCCGTTGTGGTGTCCACCCCGGTAGAGTCGGCGATCAGCTCCCGCATGGTGCGGGCGTTGAGGCTGTCGTCATCGCCCTGATCGATCACCTTGAGCACGTCTTCCGCGACGATGGTTGCCAGCGTGACCTGCAGGCCACCTGATCCCCAGCCGCGCGCGACCGGCATCTCGCGAGACGCGAACGGGGTGATGTGCCCCGGCACGCACACCGCCTTGAGTAGAGCTCGCCGGATCTCCCGTTTGGAGCTGCCGTCCAGATAGGCCCACAGGTATCCGGAGAGATGCGTGGGCTGGTCTCGCCGCAGCAGTGCTGTCAGTGCTGTCAGTGCTGTCGGTCCTGTCAGTTCCGTCGGTGCGGACACCCGCTCACCCCTCGCCCTCTTCGGTTCGCTCACCGACCATCCGCACCCTGTCCAAATCGGACGCGAAGCTGACGTGGTGCGCGAGCTTCAGGTGCTCGACGAAGCCGGTCGCCTCCTGGCCGTCCAGCGCGGTGATCAACCATTCGTCGTCGTCGGACGGCAACGTCGTGGTGCCGGGTGAATTCGCGCTGGCACGCGTGACCCTGGCATCCAGCATCGCCGCGGAGATCGCGCGTCGTTCCACCCGGCCCGCGGTCGCGCCGTAGCCCAGTGTGAATCGGGAATCGGTGTGCTCACCGGAGGAATCGACCTGCACGTGGTAGAGCACCAGCTCGCAGGTCGTCACCGGGAAGGTGCCGACCCGAACCGGATTTCCGGTTCGTGGATGGGTCAGCGTCACCGGCAGCTGCCCGGCTCGAAGCTCGACCAGCGTCGGATCCGCTTGCTTGGGCCCTTCCCGCACCGCGGTGTAGGCAAGTGCGGTCAGCGCCCCGGTCTCCGCGCGGGAAAGGAATTGCTGGAAGGCACCGCGTCCTGCTCCGGCTGCCGAGGCGCGGCGGGTGAGATCAACCGGCTCGGTCGGTTCGGTGGCGGCGATCAGATCCTGCTGCTCCAGCCGGGCCGCGCCCCGCGGCAAGGTCAGCGTTTCGGCATGGTGTTCCGGTTGCGCGCCCGTCGGCTCATCGCGAGCTGCCTCGTCGCGAGGCGTCCCGTTCCGGGGTGCCTCGGCACCGTCCAGGTTGAGCAGCCGGGGCGCGTAATCCAGTGATGCGCCGAGGTACTGGCCGCCGTCCGGTTCGGAGAACGCCGGCGTGATCCGGCGTTCGACTTCGATGTCCCGCCACCCCGCCGAGCTGGTGTCTTGCCGTGGCAGGCAGGACACCCAGGAACGCAGCAACGAGACCGCCCGGCTGACATCACCGCGCGCCTGGTCAACGGCCTTGGCGGCGACCCTCGGTTCCACCACACCGGCCTCGGCCATTACCTGATCCACCAGCAGCGGCACGAGCGCGCCGACGGCCGCGCCCCTGTCGCCCTCGCCGAGGGCGACACGCTGCTGCTCGAGCAGATCCGCGGACGCGTTAATGGCGCCCTGGCTTTCCCGCACCGTGGTGTACATCAGCTGAGCTCCTCGACCGTGGTGGTGCGTGGCAACCCGCGCACCGTCATGCCAGGGCCGATCAGCAGCAGATCGATGCCGCACGGCGCGTCCGAGCACGCTTGCTTTCGTTCCGCCAGCACCCGTCCGGACAGCGGCAGTTCGGTCCGCAGCTCGCCGTCCACGCCGGGGCCGGAGAGCCGCACGCCGGTGGTCGCCGTGCTGCCGTCCACGATCAGCATCACGGTGGCACCCAGCTCCGGTTCCTGCTCGCTGCCAACCGGAAGGTTCAGCAATTGCCCCGGTTCCGGTTCGCCGGTGATGACCGTTGGTGGCGCATCGGTTTCCCAGATCGCGTCTAGCACCAGCCGGACGGCACCGCGCGCATCCGGCGGTAGCGAATGCGCGATTCCGGGGCGAGCCAACGCATGCAGCGTCGCTCGAAACGCGTCGTGCAGGACGACCTCGGTCACCGGAGTCATGCCACCTCCATCCGGGTAGTGCGCACCTGCCCGGCGCGGACCGCACGCTGGCGTTCCTCCACCCGCAAGGCCTGCTCGGCGAGCCGGTCCGCCGTGGACGGATCGGCCGCCTCGGCTAGCGCCGCGGCCAGCGCGGCTTCCGGGTCCCAGCCCAGCACGCATCCCCATCCCGGCGCGTCGGCCACCGTGACAGCGGCAGTGGTCACCACGACCTCGGTAAGGCATTGCTGCCCGATCGGCGTTTCCAGCACGGGTAGCACGGTTCGCGGTTCCGGTGACACCCGCACGGTGACGTCGGTACGCGCGGCGATCGGCTCGGCCAGTTCGAGGAGGTCATCCCGGTGGGTACGCGCCGCAGCGGCCAAGCCCTCCGCCCGACGCTCCTCGCTCAGCGATGCCCGCTGTCCGTTGGTACTCATCACACGGCCACGTCGCTCGCCGTCGAGGACACCTGTCCGACCGGATCCTTCGCCACCCGCGGCTCCTTTCGTCTGGCGCCTGCCTTAACAGCGTCACCGGCCAGCCTGACCAGACAATGGAACCGCTATGAACAGCGAGTAACGCGCTCATGTGGAGCCATATCAGCTGTTCGCCACTGGCTCGCGGGGGACGTGCGTGACGATTTCCGGGCCGCCATTTTCGGTCACGATCGCCTGCTCCCCGAGCCCCATCATCAGCCCGTTGTCCCTATCGACAAGGATCATGTGCGCGAAGATCGTCATGTTCGGTTCCAGAACGGTCGGGTTTCCCCGCACGATCTGGGGTTTCTCCATCCAAGTGGGCGGCCAGACCGCGCCCATGGTGTATCCGCAGGCACTGAGTGCGGCGTGCCCGTAGCCCTGCTCCGCGAGAGTGGCGCGGTGCACATCGAACAGGTCACCGAAGGTCCGGCCAGGGCGCATGGTGTCCTGCACGTTGTCGAGCGCCTCGACGGCGGCCCGGTGCATCGCCAGCTGCCGGGAGTCGATGTCCGGTCCGGTCAGCACGACGAAGAAGTTGCCGGCGTGATAGTGCCGGTACCCGACGCCCAGCTCGAAAGTCATGTGATCGTTCTCGGCAAGCCACTGGTTCCCGGTGGTGTACCGGGTGTTCAGCGAGGCGTCCGCGCATCCGATCGGTGGTCGATGCGCGGGAGGATCACCGCCGCTGGCGAAAGCGGCTTGATAGACCAGCCCGTAGATGTCGGCTTTGGACAGTCCCGGCTTCGCGGCGCCAACCGCGACCTCGCGTACCGTGTCGAGAATGTCACCGGCCTTGCGAATGTAGGCCAGTTCCTGTGGGCTCTTGACCAGCCGCAGGGTGCCGACCAGATTCGAGGCATCCACCAACCGGCACCATCCATCGAGGGTTTCCCGCAACTCCAGGTAGAGCTGGGGCGTGAGCCCCTTGGTGTCGAGCTGGATCCCGATGCGCCGCCCGCGCATGCCGTGGCTGTGCAGCAACTGCTTGATCTCTTCCGGTCTTGACACGTCGTTGCCGTCCCGGCAGATGCGAACGTCCTGGCAAATCGACGAGTACCGCACGTTGGCGAGATCGGAGTTCCTTGTCAGGTGCGTGAGCTGCCCTTCGGTTCCGATGAACATGCAGTGGAAGATGCAGAAGCCGTCCGTGTCGAGTCCGCACAGCCAGTACATGTCCTCGATCGTGAACAGCAGCATGCCGTCCAGCTCGTGCTCGACAAGTGTTTGCCGCATCCGCGCCTGCCGATCGGCGAATTCCGCACGGGTGAAGTGGACGTGTGGCTCGTCCATCGCGCACCTCCTCATTGAATGCATGAGTTATGCATATAAAGTACCGCGACCGTGCTTGCCCCTCAAGTCCACGAACCTCCGGCCGCGGGGCTACTCCGCGCGGGCGGCCTGCCCGACCGGGCAGGCGCAGTCGTTCGCGATGCACGCGGCATGGTCACACAGCCGGCACACGACGTGCTGCGAGCCGGCCTGATGGAACAGCCCCTCGAGTAGCGGCTCGAGAATTCCGGCCAGCTCGTCCTGTTGTGCGGGGGTCAGCCGGTCCAGCAACGCCACCAGCTCGCGCTCTCGCTCCCGCAGTGCCCTGCGTGCCGCCGCCGCACCGGATCTGGTGAGGTGCACGGGCACCGAACGGCCCGATCCTTGGCGGCGGCGCACCAGTCCGCGAGCCGTGAGCTGGTCGAGCATCCGAGCGCACGCCGGTTGGCTCAATCCGATGCGGGCACCCAGCTCGGTGACCCCGATCCCCGGCTGCCCGGCAAGGGTGATCAGCGCGGCCGTTCCGCTGGTACTCGCGCCCGCAGCGCTCGCCGCCGCGGCCGTCAGCCGATCGGCGACGTTCACCGCGGCGGCACCAAGCAGGTTCGCGAGCCGGCTATCATGCACAACTTCTGCATACCAGCGGAGCGAGCCTTGCCGCAATCGACGAGCCTGCCTTACTCGAGATCGCGTGCCTCCTCGATGCGCCTGGCGACGGCCATCTCGGCGGCCGTCATCAGCAGGTAGACAACCGAACCGAGGAAGGAGCCCGCGAACCAGCCGAGCGTTTCCGGCAGCACGAGGCCGCAACCGGCGACCGTGCCGACAGCGAGCAGGATCGAAACGAGGCTCAGTGAACTTCCGAGCGCCACGACCTTGGAGGCCTCCTCGCCGTCGAGCGCCCGGGTAAACGCCCGCGTCGCGATGATCTCCACGATCGCGAAACTCGCCACCGCTCCCGACGCGAACAGGAAGAGCTGCCCGGCTTCCGGAGCCGCGTGCAGCGCGGTGAGCATGGCTAGCGCCGACGTGACCATCACCGAGTAGCCGTACGCCCCCGAGTTGTTCCGAATCGACAGGCGTAGTTCCCTTGCGTACAAGCCGGATTGCCGCGACGACGGGGATCCGCGCGCGGACATCAGTGCACGCCTTTCCGCTTGTTGGTACCCATTCACGTCAGACTAAGTGGAACAGCCCTACCAGGACATTCGACGCACCGAGAGCAAGTCCGCGGTCCGTTCCGCGCACCGGCGTAACCCGGCCCTGTCCGGCAAGACGACCAAGGCGTGCGGCTAGCTTTCCGGGTGGGAGAACCGTGCGATTTCTCCTACCGGGCGCCCGGCGCGTCCTGGACAGCGTCCAGGCAGCGGGCAGCCTGCGCGCGGAACGCGTCGGCGAGTTCGGGTGGGCCACTGGTGAGGGTGAAGGCGGTGTCCACGGAGGTGATCATCCAGACCAGGTCCGACGGGCTGTCGGCGCCGACGTGCAGCTGGCAGGTGTGCTCGTCGATGCGTTCGATGACGCCCATGCCCGGCCAGACCCGGTCGGCGACCGCCTCGACGGGTTCGTGCAGCGTCACGGTCGCCTGAAACGCCCAGGTCCGCGAGGACAGCTGGTGGGAGAGATAGGTCGCCACGTCGCCATCGGGAGGTTCCCTCGGCGCGAACCGAGGGCCCGTGGGCGTGCGCGGCGTCAGCCGGTCCACGCGGAAGGTCCGCCAGTCGACGCGGTCGGTGTCCCACGCGACGAGGTACCAGTGCCGGCCGAAGCTGACCAGGCTGTGCGGCTCGACCGAGCGGGTCGTCTCGCCGCCCCGAGGGCTCGTGTAGTCGAAACGCAGCCCCTCGTGCCGGCGGCAGGCGTCGGCGATCGCCATCAGGATGTCCGGGTCTATCCGCGGCCCGCTCCCGCCGACCCGGACGGTCGTCGCGTGCAGCGTGGTCACCCGGTGACGCAACCGGGACGGCAGCACCTGCTCGAGCTTGGCGAGTGCGCGCAGCGAGGTCTCCTCGATCCCGGCGACCGAGCCGCCGGCCGCGGTACGCAGCCCGACCGCCACCGCCACCGCCTCGTCATCGTCCAGTAGCAGCGGCGGGAGGGATGCACCCGCGCCGAGCTGATAACCGGCCGTGCCCTGGCTGGCGTACACCGGGTAGCCGAGCTCGCGAAGCCGCTCCACGTCGCGACGAACCGTGCGGGTGGTGACACCGAGCCGGTCGGCGAGTTCGGTACCGGACCAGTCGCGATGCGTCTGCAATAGCGACAGCAGGGTGAGCAGCCGCGCGGAAGTGTCCAGCATGACATCAAGATTGCCAGAATCTTAGGCCCGGAACTGTCCTAAGGGCTCTCTAACGTCGTCGGCATGACAGACACAACGCCGGGCATTCGCCCCTTCCGCATCGACACCCCGCAGGCCCAGCTCGACGACCTGATGGCGCGGCTGGCCAACACACACTGGCCCGACGAGCTGCCCGACGTGGCCTGGAGCTACGGCGTACCGGTCTCCTACCTGAAAGATCTCGTCGGGTACTGGCGGACCTTGTACGACTGGCGCGCCGAGGAGGCCGCGCTGAACGAGCACCCGCAGTTCATCACCGAGATCCACGGGCAACGGGTTCATTTCCTGCACATTCGCTCACCTGAACCAGACGCACTACCGCTGGTCATGGTGCACGGCTGGCCGGTGTCCTTCGTCGAGTTCCTCGACGTGATCGGCCCCTTGACGGACCCGCGCGCACACGGCGGCGACCCGGCCGACGCGTTCCACCTGGTCATCCCGTCGCCGCCGGGATTCGCCTTCTCCGGGCCGACCCGAAAGGCCGGGGACGGCAACAGCGATCGGTATGCCGAGGTGATCGCCGAGCTGATGGCCCTGCTGGGTTACGACTCCTACGGCGCGCAGGGCGGCGACCTGGGATCGTTCGTGTCGCCGCAGCTCGGCAGGATCGACACCGAGCACGTTGTCGGAGTGCACGTCAACGGCCTGCTCACCATCGGAGGCTTGGACGACGACACGAGCGGCTACGACGAAGCGGATCAGCGGCGGCTCGCGGCTCTGGAAGGCTTCGAGGAAGTCGGCGGGTACGCGGCGATCCAGTCCACCCGCCCGCAGACCCTCGCCTTCGGCCTGCACGACTCACCGGCCGGATTGCTCGGCTGGATCGTTGACCTGTTCCACACCTGCTCCAACCCCACGAAGGAACTGCCGGAAGAGGCGGTCGACAAGGACGCGTTGCTCACCAACGTGATGATCTACTGGCTGACCGGGACACTGGCATCCTCGAGCAGGCTCTACAAGGAATCGCAGCAGTGGGGCGCGCCGCTGGAGAACTCCGGCGTCCCGACCGGCTGCGCGCTGTTCCCCGGGGACATCACGGTGCGGGCGATCGCCGAAAAGCAGAACAACGTCGTGCACTGGTCCGAGTTCGACCGAGGCGGGCACTTCGCCGCGATGGAGGCGCCGGACCTGCTGATCGGCGATGTCCGCGAGTTCTTCAGGAAGGTTCGCTGAGTTGGGCGTCCGCGGGCCGACACGACGACCGGGCGGCGACGTGCTGAGCTCGCGGGCGCTTGGCCGCGCGACGCTGATGCGGCAACTGCTGCTTCGTCGCACGGACCTGCCCGTCGTCGCGGCCGTCGAACGGGTGCTCGGGCTCAACGCGCAGAGCCCCAACCCGCCGTACGTGGCGCTGTGGACCAGGCTCGAGCACTTCGCGATCAACGATCTGACCACGGCGATCGAGAACCAGTCGCTGGTGCGATCCACGATGATGCGGGCCACCCAGCACCTGATGTCCGTCCCGGACTTCCGGCTGATCCGGCCGGTGCTGGCTCCATTGTTAAACCGCGTGCAGCGAAACGCGTTCGGCCGGCGCACCGCCGGCATCGACCTCGACGCGCTCCTCGCCGAGGCAACGGAACTGCTTGCCGATGGCCGAGTGCTCACCAGGCCCGAGCTCGGCCGGCTGCTCGCCGAACGGCGACCGGGCGCGGACCCCACCGCCCTCGGCTGGACGGTGCAGTACCTGGTACCGCTGGTGCACCCGGCGCCGAGCGGCACCTGGAACACCTACGGCGCGACGCCGTTCGCCCACGCGGACTGGACCGGCATACGACCCGAGGCGAGTGCCGAGCAGGTCCGTCAGATGGTCTGCCGCTACCTGGCGGGGTTCGGACCGGCCACCGTGGCCGACGCCCGAGCGTGGTCCGGCGTACCCGGACTACCCGAAGTGTTCGAGCGATTGCGACCCGAGCTGAAGACGTACACCAACGAAGCAGGCAGGGAACTATTCGATCTGCCGGACGCGCCAATACCGGCGGCCGACACGCCGGCATCGGTGCGGTTCCTGCCGGAATTCGACCCGCCGCTGCTGGCCTACGCCAACCGAACCCGGTTGATGACCGACGAGGTCCGCCGCCAGGTCTGCGTTGGCGCCGTCGTCGCGGCGACCGTCCTCGTAGACGGCACGGTCGCCGCGACATGGTCGGCATCCCACACGAACGACACCGCCGTGCTGACGGTACGGCCACTTCGCCGGCTAGCACCGTCGGATCAATCCGCCGTCGAGGCCGAGGCCGACCGGCTGCTGGCCTTCACCTATCCGCAGGCCACGGAGCGCCACACACGGCTACGGGCAGTCCGGTGACATAGTGTTACCAGCGCTCCGCGTCGTAGATTTGTCGGGGTGACAGGATTTGAACCTGCGACCCTCCGCTCCCAAAGCGGATGCGCTACCAAACTGCGCTACACCCCGTTGACCGCACCACGCCACGGTGAGGGCGCCGCGAAAGCGCCCCGCCGGGACGTTAGACTAACCGCGCGTCGTACACCGACGCAGTGCGGGTGTAGCTCAATGGTAGAGCCCCAGCCTTCCAAGCTGGTCACGCGGGTTCGATTCCCGTCACCCGCTCTCGACCGTCCGCGAGTCCGTTGGGCCGTCCGGATTGTTCCGTGCCTGCGCGGCGATCGGGACGAAGAGTTCGGGCAACGAGTGCGACCACGGTCCAACCGGCGAGCAAACCGGTGGCCGTCAAGGCGTCCATTCGGGTTCATCGGCCGGATTCGGCGCCGCCTCCGGGCAATAGCTCACGCAATGTGGAGGTGTATTCCTCGAAAGCCAGCCGGCCGCGGCGGGTGAGCGCGACGTAGGTGACCGGGGTTCGCCGCTGGTGCGTCTTGGTGATCTCCACATACTTGGCGTCCTCGAGTTTGCGCAGATGCGTTGAGAGATTGCCGGCCGTCATCCCGACGAGTTCCTGCAACCGGGAAAACGCGATGCGGTCACCGTTCGACAGCGCGGCCAGCGCCACGGTGACCCGCAGCCGCGCCTGCGCGTGAATCACCGGGTCCAACTCGGGAAGGCCGTCGGTGCTCATGATTGACCGCCAGATACCAGGTTGCGCAGCAGCCGAGGCAGCACCGCCCTGCCGGCGAAGCCGAGCGCGCCACCGATGCCGACGACAAGCAGGTTCTCCGGCGAGCCCGCGAGCACGCTGGCCGGGGCGACCAGCAAGAACCAACCGCCGAGCACGTACTGCGGTATGTCTCGGAACATCGCGCCCGCGGCAAGACACAATACCCCGGCCAGCACCATCGAACTGCCGGACCACAGTGGTGAGATCAGATCATCAGGCATGCCACCAGCCATCAGAGTCAGGTTCACCCCGGTCAGCGCGAGGAAACCGAGTGTCCAACTCCAGCCGTACATCGCACCGGCCACGCTGGACTCACCGCGGATGCCGTAACCCATCCGGATACCCACCACGGCCGATACGATCACCCCACCAACGATCAACGCTCCGCCGAGCACACCGGCGAGCCAGCCCGGCACGAGTTGATCCTCGCGCGCGGCCAGGAATGCCAGCGCGAACACGGCCAACCAGACCACCGACCACATCAGGTACAGCGCCGTCGGTTCGCGATGTAATACCCGCCGCATTTCGGCTTGCTGTTCGTCGATCAACGCGAGCGACTCACTCGCGGACAGCGTGTTGTCGGCCGCGAACTCCGACCCCTCACCTCGCGGATTCGTGCGGACCATGGATTCTCACTCTCTCCTTCGGCGTTTGCGTTTCAAAGTACACTGACTTTGTATCGCAAAGTACTCGGTATGGCAAGAGCGAGCGGGTCGGGGATAGACCGATCAGGTCTGCACGGACTCCAACTCACCTTCGGTCGCCCTGCGGCTCATCACCGGGCGGTGCGCCAGCACGATGGCGCCGAGCGCGATCACGGTCAGCGTGGCGAGATACACGCCGATCAGCAGCGAGTTGCCGCTCGCGGCGAAGATCGCGGTCGCGATGATCGGCGCGAACGAACCGCCCACGATACTGCCGAACTGGTACCCGAGCGACGAGCCGCTGTACCGGAGATGGGTCGGGAACAGATCGGACATCACCGCGGGCAGCGGGGCATACTGTGCCGCATTCGTGAGGATGCCGAGCGTGCAGGCGAGACCGGCGAGGAAGATGACCCCGGTGTCGAACAGCGGGAAGAACGCCAGCGCGGCGCCAATCTGGAAGATGGAGCCCACGATCATGGTGCGGCGCCGGCCGAAGCGATCGGAGAACTCGGCCATCATGAGCGTGGCGCCGAGTTGGATGACGCTCACCACGATGATCACCGTGAGCAGCGCGTCGCGGCCGTAACCGACCTCGTTCGTACCGTGCGAAAGCGAGAACGTGAGGACCGTGTAACCGAAGGCCGGCGACGCGGCGGTCGCGAAGACCGCGACGAGCACGCCGATCGGGTAGCGACGGAGCACCTGCAGCAATGGCGCCCTGGTCGGCCCATGCTGCGCGGCCTGCTGGAACAGCGGGCTCTCGGTCAGTGTCCGGCGAATGATCAGGCCGTACACCACGAGCACGACGCTGGCGATGAAGCCGATTCGCCATCCCCACTCGGTGAACCCGTCGCCGGTCGCGGCGGACAGTCCCAGCATCATGACGTTCGACAGGATCGCGCCGGCCGGCACGCCGAGCTGTGGCGAGGATCCGTACAGGGTGCGGCGCCGCCGTGGCGCGTGCTCGACGGCCATCAGCGCCGCGCCGCCCCATTCGGCGCCGACCGCGAGGCCTTGGAGTAGTCGCAACAGGACCAGGATGATGGGCGCGGTCACGCCGATCTGCTCGTAGTTCGGCAACACGCCAACCAGTACGGTGGCGCTCCCCATCACGAGCAACGACAGCACGAGCATCCGCTTGCGGCCGATACGATCGCCGAAATGACCGGCGATCATCCCGCCGATCGGGCGGGTGAGGAACCCGACCGCGAACGTGGCGAAGGCGCCCATCTGGCCAAGCACCGGGTCGCCTCCGGGGAAGAATTGCGGTCCGAAGACCAGCGCCGCGGCGGCTCCGTAGAGGAAGAAGTCGTACCACTCGATCGTCGTGCCGATAAAGCTCGCCCTCGCGACCTTACGAGCCTCGCGGTGGTTCCGGGTGTTGCTTTCCGAAGGCAGGGACGTCATCGGGGGCCTGCTCTCGTCGGGGCGGTCGATCTTTATCAGGTACCCTGATATCCGGACAACTAATCAGGAAACCTGATACCGTGTCAATAGTGAATGGGGTTAGCTGGGCGGACGGTGACCGTGCCGTGACGACATTGGGGGTCGATTCGGTACGCACCGCTTATCTCGTCAAACAACTCGAGCTGGCGGTACGGGCGCGACTTGATGCCACCACCCGGCAGCACGGGCTCACCGTGCAGCAGTACACCGCGCTGGCCGTGCTGCGGAGGAGTCCAGGGCTATCATCCGCGCAGCTGGCGCGACGCTCGTTCGTCAGCGCACAAACCATGCAGGAGATGGTCGCGTCGCTGCAAAGCCGGGGGCTGGTTCACCGCGAGCCCGATTCGGCGAATCGCCGCGTACTACGGATCCGGCTGACCGAGGACGGCGAGGCTGTGCTCGCCGCATCGGACAGGGAGGTCGACGAGATCGAGCGGGATATGCTGGCGGACTTGGATTCCGCACAGATCGAAACGCTGCGCACGGCGTTGCGTAGCTGTACCCGCCGCCTCGTCGAAACGACGTAGCTCGCGTACTTTCGCGTCGCGACAACGACAAATGGTCAGTAGACCACGTGCTTCCCGCCATCGACGATGATCGCTTCGCCGGTGACCAGATCCATGCCCAGGACGCCGAGTACGGCCTCGGCGACGTGCTCCGGTCCGGCGGTACGCCGCAGCGGTACCGATTCACGCTCGGCGCGAGCCCGCTCGGTGAAGGCCGCCTCCCCGTGCAGATCGGTCTGCCACCGGGTCGCAACCGTGCCAGGAGCCACCGCGTTGACCCGGACATCCGGAGCCAGCGCGCTGGCCAGGTTCCGGGTCAGTTGCAGCAGGGCGGCCTTGCTGACGCCATAGGCGATGGACGAGCCACCCGCGCGGTATCCGGCGATCGACGCGATGTTCACCACCGCGCCACCCGCCTCGGCCAGAGCTGACGCGAAGGCGCGCGCGCAGTGGAACGGTCCTAGCAGGTTGACGTCCAGCAGCCGATGCCACACCTCATCGGTGAGGCCGGCCAGATCCTGATGCGGCACGGGGTGGGTGGTGCCGGCATTGTTCACCAGCACATCGACCCGGCCGAACCGGTCCAGAACCCGCTGCGCCAGCGCACCCACCTGCGTGTCGTCGGCGACATCGGCCTGCTCCGCGACCGCGGCACAACCGAGCTCGGCCAGCTCGGTGACGGTGTCCTCGGCCTCCCGCGTGGAACGCGAGTAGTTCAGCACGACGCCCTGCGCGCCGGCACGCGCGAGTGCCAGCGCCGTGGCTCGCCCGATACCGGTACCGCCCCCGGTGATCACCGCGACCGTTTTCCGCAGCTCCATCCAGTGCTCCGCTCCTCACCGGCTCGGCGAGGCGACGCTCGCCGCGTGTTGGGTGGCATCCACCGCGGTGATGTCCACCTGCTTGCTTTCCCGCGAGTACAGGAAGGCCACGAACGACACAGCCGCGGTGCCGATCATGAACAACGCGACCGGCCAGGCATCACCGTCGGCCTGTGCGACCAGTGCGGACGCTATCAGCGGCGAGGATCCGGCGATCGCCGCACCGACTTCCCGCGAGCTCGCGAATCCGGTGTAGCGAACGCGCGCGCCGAACAGCTCCGCGTAGAACGCGGGCTGCACGGCGATCATCGGCGCGAACCCGAGCGCGGTGGCGATGATCAGCGCCAGCCAGATCAGTATCGGCTGCTGGGTATCAAGCAGCAGGAAGAACGGGAAGGCGAACGCCGCCGTGAACACGACGCTGAACAGGTTCAGCGGCCGCCGGCCGATCCGGTCCGACAGCGCGCCGTACAACGGCTGCAGAATGATCACCACGACGGTAAAGCTGATCACTCCGGTGAGCGCGATCCACCTGTCCAGCCCCAGGGTTTCCTGAATGTAGGCGATGCTGAACGTCGCGTAGATGTACACCACGGCCGTGTCGCAGATATGCGCGCCGATCCCGACAAGGAAGCTGCGCGGGTAGCGGCGCAGCGCGTCCACCACCGGGAGCTTGACGACCCGCTGCTTGACGGTCATCTGCTTGAATACCGGTGATTCGGCCACCCGCAGCCGCACGTAAAGGGAAACCGCGATCAGCGCGAAACTCGCCAGGAACGGCACCCGCCAACCCCAGCTCTGCACGGCTTGCTCGGGCAGCATTTCGACGAATAGGAACACCACCGTGCCGGACAGAAGTCCAATTTGGACGCCGAGCTGGGCGAACGAAGTGAAGAACCCCCGCCGTTTCGGCGGGGCGTGCTCGGCAAGCAGTGTGGAAGCTCCGCCGAACTCCGCGCCAGCACCCAATCCCTGGCATACCCGAAGCAGCGTCAGCAGAATCGGTGCGGCCACGCCAATACTCTGATAGGTCGGCAACAGGCCGATCACACCCGTGGAGAATCCCATCACCATCGTGGTGATCACCAGGGTGGAACGCCTGCCGATGCGATCACCGAGATGTCCGAAAAAGACACCGCCGAGCGGGCGAACAAGGAAACCCACGCCGAAAGTGGCGAATCCGACCAGTGTTCCCACCGCCGGATCGCTGGCAGGGAAGAACAGGGTGTTGAACACCAGGGTGACAGCGGTGCCGTAGATGAAGAAGTCGTACCACTCCAGCGCGGTGCCCACCACGGAGGCTCTCACCACGCGTCGAAGTTCTTTCGCCTCGGTTGGTTCGATTGGTTCGACGCCGTCGCCGTTGACGGCCGGTTCGGTCATGGTTCTCGCTCCTCCTTCGGGGGTAGCAGAGCGTGTAGTTCGTGCCAGGTGTCTTCGGAGATCGGAATACCGTTTCGGCCACGCTCGAGACGGACGCGTTCTTCGAGCTCGCCGGGCACCAGCACCTCCCGATGCCCTTCCGCTGGGCCGGTGTGCGCGAGCTCGCGGCAGAACAGCTCGGTTTGCTCGCGAAAGTCCTCGGCGGAGGTGAACGCCCGGATGTCGAACGCGACCAGCACGGTGCCGAACCCGCCGGTGTACCCGGGTAAGCTGCCGATACCGGTGGCCGACAGCAAGCCGCCCACGACCTCGATCAGCACGCTCAGCCCGTAGCCCTTGTGCCCGCCAAAAGGCAGCAGCGCGCCGCCCCCGTAGAAGTCCGCGGGTTCGGTGGACACCCGCCCGTCCGCGTCCAGTAGCAGCCCGCTCGCCACCTGCTCGCCACGGCCGCGCGCCACGGCGAGCTTGCCCTCGGCGACCCCGGATGTCGCCCAGTCCATCACCACCGGTGGCGAGCCGGTGCCCCTCGGCACGGCCCAGGCCAGCGGGTTGGTGCCCAGCCTGCGCTCACGGCCGCCGTACGGCGCGACGGTCGGATCGGCGTTGCCGAACGCCAGCGCCACCAGGTCGTGTTCGGCCAGCGTGCCGACGTATTCGCCCAACCTGCCGACGTGGTTGCACTCCCTGATCGCGGCCACACCGCTGCCCTGCGCGGCGACCACCTGGCGGAGCTCGCGTACCGCGTGCTCGGCGGCGACCTGCCCGAAGGCCCGGCGGCCGTGCACCACGACGGTGCCCGGTCGGGTGGTTTCCGCTTTCGGTCCTGCCGTCGGGTCGATGCGCCCGGCGCGCGCCTCCTCGACGTAGCCAGTCAACCTGCGTACGCCGTGCGAGTCGTGCCCGAGCAAGTTGGCGCGCACCAGCGAATTCGCCACGACCGTGGCGTCCGCTTGCGACGTGCCGACCGACCGCAGGATCTTCGTCGCCAGGCCTCGTAGGTCGTCGGCCGACACGCGCAACTCAGTGGTATCCATGGCCTCGTTCGCGTTCTGTCTGACGAAACGATGTTCCATCATTGCGCGATTATGGTGCCACGGTGTGAAGCACGCCACAAGGACCCATGCCACAAGGACTATGGGCGGCTCTGGTGCCTTTGTCCGCGCCTGCCCGGTTCAGCCGTGTCGAGCGCCGAGAACCTTGGACACTTCCTCGGCGGCCCGCATCACCAGCTCACCGCGCACCTCGGCCGGGTCGTCCTCACCCGCGTGGTAGACCAGCGCCGCGGCCGAAACACCCCCGATGACCTGGCCGGTGTGGTCGAAGACCGCCGCGCCAACGGCGCGCACTCCCGCCTCGTTCTCCTCGTGATCCTCCGCATAGCCGCGTTGCCGGACGGCGGTCAGGTCGCGCAGCAGGGCGTCCTCTTCGGTCATCGTGTTCGGCGTCCTGGCCGCCATTCCGGTGCGCCGCACCAAGGCGCGGACCTCATCGTCGGGCATCGTGGCCAGGATCGCCTTGCCGATCGACGTGCAGTGCAGCCGCAAGCTCATGCCGACGCGCGAGGCAAGGTGGTACGGCTTGACCCCCTCGATCTTGGCCACGTACACCGCCTCGTCCCCGGAAAGCAGCGCGAGGTGCACGGTCCACGCGGTGCGCTCCTGGAGGTCGCGGAGCAGCGGGCGGACCTGCTCGGCGAGATCGAGCCGCTGCAGGAACCGCCCCGCGAGGCTCAGGATCCGCGGGCCGCCGACGTATTCGCCCTGACCATCGGTGCGGGCGAAGCCGCGGCGCACCAGCGTCTGCAGGATGCGGTGCACGGTGGCCTTCGGCAGGCCACTGGACGCCACGATATCCGCGATTCGCGAATGGTCCGCCAACGCTTCCAGCACGCACAGGGTCTTGTCCGCGGCCGACTGCGGTTCCTCGTCGGGCATGCACCCAATGTAGACACGACTACACTGACCCGCCGTGTCCGCTGACTGCGTGTTCTGCCGGATCGTCACCGGCACCGTGCCCGCGACGATCGTGCACGAGACCGGCTCCGTTCTCGCGTTCCGGGACCTGAACCCGCAAGCGCCGACCCACGTGCTGGTGATCCCGAAGGAACATCACCCGGACGTCGGCTCGATGGCGCGCACCGCCCCCACACTGGCCGGCGAGGTGCTCACCGCGGCCGATGAGGTCGCCACGATCGACGGGGTGCGGGATTCCGGCTACCGGTTGGTGTTCAACACCGGCAGGGACGCCAACCAGACCGTCTTTCACGTGCATTGCCATATGCTCGGCGCCCGTACCATGACCTGGCCACCGGGCTGACGGCCCCAGGAGGGAACTTCGCCCGCGCTGTCCGCGTTGTCCGTTCAGACCAATCCCCGGGAGGTAATGTGGGAACGGCGCTAGTGCTGCTCGCACTCATCATCGTGATCATCGCCGTCGGGGTGATCTTCAGCCGCCGCAGCGCGGCGACGAAGCGGCAGCAGCTCGAGGATGCGAAGGCCGACGCTCGCCGCTGGGTGGAACGGCTCGGCGGCCAAGTGATCAATCTGACCGGTACCGACACGGCGTCGCAGCAGGCGATCGCGGACGCTTCGGAGCGCTACACCGCGGCGGGCTCGCAGATGGAGCAGGCGAACAGCGTCGAGCAATGCCGCCTGGTCACCCAGACCGCCGCGGAAGGGCTCTACTACGTGCGGGCCGCGCGGGTCGCGATGGGCATGGACCCTGGCCCCGAACCGCCCGAGCTGCCAGGGCAGAGCAGAGCGGGCAAGGTCAGCGAACACCGCAAGGTCACAGTGCAGGGTGAGGACTACGAGGCCTCCCCCGAGCCGGGAGCGAACACGCCGCACTACTACCCCGGCGGCCAGGTGGCCGGCCGTCCGGTGCCGCAGGGCTGGTACAGCCAGCCGTGGTGGAAGCCCGCGCTGGTCGCCGGCGCCTGGGGAGTCGGCTCGATGATGCTGTTCAGCACGATGTTCGGCGGTATGGCCGGGGTGCCGGCCGAGGCCGGCGGTGACATGGGCGGCGACATGGGCGGCGACATGGGTGGCGACGGCGGCGGCGACATGGGTGGCGATATGGGCGGAGATTTCGGTGGCGATATGGGCGGCGGCTTCGATTTCGGCGACTTCGGCTTCTAGCCCCCGAACGGGTGGTCAGCCGGCCTGGCAGATAGCGCACCAGTACAGGTTCCGCCCGGCGTGCCTGCTCGTCAGCACCGGATTCCCGCACACAAGGCAGGGCTGCCCTGCCCGGCGGTACACGTAGACCTCGCCGCCGTGCCGATCCACCCTCGGTGGCCGCCCGGTGGCCTCCGGCATGTGCTCGGGGCGGACCGTGTCCATCCGCCCGGTGCGAACCCCCAGTCGCATCAGCTCGACCAGGTCGTCCCAGATGAGCTTCCAGTGCTCGGCGTCGAGCTGCTTGCCGGGCAGCAGCGGGGGCACGCCGTGCCGGAACAGCACCTCGGCCCGGTACACGTTGCCCACCCCGGCGATTACCGACTGATCCATCAGCAACGTGGCCAGTGCGGTGCGGGACCGCGAGATCCTGGCCCAGGCTCGCTGCGGATCGCTGTCCCTGCGTATCGGGTCCGGCCCCAACCGTGCCCTGATGACCTCGACCTCGTCCTCGGTGAGTAGCTGGCAGGCGTTCGGGCCACGCAGGTCCGTCCAATATGTACGGCCCACGATCCGCATCCGAACCTGCCCGACCGGCGCGGCCGCCGGCAGTTTCGCCTCGCTGAACTTGCCGTACAACCCGAGGTGTACGTGCACGGTCGCGTCCGGCCCGTACCGGTGGAACAGATGCTTTCCGTGCGCCTGAGCGCTTTCCAGCACCCGTCCGTCCACAATGGCCGCGCTCGCGGCGAATCTGCCCTGCGGGCTGGACACCGCTACCGGAGCGCCTGCGTAGCGCCGCTGGTGCAACTTGGCCAGCCGGTGCAGCGTGTGTCCCTCGGGCATCAGACGTTCGGAAGTGCGGGCGGAACGCCGGTGCTCTCGTACTCAGTGATCATTTCGATACGGCGTACGTGCCGGGGATCGCCGGAGAACGGCGTGTTCACGAACTCGTCCACGATGTCCGCGGCCTGCTCATCGGAGTGCATCCGCGCCCCCACCCCGAGTACCTGTGCGTTGTTGTGCTCGCGGGAAAGCCGCGCGATCTCCACGCTCCAGCCGAGCGCGGCTCGCGCGCCGGACACCTTGTTCGCGGCGATCTGCTCGCCGTTGCCGGATCCGCCGATCACCACGCCGAGGCTGCCTTCGTCTGCCACCACCCGCCGGGCGGTTTCGATGCAGAACGGCGGGTAGTCGTCCGCCGCGTCGTACTCCGGCGGGCCGACGTCGACCACCTCGTGCTCCTGCTTCTTCAGGTGTGCGACCAGGTAGGTCTTCAACTCGAAACCGGCGTGATCCGAACCAATGTAGACGCGCACGTCAGGAAGTGTGCCATCCGGTGCGGTGGCGGCCATGACGGGCCACGCTCGTGAGTCTTTTTAGGTGCTATAGCACCTAACCTGTGTCAATGGCTCGACCCTGACGAGCAGGTCTCGCTGACTCACGAGCCATTCAGCGCTTCAGCGCTGAATGGCCTTGAGCTCGGTGAATTCCTCCAGCCCGTACTGGCCGAGCTCCCGGCCGTTTCCGGACTGCTTGTATCCACCGAACGGCGCGACCGGGTTGAACGCGCCACCGTTCACGTCCACCTGCCCGGTGCGCAACCGCTTGGCCACGGCGAGCGCGCGCTCGTCGTCGCCGGAGAACACCGCGCCGGCCAGGCCGTAGATCGTCGAGTTCGCGATCTCCACGGCCTCGTCCTCGTCCCGGTACGGCAGGATGGACAACACCGGGCCGAAGATCTCCTCCTGCGCGATGGTCATCTCGGGCCGCACGTTCGCGAACACCGTGGGCGGGACGTAGGCACCGGGCGTGGGCAGCGAGCCGGTATCCGGTCCGCCGAACGCCACCGTGGCGCCCTCCTCGACGCCCCTGGTGATGTAGCCGAGCACCCGCTCACGCTGTGCCACCGACGACATCGGACCGATCCGGGTACTTTCCTCGGTCGGGTCACCGACGCCGTACTTCTCCGCGGCGGCGCCGGCCAACTCGACCAACTCGTCGTGTTTGCTCGCCGGCACCAGCATCCGGGTCCACGCGGTGCAGGTCTGCCCACCGTTGATGTAGGTGTTCGCCAGCCCGAGTTTCACGGCCTTGGTCAGGTCCGCGTCGTCGAGCACCACGTTCGCGGACTTGCCGCCGAGTTCCAGTGCCACCCGCTTGACGGTTTCCGAGGCGAGCGCGGAGACCCGCCGCCCTGCCCGGGTGGAACCGGTGAACGAGATCATGTCCACGTCCGGGTGCGCGGCGAGCGCCTCGCCGACCACCGGGCCGGTGCCGTGCACCAGGTTCACCACGCCGTCCGGCACGCCGGCCTCGGCGAGCACCTCGAGAAGGATCCCGGCGTTCAGCGGGGCGAGCTCGCTCGGCTTCAGCACCACCGTGCAACCGGCCGCCAGTGCCGGCACCACCTTGTTCACGATCTGATGCAGCGGGTAGTTCCACGGCGTGATGCAGCCAATCACCCCGACCGGCTCGCGCAGTACCAGCGAGTTGCCGATCTCCTGGCTGAACGAGTACCCGCCGTCCAGCAGATCCGCCAGCCCACTTGTGGTCGCCACCGGCACGCTGGCCTGCACCTTCCTGGCGAATGTGATGGGTGAACCCATCTCCGCCGTGATCGTGGCGGCGACCTCCTCCTTGCGGGCGGCGAGCCCGTCGGAGATCCGCCGAACCAGGGCGGCACGGTCCGCAACGGAGGTGGCCGACCAGGATGGGAACGCGTTTCGCGCGGCCCGCACCGCGGCGTCCACGTCGTCCGGCGTTCCGGCCGGGACCGCCGCGATCACCTGCTCGGTGGCCGGGTTGACGACCTCGATTCGCTCGCCAGCCGCGTGGAGTCGCTCGCCGTCGATCACGTGCGCGGTGCGGGTGGTAACCGGGGCCGTCATGCATCCCTCCAAGCGACTGGAACACGGGCGGATTCCCCCACCCTGGCACATCCCGACGGATCAGCTGAAGTCGAGATCCCGGCTGCGGGTGCGCTTGAGCTCGAAGAAGTTCGGGTAGCCGGCGAGCATCCGAGCGCCGTCGAAGATACCCACGGCGTCCTCGCCACGCGGGATCTTGGTCAGCACCGGCCCGAAGTACGCGACCCCGTCCACGTGGACGGTGGGTGTGCCGACGTCCAGGCCGACCGGATCCATGCCCTCGTGGTGGCTGGCCCGCAGCGCCTCGTCGTGGTCGGTGGAATCGGCCGCCCCCGCGAGCTCGGCCGGCAACCCCACTTCCGCCAGCGCCTCGCTGATCACCGCGGAGAAGTCCTTGTTGTCCTCGTTGTGGATGCGCCGCCCCATCGCCGTGTACAGATCCCGAAGCACTTCTTCGCCCTTGAGCTTGGCGGCGGCGATCGCGACCCGAACCGGGCCCCACGCCTTGCGCATCAGCTCCTGGTAGTCCTCGGACAGGTCGCCCCCCTCGTTCAGCACCGCGAGGCTCATAACGCGAAACCGCAGGTCGAGGTCGCGATGCTTCTCGACCTCGAGAATCCACCGGGAAGTGATCCACGCGAACGGGCAAGCCGGATCGAAGTAGAAGTCAACCTTGGTCGGCTGTGCGCTGTGCTCGGTCGTCGCCATAACCTGCTTCTCCAGTCTTCTCTGCTCGGATGGTCCCCACCACCGTCAACCCTGCCGGGGCGCCAGTTCTTCCTGCCCGCGCCGAATCAGTCCTAGACGTGATTGGATGCCATTGTCAGAAACCAACGAAACGTGACTTCAAGGAGCACAGTGGCCCCGCCCAACCTCACCCGTGAGCAAGCCGAGCAGCGCGCCGAGGCGTTGGTGATCGACTCGTACACCATCGAGCTGGATCTCACGGACGGCGCAGGCGGGCCGGGTGAGAATACTTTCTCGTCGGTGACCACGGTCAGGTTCGACAGCTGCCGTGCCGGGGAGTCGAGCTGGATCGACATCATCGCCGAGTCCGTGGACTCCGCCGTACTCAACGGCGTCGAACTGGACGTGACCGGCTATGTCGAGGACGACGGCGTCGCGCTGCCCGCGCTGGCCGAATCGAACGAGCTCACGGTGCGCGCCACCTGTCAGTACATGAACACCGGCGAAGGCCTGCACCGGTTCGTCGACCCGGTCGACGGCGGCGTGTACCTGTACACCCAGTTCGAAACGGCGGACGCCAAGCGCATGTTCGCCTGTTTCGACCAGCCCGACCTCAAGGCGACCTACCGGCTCACGGTGCTCGCTCCGCCGGACTGGAAGATCATCTCCAACGCACTGGTGGAATCCACCCAAACCACCGAGCAAGGCGCGATCCGGACCGTCTTTGAGACCACCGACCGGCTGTCCACCTACCTGGTCGCACTAGTCGCGGGTCCGTACACGGAATGGCGCGACGAGTACCGCGACGCGACCGGCACGGTGCCGCTCGGCATCTACTGCCGCGCATCGCTCGCCGAGTACATGGACGCGGAGCGGTTGTTCACCGAGACCAAGCAGGGTTTCGGCTTCTACCACGAGAACTTCGGCGTCCGGTACCCATTCAGCAAGTACGACCAGGCGTTCGTGCCCGAGTTCAACGCGGGCGCGATGGAGAACGCCGGTTGCGTGACGTTCCTCGAGGACTACGTCTTCCGCAGCAGGGTGACGCGGTACGCCTACGAGCGGCGCTGCGAGACCTTGCTGCACGAGATGGCGCACATGTGGTTCGGCGATCTTGTCACCATGCGCTGGTGGAACGACCTGTGGCTGAACGAATCGTTCGCCACCTTCGCGAGCGTGCTCGCGCAGTCGTCCGCCACCGAGTACAAGCACGCGTGGACCAGCTTCGCGAACATCGAGAAGTCCTGGGCCTACCGCCAGGATCAGCTGCCGTCCACCCACCCGGTCGCGGCCGATATCCCGGACCTGCAGGCGGTCGAGGTCAACTTCGACGGCATCACCTACGCCAAGGGCGCCAGCGTGCTCAAGCAGCTGGTGGCCTACGTCGGCCTCGAGAACTTCCTGTCCGGGTTGAAGGTGTACTTCACCAAGCACGCGTGGGCGAACGCGACGCTCGGCGATCTGCTCGCCGCCCTCGAGGAGGCCTCCGGCCGGGACCTGTCGTGGTGGAGCGCGCAGTGGCTGGAAACGACCGGGCTGAACGCGCTGCGCCCGAAGTTCGAGGTGGACGCGAACGGTGCGTTCACCGAGTTCGCGGTGCTGCAGCGGGGCGCGAAGCCCGGCGCCGGCGAGCTGCGCACGCACCGCGTAGCTGTGGGTATCTACGACGACAACGGCGACGGCCGGCTGACCCGCACCCACCGGGTGGAGCTGGACGTGTCCGGCGAGCACACCGAGGTGCCCGAGCTGGTGGGCGTGTCGAGGGGCAAGCTGGTGCTGGTCAACGACGACGATCTCACCTACTGCACAATGCGCCTGGACGCCGACTCGCTTGCCACCCTGGTGGATCGGATCGCGGATGTCACCGATCCGCTGCCGCGCACCCTGTGCTGGTCGGCCGCATGGGAGATGACCCGCGAGGCGGAGCTGAAGCCCCGCGATTTCGTCACCCTCGTCTGCCGCGGGCTACCCGCGGAAAGCGAAGTCGGCGTGGTGCAACGGCTACTGCTGCAGACCCAGGCCGCGCTGTCCTCGTACGCCGATCCGGATTGGGCGCCGGAGGGCTGGGCCCGGTACACCGACCGGCTGATCGAACTGGCCCGCTCCGTGGAGCCCGGCTCCGATCACCAGCTCGCGTTCGTGAACGCGTTGACCGGTTCGCTACTGGACGAGTCGAAGCTGGAGGTCCTCCGCGGCTGGCTGGATGGCTCGGCGCCGCTCGAGGGGCTGGTGGTGGACACCGACCTGCGCTGGCGGCTGCTGTTCGCACTGGTCGCACACGGGGCCGCGGACCTCGCGGAGATCGACGCCGAGCTGGACCAGGATCCCACCGCGGCCGGTCAGCGGCACGCGGAGCGGGCCAGGGCGCTGCGGCCAACCGAGGAGGCGAAGGCCGAAGCGTGGCAACGAGCGGTACACGACGACGAGCTGCCGAACGCCGTGAACGAGTCGATCATCGCCGGCTTCTCCCACCCGGCGCAGAAGCGGCTCATCGCGGGATACGCGGACCGCTACTTCGCGGAGGTGGCCGAGGTTTGGGCGCGGCGCTCGAGTGAACGGGCGCAGCCGACCGTACTCGGCCTGTTCCCGGCGTGGGCCGTGGATCAGCGGACCGTGGATGCGGCGGATGAGTGGCTGGCAGCCGATCACCCGCCGGCGTTGCGCCGCCTGGTGTCCGAGGGACGCGCCGGCATCGTCCGCGCCCTGGCAGCCAGGGAGTTCGACCGCACCTGATTCCGGCCGTGAAGGCCACCTCAGGGGCGTTCAACGCCGTGAAGGTGGCCTTCACGGCATAACCGAAGTCAGTCGCGGGGTGCGGCGCCGGCCGCGTCGGTCAGCATGCGCAGCCCGCTGATCAGGCCGCCGGACAGGTCGCCCTCCTTGAACGAGGCGACCATGCTCATCACGGCCAGCTTGCAGCCGCGGTCCGGCACCCTGCGATGCGCGTCGGCACCGGTCACCACTTCGACCACCCGCTGGCCGGGCGATACCGCGATGAGCACGGCACTGGCCGCGTGCGGGCCGATCGACGCGTGCAGCTGCTCGGCCGACGCGCGGGTGTCCTCGCCGAGGTCTCCGAGGTAGACGCTGAAGTCGAGCCCGGTTGTCCTGCTGGACAACGTCAACGCCTCGTCGATCTGCGCCAGTTGAACCGGGGTGAATGGGCCAGGTGGCAGAGTCGGCTCGACCCTGCGGGCCACCGAAAGGCGCCCACTCGCGCTAACCGCCTCACCCGGCTGGAGCTCGCGGTCCACCACCGCTGGGGCCGCGCCGTGCGTGTCCTCACCAGCTGCCACGAGCACCTCCCGTTGCGGTCGTGGTGGCAGCTCCGGCCGACGCGCCTTCCTGTTCACCCCGAGATCCGTGCGCCCGGTGCTCCCCGACACCGGCAGGGTTGGCCGTCCACCACTGCGGGGGGTGGTTCCACTTCTGCCCCGGCCGATACCGCTGCGCTTTACCGAGCTTGGACCGCAAGGTCATCGCGCTGAGCACGCCATAGATGGCGAGCGGAATGACCACAAAGATAAGGACCGTCTCCATCACGCTCACGCTCGTACCGTAGCGGACCACCCGGCGTCCACGGGGCACTGGCTGCCGCGACCACGGCGTTAGGCCGATTCAGTGTCGTCTCCTCCGAGTGTCGCCGCGTCACCTCCTTCGTTAAGCGCAGTAGGGGTGCGCGAAGGATGGCAACGCCCCGTACATGCGGACCCACTCATAGCTTGGACCTTGTCCAGGGCGCGAAATACTTCTAGCTTTTCACCTAGACGGACCTTGCGACAACGCCCCGATCTCAGGCCGCCTGATCATCTCCCCCAGGAGGACACGCGATGTACACTGCCCCGACCCCCACACAGGCGAACGACATCACCCGATCGATTATTATGAAACTCCCCGTTGACTACAGTTCTGCTCTCAGTAGAAAAAGGGTCGACAGCCGGTTGGTAACCCGGGGTACCCAAGAAGAGGTGAGGAACACGGCCACTCGTGGGACACGGATTACCTCCGGAACGCGGATCACGTGCGGCACTCGCATTACCGCGGGTACCCGCATCACCGGGTGCGCACCCGAACCCGGCACCCGTATCACCGCACAAGGTACCCGGATCACCGCGCTGGGCACCCGGATCACCTCGGGCACGCGGATCACGTGCGGGACCCGGATCACGTGCGGGACTCGCATCACGGCGGGGACCCGGATCACCTCGGGGACCCGTATTACCGCAGGTACCCGGATCACCCGTGGTACCCGCATCACTGCGGGCACCAGGATCACCGCCGGCACCAGGATCACGGCGGGCACGCGGATCACTTCGGGCACGCGGATCACTTCGGGCACCAGGATCACCTGTGGTACCAGGATCACCGCAGGCACTCGGATCACCAGTAACTGACACGCACGGAGCCTGCCCGGGCGGCGGCCCGGTCAGCCCGCCAGCTTAGTTAGCTTGGTTGGCGGGCCTACGCGGCTGGCGCACCGAGATACGGACGCCACAGCGGGTCCGCCTCCGGGACGTCGGCGAGCAGCCGCCAATGCATACCGCGCGGCGCGCGTGGCGTGGTCCGCAACCGCCAGCCGAGCTCGCCGAGCAGCCGGTCCGCCTTTCGATGGTTGCACTTCGCGCACGAGGCGACGCAGTTCTGCCAGCTGTGCGCACCGTCGCGGCTGCGCGGCACGACGTGATCGATGGTTTCCGCTCGAGCCCCGCAATACGCGCACCGGTAGCGGTCCCGGTGCATCAAGCCGGCCCTGGTCAGCGGGGCTTGCCCCCGGTACGGCACCCGTACGTAGCTGCTGAGCCTGATCACCGACGGCACCACGAGGTCGGAGCTGGCGGAGTGCAGCGTCATCCCGGTTGGATCACCGTGCACGATCTCCGCTTTGCCGCAGACCACGAGCACCACGGCGCGCCGGGCCGGAAGCGCGGTCAACGGCTCGAACGTCGCGTTCAGCAGCAACACTCTGCGCCGTGTCCACGGCACGGACGGTGGCAGTCCGGATGGGCGGTGGCCTCCGCTGTCTCGTGACGAGTCAGCCGAACCGATTTCCGACGATCGACTCCAACTTCGGCGCTGTTGAGCTCGAGTTGAGCGCAGCGTGCCATCCGGCGCATCCCGAGTCGCGACGCGGCTCGAGGCGCCGATATGCGTCGGTTGTCGGTCCGGCACTCGACCACCTCCACCAGTGCAGGCATAGTCGACCACACATGGCACCCGAAACGCACGTCTGTTGCGTGACGTGTCACCAAACACGAAGCAGCAGGTACCTGAGATTACGATCGCACAACACACGTACCGTTGCCGGTGACCCCCGATCACCGATGCCCCGAGGAGCGTGACAAGGCAGCTGATGAACGAGTTCTTTGCGCAGCCCCCGGAATGCGTGAACGAATCCGGCAGCTGGTGTGACCAAATCTACCGGCTGACCAACAACAGCTGGCTGGCTGCCTCCGCCGACTGGCTCATCGCGAAACCGCTGAGCATTCTGCTGATCTTGGTGATCGCGATCGTTGTGCGCTGGCTGGCTCGGCGGATGATCGACCGCTTCATGAACGGCGAGCCACGGAAGAAGACCAAGAAGCGTGCCCTGCTGCGCCCGTTGCGGGAGCGAGCCCCGGTCGGTCTCGGCGCACCGAACTCGGAGCGCAGGAGGCAGCGGGCGCGGACCATCGGCTCCGTGCTGAAGTCGATCACGTCGTTCGTGGTGTTCGGCCTCGCCTTCGTGCTGGCACTCGGCGAGCTGGGAATCCAGCTCGGCCCGATCATCGCCTCCGCCGGAATCGTCGGCGTGGCGCTCGGTTTCGGCGCTCAGAACCTCGTCAAGGATTTCCTTTCCGGGATCTTCATGATGCTGGAGGACCAGTACGGGGTTGGTGACTTCATCGATGTCGGCGAGGCCAGCGGCACGGTTGAGGCGATCGGCCTGCGGGTGACCACGTTGCGCGATCTGGGTGGCACGGTGTGGTATGTCCGCAACGGCGAAGTGCTGCGGGTGGGCAACTCGAGCCAGGGATTCGCGGTGGCCGTGGTGGACGTACCGGTGAGCTACGAAGCGGATGTGGAGCGCGCCACCCGGCTGCTCGGCTCGGTGGCGGCGGACGCGACCAGGGACGAGCAGCTGGCCCAGCACGTGCTCGAGCCGCCGGAAGTTCTCGGCGTGGAGGAGGTCTCCGCGGAAAGCATCATGTTGCGGCTGACCGTGAAGGTGCGTCCCGGGCAGCAGTGGGCCGTACAACGCGCACTGCGCGCGCGGATCATGACCGCCCTCGAGGATGCCGACTTCGAACCGCCGATGGCGCGGCTGTTCTCCCAGAACGCCCAGAACGCGCAGAACCAAGGTGCGTGAGCCGCGGCACCATGGCCCGCTGAGAGCGACCCGCCCGGTACGTCACAATGGCAAGGTGTCCAGCCCGGAGAGCTTCTACGACGCCGTCGGCGGCGAGGAAACCTTCCGCCGCATTGTCGCCCGGTTCTACCAAGAGGTCGCCAAGGACGAGCTGCTCCGCCCGCTGTATCCGGGCGAGGACCTCGGGCCGGCCGAGGAACACCTGCGACTGTTCCTGATGCAGTACTGGGGCGGGCCGCACACCTACTCGCAGCAGCGCGGCCACCCCCGGCTGCGGATGCGGCACGCACCGTTCAAGATCGGCCCAATGGAGCGCGACGCGTGGCTGCGCTGCATGCGGATCGCGGTGGACGAGGCCGATCTGGACGAAGCCAGGCGCGACGAGCTCTGGCAGTACCTGGAGATGGCTGCGCATTCGCTGATGAACAGCTGGGAGTAGCCCGCGTCCCCGCGGGCGTGAGGTACCCATCATGGTTCTATTACGCCGCTAGTTCAGCGGTATGGGTACATAACGCGGAGTGGGACGCCTCCGATTAGCGGTCACGTTCCGTTATTCGTATGGCAGGATGGCTCCCCGTGCGTAGAACTGCGGACATTCGCCAGTGGGCCACCGACGACGTGATGTGGTGGCGCGACTGCGTCTTCTACCAGGTTTACGTGCGATCTTTCGCCGACTCGAACGGCGACGGCGTCGGCGACCTACCGGGCATTCGGTCCCGACTCGGTTACCTACAGTTACTCGGGGTCGATGCGCTCTGGCTGACCCCGTTCTATCGCTCCCCGATGGTCGACCACGGCTACGACGTCGCCGACCCCCGCGACGTGGACCCGGTCTTCGGTGATCTCGAGGACTTCGACGCGCTGGTCGACGACGCGCACGCGCACGGCCTCAAGGTCACCATCGATCTGGTGCAGAACCACACCAGCAGCGCACACCGGTGGTTCACCGAGGCGCTCCAGGCACCACCTGGCAGCCCGGAACGGGATCGGTACGTCTTCCGGGACGGCCGAGGCGTGGACGGGTCGGATCCGCCGAACAACTGGACGAGCATGTTCGGCGGATCGGCATGGACCAGGGTCGCGGACGGGCAGTGGTACCTGCACCTGTTCGCGCCCGAGCAGCCCGACTTGAACTGGGCCAACACCGAGGTGCACGCCGATCTGGAGCGCACCCTGCGATTCTGGCTGGACCGGGGCGTGGACGGCTTTCGCATCGACGTGGCACACGGCATGGCCAAACCGTCGGGCCTCCCGGACATGCCACCGGAAGCCGCCGCGACCGGTGCGCTGGCCGTTCCGGACATCGACGATCCACGCTTCGACAACGACGGCGTGCACGACGTGCACCGGATGGTGCGCAAGGTGCTCGACGAATACCCGGGCCGGGTGGCGGTCGGCGAAATCTGGGTGCTCGACGACGAGCGCTTCGCCCGCTACCTGCGCCCCGATGAATTGCACCTCGGCTTCAACTTCCGGCTGGTCACCACGGATTTCGATGCGGCGGCGCTGCGGGAGGCGATCGAGCGATCACTGCACACCGTCGCGGGGCTGAACACCCAGCCCACCTGGACGTTGGCCAACCACGATGTCTGGCGCCAGGTCAGCCGATACGACGACGGCTGGCGCGGGGTGGCCAGAGCCCGCGCGATGGCGTTGGTGGAACTCGCGCTGCCCGGCGTGATCTACCTGTACAACGGTGAGGAGCTCGGGCTGCCGAACGTCGAACTGCCCGATTCGGCGTTGCGGGATCCGGTATGGGAACGATCCGGGCACACTGAGCGCGGGCGGGACGGCGCCCGCGTGCCGCTGCCCTGGGAGGGCCACCGGGCCCCGTTCGGATTCTCCGACGCCGAGGACACCTGGCTGCCGATGCCGGACGATTGGGCGGCACTGACCGTCGAGGCCCAGCTTGAGGACCCCGGCTCGGTGCTCTCGCTGTACCGGCGCGGGCTGGACCTACGCAAGACGCGCACCGAGTTCAGCGGTGACGAGCTGGAGTGGTACGGCGCCCCGCCCGGCTGCTTCGCGTTCCGCCGCAAGGGTGGCGGTCTGATCTGCGCGTTGAACATCTCGAACGTGCCGGTGCCGCTGCCACCCGGCGAGGTATTGCTGTCAAGTGGCCCGCTCGAGGATGACCGGTTACCCGAGGACACCGCCGTGTGGCTGGTGTGAGCGCCGCGGTCTCCCGGCGAGGCGCCATCGCGGCGCTCGCGCCCTAGCCGTCGCCGAAGCCGCCATAGTCGCCGTAGTCGCCGAACGTGCCGATGTCGATGACGTCGCCGTGCCCGTCGCCGTCCCAGTCGGTGGTCGCCGCCGCCGCGACCCACGACGCCCCTGCCAGGTACGGGGCCGCCTTGGCCACCCCGCCGGCCACCGCCCGGGCGCGCCGCCAGCGTTCCTGCTGCTCGGGGCCAACCCCGGCGGCCGCCTCCGCCTCCCGGACGTGCCGTGGCCTCGCCGGCCCCTGCTCGGCCGGCGACCAATCGGTGGGTTCGGTGACGTTCTCTTCCAGCCAACCGTTCTCGTCGCTCGCCTTCACAATGGCCACCTCCCGCTGCCGGCGTCGTGCCAGACTACCGCTTGGATGTGGCTCGCGGGCGAGAAAGTTCCAACTGGCACCGCCGGTAAGAAATCCTTAACGCGGCTACACCAGCAGCGGCAGCAGGGCATGCCTGCGGCGCACCACGGCCCCGAACAGGGCGTCGATGCGCAACCACGAGTCGGTCGCGCTCACCCGTACCGTCTCGTCGGCTCCGTTCGTACCGACGAACCCCATCCCGGACAGCGCGAACAGGCAGCGCAACGGCACCTTCACCTCGTGATCCTGATCGGTCACGGTCAGCACGGTCTGATCGAGCAGCGAGGCCGGCGGGGTTCCCTGCGGGCCGGTGTTCTCCCGGGCCAGCGCGATCCCGGAATCCGCGAGGTCCGAGACAACCGACGCGGGCAGCTCGTCCACGACCCGCCACCCGTTGCCTGGCGGCAGCGCGGAACGCCACAGCAGGTCCTGAGGCGAGCCGGCGTTCAACTGGTCACCGCCGACGACGGCCAGCTCGGCGAGTAGTTCGTTACCCGAGACGGTGCTGTCGGCAGGCCTAACCCAGCCGCTGACCGCGCGGGTGGCGAGTACATCGAACGGGGTGGCCACCCACGCCTCGAGCATCCCTTCGGCACGGTTCTTCAGCCGCACGACGATCTGCCCGTCCAGCCGGACCGCGCGGGCCACGAACGCACCGAGGTCGTCTCGCTCCGCGGGATCGGCGATATACACCTCAACCATCGTCGCCTCTTCCATCCCATGTGGACAGGAATTCCCGTTCACCAGCGGACAACCGGCGCGGTCGCGAGGCGGCCACATCGTACGGAACGATCAAGGTTTCGGCGGTCGTGACGACAGCGTCTGATGTAGACAGTCCATCGTGGACTGAGTAGTCGATCGCGAAGGAAGCCGCCTTCAGGTCGCGTACGGTCATCTCGACCCGCACCGCGGAGCCGTTGAACTTCAACGGAGTGTGGTAATCGACCACCAGCCTGGCGACCACCGAGCCCTTCGCCATGGTGGGTACGCTGCGGGCGGTCGCGGCCGTGAACAGCAGCTCGATACGGGCGTCCTCGAGCAACGTCACCATATTCGCGTGGTTGACATGCCCGAAGACGTCCATGTCGGACCATCGCGGACGCACCTCGGCGACGAACGCACCCACCGAACCGTGACCTCTCTCCTGTTACCTCAACGCACCATGCTGCGGACTTGGCGAGTAGCCACCGACAAGGTAGCCAAGTCGAGCCGCCCGGACCGATTGATCTCATCAAGCGAGACGCGCGCCCGGTTCAGTCGAGAGGTGTTCGCCTCCTCCCATTTCGCGATCTTCACATCGGCGCTGTCGCCGGGATCACTGTGCCGCAATGCATCCAGCGTGATCGCACGCAGCGAGAAGTACAGGTCGTCGCGCAGCGCGAGCCTGGCGAGCGCGTGCCAGCGGTTACCCCGCTCGAGCGCGCTGATCGAGGTCAGCATGCTGTCGATGTCCAGGTGCTCGGACATCGCGTAGTACAGCTCGGCAGCCTCCCGGTAGCTGCGCTCGAATCCCGCTTCTTGGTCGGCGAGCTCGGCCACCTCGATGATATCCAGCAGGCCGTAGCTGTTCAGCAGACCACCGACCCTCCTCGCCAGGTCGGTCGGCACACCGGCGGCCATCAGGCGCTCGGTCTGGTCTCGTACGGTTTGCAGCTCCCCCCCGCGCAGCAGGCCGGTGACCTCGGGAGCCAGCTGACGAATCACCGAGCCGAACCGGTTGATCTCCGCGCCGACGGCGAGCGGCTGCGGCCGGTTGGACAGCAGCCACCGCGCGGCCCGATCCAGCAGCCGCCGGGTTTCCAGCACCAGCCCGTCGGCCACATCGGTATGCACCACGTTGTCCAGCGCTTCGATGTCCGACCACAGCGCCGGGAGGTCGTAGACCCTGGTCACCACGACGTAGGCGCGGACCGCCTCGGTCGCGGTCGCGTTCATCTCCTCGGACAGCCGGAACGCATACGACATGCCGCCGCCGTCGACGACCTCGTTGACCACCAGCGTGCTGATGATCTGGCGGCGCAGCGGATGGCCGCCGATCGCGTCGGTGAACCGTTCGCGCAGCTGGCTGGGGAAGTACTCGGGGAGCCGTCTGGCGAACACTTCGGCGTCCGGGAGTTCGCTGTCCAGCACGTCCTGCTTGAGCGCCAGCTTCACGTGCGCCATCAGGGTGGCCATTTCCGGCGAGGTCAGACCCTCGCCTGCCTTGTCGAGCGCGCGGAACTGCTGCTGGGTCGGCAATGCCTCCAGCTCCCTGTCGAGGCCGCAGTTGGACTCCAGCATGGCGACGAGGCGCTGGTGCACGGACACCATCGGCCCGGCGTGTGCCCTGCTGATCCCCAGCACGGCGTTCTGCCGGTAGTTGTCCCGCAGCACCAGGTCACCGACCTCGTCGGTCATCTCGCCGAGCAACTCGTTGCGCTGCTGGCGATCCAGCCGCCCCTCGGCCACCAACCTGTCCAGCAGGATCTTGATGTTCACCTCGTGGTCGGAGCAGTCCACCCCGGCGGAGTTGTCCAGCGCGTCGGTGTTGACCTTGCCGCCGTTCTTGGCGAACTCGATCCGGCCTCGCTGGGTGAGGCCGAGGTTGCCGCCTTCCCCGACGACCTTTACCCGCAGATCCTTGCCGTCCACCCGGATCGCGTCGTTGGCCTTGTCCCCGGCATCCGAGTGCGCCTCGGTGGATGCCTTGACGTAGGTGCCGATGCCGCCGTTCCACAGCAAGTCCACCGGGGCGCGCAGGATCGCGTACATCAGCTCGTTCGGGGACAGCTTCGACACGCCGTCTTCGATGCCGAGTGCTTCCCTGGCCTGCTTGCTGATCGGGATGGATTTGACGCTGCGTGGCCACACCCCACCGCCCTCGCTGATCAACGACTTGTCGTAGTCGTCCCACGAGGAGCGCGGCAACTCGAACAGCCGGGTGCGTTCCGCGTAGCCGGTTTCCGCATCCGGATCCGGGTCGATGAAGATGTGTCGGTGGTCGAACGCGGCGACCAACCGGATGTGCTCCGAGCAGAGCATGCCGTTGCCGAACACGTCGCCGGACATGTCGCCGACGCCGGCCACGGTGAACGCCTCTCGCTGGGTGTTCACGCCGAGCTCGCGGAAATGTCGTTTGACGGCCTCCCACGCGCCGCGAGCGGTGATGCCCATCGCCTTGTGGTCGTAGCCGATCGAGCTGCCGGAGGCGAACGCGTCACCGAGCCAGAAGCCGTAGCTGATGGCGACCTCGTTGGCGATATCGGAGAACGTCGCGGTGCCCTTGTCCGCGGCGACCACCAGGTAGCTGTCGTCGCCGTCGTAGCGCACCACGTCGCGGGCCGGGATGGTGCGGCCGGCCTCCAGATTGTCGGTGAGATCCAGCAGGCCGGAGATGAACATCCGGTAGCAGGCGATGCCCTCCGCCTGATGCGCTTCCCGGTCCAGGCTCGCGTCGCCGCTCGGGGCCGGCGGGCGCTTCATCACGAACCCGCCCTTCGCGCCGACCGGCACGATCACCGCGTTCTTCACCGCCTGCGCCTTCACCAACCCGAGGATCTCGGTGCGGAAGTCCTCCTGGCGATCCGACCAGCGCAACCCACCGCGGGCCACCGGACCGAACCGCAGGTGCACGCCCTCCACCCGCGGGGAGTAGACGAAGATCTCGAAAGCCGGGCGCGGCTCTGGCAGGTCCGGAACGGACTGCGGCTCCAGCTTGATCGCCAGATAGGAGTGCGACCGCCCGTCCGGATCCGTGACGTAGTAGTTAGTGCGCAGGGTCGCCATCACCACACTGAGCAGCCCGCGCAGGATCCGGTCCGCGTCAAGGCTGGTGACCTCGTCGATCATCGCGGCGATCTCGGTTGACAACGACTTGGACTGCGATTCCCTGGTGTCCCCGGTTGCCCTGATGTCGAAACGGCTCTCGAACAGCCGCACCAGTGCCTTCGCGATCTCGGTGTGCCGCAGCACCACGTCCTCGATGTAGGTCTGGCTGTAGGAGATGCCGGCCTGCCGCAGGTAGCGAGCGTAGGCCCGGAGCACGGTGGCCTGCCGCCAGCTCATCCCGGCGCGCAGCACGAGCGAGTTGAACCTGTCGACCTCGCTCTCCGTGCGCCACGCGGCGGCGAAGGCATCCTCGAACCGCACCCGCAGCGACTCGAGCGCGTCCGCGGTCAGCTGCTCGAGCACGGCCGGGTCGATGCGCAGGCCGAAATCGTAGATCCAGCTCTTCGCGCCGTCCTCCCTGCGCAGCTCGTACGGGTGCTGGTCGACGACCTCGACGCCCATGTGCTGCAGCACCGGCAGCATCTGGGTGAGCGTGACCCCCTCGCCGAGCAGGTACAGCTTGAACCTGCGCTCCCCAGGCGCGGCGTCCGACGGGACGTAGAACGACATGTCCAGATCGCCCTCGCCCAGCCGCTGCAGCCGTCGCAGGTCGGTGAGTGCTTCCGCCGCGGTGTGGTCCTCCTTATACGACTCGGAGAACACCCCGGCGTAGCGCTGTCCTTGCTCGGTGGCCGATTCCCGGCCGAGCGAGGCGCCGCCGTCGACTTCCTCGCGCTTCTCGTTGATGATCGCGTCGATGATCCGGTCGTCCCAGCTGCGCACCGCGTCGGCCAGCTGGTCCTGCAGACGCGGCACGTCCGGCTCGACCTGATTTGTCGGGTCCGTGTACACGATGAAGTGCACCTGGGCGAGGGCGGTCTCCCCGACCCGGGTGCCGTACTCCAGGTTCGTGCCCTCCAGCGCGGCGAGCAGCAGCTCCTGCATCGCGAGGCGGGACGTCGTGGTGTAGCGGTCCCTCGGCAGGAAGACCAGGCAGGAGAAGAACCTGCCGTACGGGTCGCGGCGGAGGAACAGCCGCAGCCGGCGGCGTTCGGCAAGCGCGATCACGCCGGTCGCCGCGGTGTACAGCGAATCGATGTCCGTGGAGAACAGCTCGGCGCGCGGCCAGTTCTGGATCACCTCGAGCATGCGCTGGCCGGAGTAGGACTCCATCGGAAAGCCCGCGCGGCGAATGACCTCCCGCACCCGCCGTTCCACCACGGGGATGTTCAGTACATCCTCGTGCAACGCGTTGGTGGTGAACATGCCGAGGAATCGGTGCTCCCCCGTCACGTTCCCTTCCGCGTCGAAGGTTTTCACCCCGACGTAGTACGGGTGAACCGAGCGGTGCACCGTGGACGGTGCGCTGGCGTGGGTGAGCACCAGCAGATTCCGCGACAGCGCGTAAGCCGTCGCGTCTGGGCCCGCGGTGAGGCTGCGGGCCGCGAGGCTGTCCTGGCGCAGCACACCCAACCCGGAGGCCAGCACGCCACGCAGCGCCGGCTCGCTCTCCCCGGTTTCGGCGTCGCTGACCAGCTCGTAGTTGCGGTAGCCGAGGAACGTGAAATGCCCGGCGGCGAGCCAGCGCAGCAACTCGGCGCCGTCCGTGACGTGCTCCCTCGGCACCGGCGGCGGATCGGCGTCCAGCTGATCGGCGATCCGCAGCGCCGTCTCGATCATCTTCTGGGTGTCCTCGACCACCTCCCGGACGTCGCCGAGCACCGAGGTCAGGCGGTTTTCCAGCTCGCGAGCCCGTTCCGGATCGGTGAGCAGGTCGACCTCGATGTACATCCAGGACTCGGCGGTGGTTCCCTCCGGTGGGTTGTCCACATCGGCCGGCGTGAGTACCTCCTGAAGGGCACCGGCGATGTCCCTGCGTACCACGATGATCGGGTGCACGATGCGCTGTACCTGAACACCCGCCCTGCCGAGCCCCGCGGTCACCGAGTCGACCAGGTACGGCATGTCGTCGGTGACCAGCTGGATCACGGTCGCCGGTCGGGTCCATCCGTCGTTGGCCGCGGTCGGGTTGAGCAGCCGAACCGCCGGGCGGCCTGGCACCCGTTCCTGCGCGAGATTGACGTGCGAGCGGACCACGCCGACGAGGTCGACCGGTGAGTCGCCGATGATCTCCTCCGGTGGCAGGTGCCGGTAATAGAGCCGGATCAGGTCCGCGATGTCCGGCGCGTGTTGCGCGGATTCCTCGATCAGCTCATCGCGCCTCTGTTCCGGGCTCGCCGGGCGCGTGCCGTCCCCGCCCGCCGCGGTGGCCCGCTCGGTCTCCGGCGATACTCCGGTCGAGGTCATAGCCAGCGCCTCCCACGCATTAGAGGAGCACTTCGGTGTGCCCACATCGAGCACACTTTAGTTCGGTCACCACGCGACACCAGCACCATGCTGCATCAGCGAGGGCGAACCGTTCATCCCGGGCCCAGCGGATGCGAAATCCGGTCCGGCCGGAGCGCGGGATTGCCTGGCGGGCATTCGGCGTAGGCGATCTGCTCACTCGGGTGAGCGATGGCGGCCGCGATCGCCGTGGGTGTGCCCGCCATCGGTTCGCCCCGGACCGGGCGTGCCGTCGGCGGCGTGCCCCGCCTCCGGGGGTTCGCTGGTGCGGTATGCGGCGAGCGCGCCGGCGAGCAGGTCGGCCAGCCCGAGATCCGAACGGTCGTCCGGGCCGGGCTCGTCGTACGGTTCGCTTTCCGCGGGCCGGTACTCGGGGGTGCTGTCATAACCGAAGTCCGCGCCGACGTCGGGCTCGGGCCGGTTTCGGTACTCGGGTGGGCTTTGATACTCGGGCCGGCTTTGATACTCGGACCGGTTGTGGTACTCGGCGTCGGGCTCGGGCCGGCTGCGGTACTCGGACCAGCTTTGATACTCGGACCGGTCGTGGTAGGAGTGCGTTTCGTCCGATGCGCCTCGGGACGGTTCGGTGTTTGCGGGACGCAGCCGGAACTCGGGTTGGCCCGCCGCCGAGGGCGACTGGCTCGGTGCTGGACGCGCCTCGTCTTCCGGCACCGAAGCGCCGGGAAAGGGTGGCTCTCCGATCCCGACCGCGATGCCGAGTTTGCCTGCCGATTCGGGCACTTCGCTGAGCCAGGGCGGTTCCGATTCCGGTCCCGTCGCCCAGCCGGGCTCCTCGCCAGGCGCGGCGAGCACGGCGGGTACCCGCAGCATGGGCAGCAGCGTTTCGTCGTGCTGCCCGCCGGTCGCCGTGACGTCGGACGACCACTCGAATCCGGTCGGATCGGGGCGTGCGGACTCGTTCGTGTTCGACGGCTCCGGGTCGGCCGGGATCCGCGACGCCCACGGATCGGTGTCCGGCTCGGCATCCGTTGGCTCCAGCATGTCCCGGAATCGAGTGGCGCGGTTCGACGCGGATTCACCCGACGAATCGGAGCGTGCGGTGGATGCGAACACGGTGCGAACCGGCGGGCCCGATTCGGCCGCGTCGCCGGCGTCGGCCGCGGTGTGGCCCGGTTCGGAGGACGCGGATGCCGTGCTCGACCCCGGCGGAGCGCTCGACCCCGACACCGTGCTCGACCCCGACACCGTGCTCGACCCCGAAACGGTGCTCGACGCGGTGCTTGACCACGAATCCACGCCGGCGCCCGGCCGCGAGTCAGACCCCGCACTTCCGCCTACGTCCCTGCTCCTGCTCCGCCTCGAACCGAGGCTCGCATCGGAGCCCGCGCTCCACTCGACCCGCTCGCCCTGCTCGGTACGCCCGCTGGACGCGTCGGTACCGGCGTCGGTGGACGTCGCCCCGGCGTCCGATCGTGTGCCGCCGTGCTTGCGGCGAGCGGTTCGGGACAGGATCTCGTCCAGTTCCGAAGCGATCTCCTCGATCGCGCGCGGCGAGGATCCGTTGTCGTCGCGAAACGACGAAGTGTCGTCCATCGGTGCCCGACTTGCTGTCGACTCCCCGCCGGCCTCGGCATCACGGGCTCGACGCCGCCCACCGCTTCCCGCGGTGAACCTCAATTGCGAGATGACCGAGCGCCCGTCGGTGGATTCTTCGCCGGTGTCCCGCCGGGCCTGACGACCGGTGCCGGTCGCCGAGCCCGTGCCGTGCTCGGTGACCGGCGGGTCTTCCTCCGCGGCGCCGCGCCACCCGCTGTCCTCGGCCGCAGTCCGCTCCAGGTTCTCGCGCTCACCGGCACGGCCGCCGTACTCGGCAACCATGAAATCCGCTGCGGACACCACTGGCGCCGGCCGGCCATCGGCGTCGGACTCCACGGCAGGGGTTTCGTCCCGGCTGGATCGCGAGCGGCGCCAGCGTTCGGTCGCCGACACCGCGGACAGTGGCACCTCCTCCGCCGCGGCACGATGTCCGGGCTCCCGGTCTTCCGTTCTGCGGCGCCCGCGGCGCCGGACGGCCGGCGTGCTCGTACCGCTGCCCATGCCACGGACAACCGCCGGTGACCACTGCGCCCTGCGTCGCAACCCATGCTCCGAACTGTTGCGGCCGATTTCGGACACACCGCGGGCAGGCTCGGACAGGCGACCGGGGTCGGACACACCGCGGGCAGGGTCGGACAGGCGGCCGGGCTCGGACCCGCGGCCGGGCTCGGAACCGCGAGCGGGATCAGACGCGCGGCCGAGGTCGGACAACCCCAGTGCGGGCTCAGACATACCGGACGCGGGCTCGGTGTCCCTGGCCGGCTCGGGCTTGCCATGCTCAGCCGTGCCCCGCCCCTGTCTGGTTACGCTGCGCGCGAGCTCGGCGATACTGCGACCGACCTCGACGGACTCCTGCCTGGCCGGATCGACGTCCCGTTCGAACTCGAGGAACTCGTCCAGGCGGATCGATGCCGGGTCGATGCTGCCGAACTCCTCGCTCAGCGCGTTGGCCGCCGCTTGACGCGCATGGGAGTACCGGTACTCGGCGGCACGCGCTCTGTGGAGGCACTCCACCGCGTCCGCGGTAGAACCAGCCAGTTCCTCGATGTGTGCCAACTCGTTCCACAGCTGCCCGATCAGACCTTCAACGCCGTGCCGCTCGGCGTCGTGGGTGGCGTCTCGCAGCAAGCCGACGGCCGCTTCATAGTCGCCGGCCGGCGCATGAATCCGGGTGGCCACCGCGAGCCGCAGCCAGCCGGCTGAGGCGACCGCGGAGCTGCGCAGCGGCGCGGCCAGCACCGCCCGCGCGACCTCGCCGGCTTCGCGGAGTTTGCCAAGATCCAGCAACGCGCACGCCAGCTCCAGCATGAGCCTGTTGTGCGCCTGCCCGCCGTCCGCCGCCGTACCGCCGTGGTTGTCGAGCATCTCGAGCCCGCCGCGAGCGGCTTGCTCCGCACCGCCGATGTCGCCACTCCGGCGCCGGTATGCGGCCACACTCGCGCGCAGCAAGGCACGCACGATCGAACGGGTGCTCTCCTCGAGGCTGCCGTCCGTTCCGCACAACCGGTCCGCCTCGGCTAGCGCCGTGTCCAGTGCGTCCCGACGCCCCAATTCCGCGCAGCAGCCCACCATCTGGGTCAGTGCCCGCGCACGCACGGCGGGCGGCACACCCCGTGCGGTCAGCACCGGACGCAGACCGGCAAGACCGGCCATCGGCACGCCGACATTGCGCGCGCACACCGCGAGATCGACCCGCAGCCGCCAGACGAGTTCGCTGAGGCCCGCGTCCTCCGCCGCGCGCAACGCGGTCAACCCGCGCTGCGCGGCCGCAGTCCGCCGACCGAGCCGCGCCATGGCGAAGACCACGAGGCTTTCCGCGTGCACCCGGCCGGGCTGCCGGATGCCGGAATCGCCATCCGGTGCCGAGACAGCCGCAACCGCCCGCTCCCCGATCACCAGCGCGAGCTCGGGTGCCCGCCACCGCAGCCGGTCCGCCTGTTCGAGCAGCGTCTCGGCAACGCTGTCGGTCGGTAGCCCCAACTGGGCTCCTCGGCGTCCACTGGCTGCCACGGCGAACGACCTCGCTCAGTCTCGCGTGAGCTTGCGATGGGTTACTCGATGTGGCCTTGCGGCCTCGGCACCAAGACGTTCGATCTTGTTGTTCTCATACCCCTCGAAGTTGCCTTCGAACCAGAACCATTTAGCCGGATTCTCCTCGGTGCCTTCCCACGCCAGGATGTGTGTGGCGACCCTATCCAGGAACCACCTGTCGTGCGAGATCACCACGGCGCAGCCGGGGAACTGCTCGAGCGCGTTCTCCAGCGAGCCCAGCGTCTCCACATCCAGATCGTTCGTTGGCTCGTCCAGCAGGATCAGGTTGCCCCCCTGCTTGAGCGTCATCGCCAGGTTCAGCCGATTCCGTTCGCCGCCGGACAGCACCCCAGCCGGCTTCTGCTGGTCCGGCCCCTTGAAGCCGAACGCGCTCACGTACGCGCGGGACGGCATCTCGGTCTGGCCGACGTGGATGTAGTCCAGCCCTTCGGATACCACCTGCCAGACGGTCTTGTTCGGGTCGAGCCCCGCTCGCTCTTGGTCCACATAGGACAGCTTGACGGTGTCGCCGACCCTGACCGTGCCCGAGTCGGGCTCTTCCAGCCCGACGATCGTCTTGAACAGGGTGGTCTTGCCGACGCCGTTCGGCCCGATCACGCCGACGATGCCGTTGCGCGGCAAGGTGAACGACAGGTCGTCGATCAGCAGCCGGTCGTCGAAGCCTTTGCGCAAGTGATTGACGTCGACCACGACGTTGCCCAGCCGAGGTCCTGGGGGAATCTGGATTTCCTCGAAGTCCAGCTTCTTGGTCTTCTCCGCCTCGGCGGCCATTTCCTCGTAGCGATCCAGGCGGGAACGCGACTTGGTTTGCCGCGCCTTGGCGTTCGATCGCACCCACTCGAGCTCGTTCTTGAGCCGCTTAGCGAGCTTGACGTCCTTCTTGCCCTGCACCTCGAGCCGTTCGCGCTTCTTCTCGAGGTAGGTGGAGTAGTTGCCCTCGTACCCAACGACGCGTCCGCGGTCCAGCTCCATGATCCACTCGGCGACGTTGTCCAGGAAGTACCTGTCGTGTGTCACCGCCAGTACCGCACCCGCGTAGTTGGCGAGGAACTGCTCCAACCACAGCACACTTTCGGCGTCAAGGTGGTTGGTCGGCTCGTCCAGCAACAGCAGGTCGGGCTTCGACAGCAGGAGCTTGCACAACGCCACTCGGCGTCGCTCGCCACCGGAGAGATGGCTCACCGCTTCCTCGCCGGGAGGGCAGCGCAGGGCATCCATCGCCTGCTCCAGCTGCGAATCCAGCTCCCAGGCATCCGCGTGGTCAAGGTCCTCCTGAAGCTTGCCCATCTCGTCCATCAGGCTATCGCTGTAATCAGTGGCAAGCTTCTCGGCGATCTCGTTGAAGCGATCGAGTTTGACCTTGATCTCGCCGAGTCCCTCCTCGACGTTGCCGCGAACCGTCTTGTCCTCGTTGAGCGGTGGCTCCTGCTGCAGGATGCCAACCGACGCCCCAGGTTGGATGAACGCTTCCCCGTTGCTCGGCTGGTCGAGTCCGGCCATGATCTTCAGGACGCTCGATTTTCCCGCACCGTTCGGCCCGACGACGCCGATCTTGGCGCCAGGGTAGAACGCGGTGCTGACGTCATCGAGGATGAGTTTGTCCCCGTGCGTCTTGCGCACCTTCTTCATGGTGTAAATGAACTCGGCCATGTTCGCGATCGTAGATCGGACGCCACTCGACGAGTACGTCGGTCACCGGCTTTACGTCATGTGTCACCCCCTCCGCACCCGGACGGTCTCGGAACTCCCTGGTCTGCGCGCCAATGGCCACCGCCACGATGATCATCCGGCCGCCGTTTCGCGCGTGTCGGTTACTGTGCGCCGCCACCGACCGCACGGTAAGTCGAAGCGGCACGCGAGCGCTCTAACCGGTTCCTGGCCGGCGCGCTCAGGCGACCAGTTCGGAAACAGTGGAATCCGATTCGTCCACTCCCGCGGAGTTCGTCGCGGACTCCACGGCAGGCGCACCGTCGCGGCGAGCGCGCTGCACATCGGCCGTGCACCAGGAGAGATCCGGACCGACGGCCTGCGCATCCAACTCCAGTTTCGAACGGCGCTGACCTTCCACCTCGTAATCGCGTTGGTGCAGTCGGCCGGTCACCACAACCGGGTCGCCCTTGTTCAATGATGTCCCCACCCCGGCCGCCAGCCGCCGCCAGCAGATCACCTCCAGAAACATCGGGTTCTTGTCCACCCATTGTTCGATCGCTTTGTCGTAGCGGCGCTCGTTCGTCGCCACCCGGAAGCTGGCCATTTTGTGCCCTTCGCGAGTCGTGCGCTGGCTGATCTCGCCGACCACTCGCCCAACGACCGTTACGTACGTCTCGTTCATCGGTCCACCCTTCACATCACGGTGAGTTGCTGGTCATCTCGGCGGCACAGACCTGGTTCTGCCCAGTCACCCCGAGCCCACGTCGTGCCGGTACAGCCAGCTTGGGCCAGCCGGCCGGCGATTCGAAGCGGCGTTGGTGAATCTGTGGATAGCCGGACGGCATGTGGACAACTCCGGTCTCGATCGGGGCAGGAAACACAAACCTGTCGGTGCCGTGTGCTACCGCCCTCAGCTATGAGTGAGTCCTCACTCATTGACGTGAGTGAGGACTCACTCATAAACTGGCAGCCGTGACCGAAGACCCAAGCCCACGCCGCCGAGCCCCCGCGATGACCCCGGAACAACGCCGGGAGGAGATCATCACGGCCGCCGTGCCGCTGCTCGTCAACGAAGGCGGCAACGTGACGACCGGCCAGATCGCCGCCGCGGCAGGCATTGCCGAGGGCACCGTTTTCCGTGCCTTCAAAGACAAACAGGAACTACTCGTTACCTGCATGCGACGCGGCATGCAGGCCGATGACGTGGTCGCCAAGACCCAGCAGATCTCGCTGGAGCTACCGCTGAACGAACGGCTGGCAACCGCGATCGATCTGGTCACCGGGTTCATGCAGCGCATGTGGTCGCTGATGCAAGCCCTGCAAGCCGCGGGGATCAAGCGAGACGCCATGGCGCGCCACCACGACGAGGACTGCGAGGACGACGAGAAACGATCTCCTGGGGACCGTCGGCCGGAGGGCATGATCCGGTTGACCAACGCGATGGTCCGACTGTTCGAACCGGAACGCGACCGGCTGCGGCTCAGCCCGGAACTCGCCGCGCGACTGCTCACCGGATTCGTCTTCGCGAACCGATTGCAGGGCGAAGGATTCGGCGACGCGACGGCCGAACCGGCCGAACTCGTCGAACTCTTCCTGCACGGCGCCCTGCAGGAGAAGCGCGCCACATCCACCAAGACCACGAGGAAACAAGCATGACCAACACCATGATCGAGGCCAGCAACCTCACCAAGACCTTCGACGACGTCCACGCGCTAAGGGACGTCAGCCTCTCCGTCGGAAAGGGCCAAGTGGCCGGGCTGCTCGGCCACAACGGAGCCGGCAAGACCACCCTGGTCAACATCCTCAGCACGATGCTCCCGCCGACCAGCGGAACGGCCACCGTCGCGGGATTCGACGTGGTGAGCCAGGGACACGAGGTGCGCCGCCGGATCGGCCTCACCGGCCAGTTCGCATCGGTCGACGAGCAACTGTCCGGGACGGACAACCTAGTGCTCATCGCGCGCCTGCTCGGCGCGAGCAAACCAGCCGCGAAACGCCGCGCGGGCGAGTTGCTCGACGTCTTCGACCTGGCCGAAGCCGCCGGCCGTTCGGCGAAAACCTACTCGGGCGGCATGCGCAGGCGGCTGGACTTGGCCGCGAGCCTGGTCGGCCAGCCGGACGTGATCTTCCTGGACGAGCCGACCACCGGACTGGACCCGGTGAGCCGCCTCGGGCTGTGGGAGGTCATCGAGCAGCTCGTGGGCGAGGGCACCACGGTGCTACTCACCACGCAGTACCTGGACGAGGCCGATCGGCTCGCGGACTCGATCACGGTGCTCGCCGAGGGCGAGGTCGTCGCGTCCGGCACCGCCGCCGAGCTCAAGGCCGACGTCGGCCAGCGCGCCGTGCACCTCACCCTCACCCAACCCACGCATCGCCCGGAGGCCACCCGCGCCTTGCGTGCGGCGGGCCTGCAGCCCGCACACGGTGGCGCGGCCGGCGCGATCACTACTCCGGTCGGGGTCTCGACCGATCTCGCGGTCGTGGTGCGCGCGCTGGATGAGGCCGCGATCGAGGTCGCCGAGATCGCGCTGACCGAACCAACTCTTGACGACGTGTACCTCGCCCTCGCGAAGGGCACACCGACCGCGGCCTGAACCGCATGGGGAGAGACGAATGACAACCACCCTGATGAGTCCCGAAACAGAACGAACCACCACGGAGCCACGTGACTGGCGTGGCAGCGGGACGGCCACCCAACTGCTGGTGCTGACCGGCCGCTCTTTACGCGCACTGATCAACGAACCGCGCCTCGTCGTGCTCAGCCTGCTGCAACCGCTGATCATGCTGGTGCTGTTCAGCCAGGTGTTCAGCAGTATCGCGCAAACCGACAGCTTTCCGCCCGGCGTCAGCTACATCAACTATCTGATGCCCGCGATCCTGGTGACCACCGGTATCGGTGCCGCGATGCAGTCCGGCATCGGACTGGTCACCGATATGAAGAACGGCATGCTCGGCCGGTTCCGGTCGCTACCAATCAAGTCCTGGTCGGTGCTGCTCGCCCGCAGCCTCGCCGATCTCGTCCGCACGTCCGTCCAGCTGACCATCCTGCTGGTGACGGCGGTGGTGCTGTTCGGCTTCTCCCCTTCCGGCGGCATCGGCGGCGTGCTGACCGCGCTCGCACTGGCTCTGATGGTGAGCTGGGCGCTGAGCTGGGTATTCTTGGCCATCGGTTCGTGGCTGCGGAACGCGGAGAGCATGCAGCAGGTGGGCTTCCTCGCGATGTTCCCGCTGATGTTCGCTTCGAGCGCATACGTGCCGCTCGACGGGCTGCCGGTGTGGCTGCGCGCGGTGGCGACGGTGAACCCGTTGACCTACGCGGTGGACGCCTCCCGCAACCTGGCACTGGCGATGCCGGTCGGCACCGGGGTGCTCTCCGCCGTCGCGGCAAGCGCGGCGTTGCTCGCGGTGGGCGCATTCGCCGCGGTGCGCGGTTTCCGCAAACCACTGTAGCTAGCGCTTACCTTCGGAGAGCTGCCGGAGCATCTCGTTGTACGCGGCGAGATCGGCTTCGCCGTCCTGATCGGCGCGCCGATCTCGGCGTTTCGCCTCGCGCTCGTCCGCGCGGGACCACTGCACGAACAACGCGATCAGCACGAGAACGATCGGCAGCTCTCCGGACGCCCACGCGATCCCGCCACCAAGGCGTTGGTCGGAAAGCAGGTCGCCGACCCACGGCAGGTTGAGTCCACGGTAGAAGTTCTGCCCGATCACGGTCTGCTCGTTCATCAGGATCACGCCGAAGAACGCGTGGAACGGGGTCGCCGCGAGCACCATGCCAAGGCGGCCGAGCGGTGGCAGCTTCCGCGGCGACGGGTCGACCCCGATCACCGGCCAGAAGAACACGTAGCCGGCGAGCAGGAAGTGCGCGTTCATCGCCAGGTGCGCCCAGTGGTAGTTCAACGCGGCATCGAACAGCCCGGAAAAGTAGAGCAGGTAGAACGAGCCGGCGAACAGCACCAGCGCCACGACCGGATGGGTCAACGCGCGGGCCACGGGCGAGTGCAGCAACGCAAGCAGCCACTCCCTCGGCCCCGGCGGCTTGTCCTTGCCGGCTGCCGGGAGGGCACGCAGCGCCAACGTCATCGGTCCGCCAAGCACCAGCAGCACGGGTGCGGCCATGGACAGCAGCATGTGGTTTCCCATGTGCACGCTGAACATCGCGGGCGCGTAACGGCCGATGCCGGACGAGGTGGAGAGCAACACGGTGGCGCAGCCGGCCAGCCACGCCACCGTGCGACCGACCGGCCAGACGTCGCCGCGCCGCCGTAGCCGCCGCACTCCGAGCAGGTACAGCACGGCGAGCGCGATCGCGGCGGTGCCGTAGATCAGGTCGAACCGCCAGTCGAACAGCAATCGCAGCAACGTCGGCGCGCCGTCCAGCGGGTAGCCGATCAGCAGCTCCGTGCTAGAGATCTGCGCGTTCACCACTTCCGGCGGCGGCGTGCGGGACAGCGCGGTGGCCAGACCGATGGTGAGCATCATGATCAGCACTTCGACGCCGGCCAGCCGTACCAGCGGCCCGCCGGCGCCGCGCTCCACCACCGCGCGCACCCCCCTGCTGCGCTGCTGGTGGCCGAACGCGCCGAGTACGAGTAGCGCCGCGATCTTGGCAAGCACCAGCAGCCCGTACTCGGTGCGTACCAGATCCGCCGGGGTCACACGTACCACCGCGTTGATCACCCCGGACACCGCCATCACGATCCAGCAGATCAGCGCGAGCCGGGAAAACCGTTGAGCGGCAAGGGAAAGATTGGTGCTACGCCGGCGCCCGACCACCAGCACGGCGAGCAACCCGCCGATCCACAGAGCCGCGCCAACGAGATGGAACAGCAGGCTGTTGGTGGCGACGTCGTGCGATCCGCCACTGGCGGAGTGGCCGGTGACGCCGACCGGGACGAGCCCGGCAACCGCGACGAAGAACAGCGCCGTCGCCCAGCCCCAGGACAGCACCAGCCGGCAGCCGATCGCCACGATCAGCGCGATGATCGCGGTGATCCCCCAGGCCTTCGCTTGCTCTATGGCGTCGACGAGGGAGGTGAGCACACCCAGATCGAGCAGCTCGCCAACCGGCCGGCCGGCGGCATCGGCCGCGGTGAACACCACGGATATGGCCGCGCCGAGCGCCCACATCGCGGCGGCGACACTCGCGGTACGTACCGCCGCGTACCCGTCGGCGGCCAGCGTGCCGGACGGTTGTGGCGGAACGAGAAACGCCGCCAGCAGCAACGAGCCGATGCACGCCACGGCCGCGATCTCAGTAATCGCGCGCACCACGGTGAGGCCGTACCTGGTCAGCTCGCCGGGATCCGGCAGACCAGGGATCAGGGCGGTCGCGCCGCCGGTCAACGCCACGAGGCCCGCGGCGACGAGCGTGGCGAGCAGCGTGCCGATCAGCACCAGCGGCAGCACGCCGGGGCGGTCGGGCTTGGTGGCACGCGAAGATGACACGCCCCGAGCGTATGCGCGTGACGTGCGGAACTAGCGCACGGGCTCGACTTCGGCCATGGCCGCGCGCCGCCGCTCCGCCCGGCGAGCCGCGCTCGCCCCGAGCGCCGCCGGCCCGATCAGCGCGGCGATGACGCCGGCCACACCCAACGCCAGGCCGAGGTTGCTGATGTGTGCGAGCCCGCCGATGAGAGGTGGACCGGACAGGAATCCGCTGTACGCGATCGTCGTCACGAAGCCGATCTCCCGTTCGCCCCCGCCGCCGTCCGCGCGCCGCCCGACGGCGCCTGCCATGTTGAGCGCGACCGGGAAGGAGTACGCCAGCCCGGCGCCGGCCAGCGTGAAGCCGACGTAACCGGCCGCCGGATGGGGCACGAGGACGGCCAGCAGCAAACCCGCGCCGGCCGACGCGCTCGCCGCGACCAGCAGTCGATCCGCGCCCCAGCGTCGCTCAACGCGCTCGCCGAACAGCCGTGCGACGCCCATCGCGACCGAGAACGCAGCGTAAGCCACGGCCGCCGGCCCCTCGCCCATGCCACGCTCGCTGACGAAGAACAGTGCCGACCAATCCGCGCTCGCGCCTTCCGCGATCGCGGAACACAGTGCGATCGCCGCGAGCAACCACAGCACCGGCCGGCGCATCGGTGCGGGGCCGCGGCTGGCTTCCTGGCGCTTTTCTCGCGGCGCGGCGGGTTCGTTCGGAACAGCACGAGCCACCAGCAGCGTGACCGCGGTGCCGGCGACCGCGACGATGAGGAAATGCCGCAACGGGCTCAGCCCGCTGGCCGCCGCCCCTGCCGCTCCGAGGGAGCCGAAGAGCCCGCCGAACGAGAACGCGGCGTGAAAGATCGACATGATCGGGCGTTCCAACCGGCGCACCATGGTGACCGCCGCGATGTTCATGGACACATCCAATGCCCCGACCGACATTCCGAGTCCACAAAGGACGACTCCGAGCAGTTGCGGGGACGACACCATCGCGAGGACCGGCACCACTACACACGCGGCGACGGCACTCGCGGCGACCACGATCCGGGCGCCGAGCGCGGCGCACAACCGGCCGGTGAACGACGCGGCGATGATCATGCCGACGCTGGCGCCGAGCAGGGCGAGCCCGAGCGCGCCGACCCGCGCGCCCACCTGGTCGGCAAGCGCCGGAACCCGCGGCGCCCAGGTGCCGTAGACGAAGCCATTGAGCCCGAAGACCGTGCATACCGCCACGCGCCCGAACCGCACCCCAGACCTCCCGTCACTGCCTCTCGGTAGGCTAGCTGAAGCGCTTCAGAGATGTCGACACGATTTACCGCCGTAGCGTGTCCGCTGTTATGCCGGGGCTATGTCAGGGGTGCCTGGCCGGCGTCGTAGACGAGCAACCCGTCATCGCGCAGCCGGGCGAGGTTGCTTCCGGTATGCCGCTGCAGCCGACCGTCGTGCATCAGGTGCAGCACGGTTGTCTCGCGGGCGAGCACGAGGAAGTCGGCCACCATCTGACGGTGGCAGCGCCACCACACGGACTCGGCGCACATGATCGCGGTCCTGGCGGTCGCCGCCTCACGCAGTAGCTCGTCAACCGCTGCTCGAAACTGTGTCGAACGCATGTGCGCGGCATAACCGGTGAAGGCGCGGTTCCGCAGTGCTACGTCTGGGGTGTCGGGCCACGCTTTCCGCCAGCCACCGAGGCGTTTCTCCCAGCGGTATCCGATTCCCCGCTCGGGCAGCCAGCGCTCGAGTTCGGAGCGGGCAACCTGCGGGTTGCGCCGGCTGCCCGGCGCGGTGCGGACGTCCACGAGGCCGTGCACATCCGCGCCGTGCAGCAAGTCGGTGATCTCGTCGGCCGTGGCCGTGCCATGGCCAAACGTCAGGAGTTCGGCCACGGACTTCATGCTGCCACGCGGCACGAGCTCAGGTGGCAACTAAGCTCGGTACGTGGCCGAGGACCGGAGCCGGCGCCCGACGTTGGACACCGTGGCCAGCGAGGTCGGCGTGTCCAGGGCAACGGTGTCGAACGCGTACAACCGGCCGGATCAACTATCCGACCAGTTGCGGGAACACATCCTGCGCACCGCCAACCGGCTCGGCTATGCCGGCCCCGACCCGGTGGCACGCAGCCTGGCAAGGCAGCGATCCGGTGCGGTCGCCGTCGTGATCGACACCAACCTGTCCACGGCGTTCTCCGATCCGGCCCTGTCCATCACGCTCGACGCGTTGTCGTCGGCGATGGACTCCGAGGATCACGCGCTGCTGTTGCTAGCCGGTACCGAGGACGGCGGGCCGAGCCGGGAGCGGATCATGCGCGCACAGGCCGACGTGGTGGTGGCGTACTCGCTTGCCGAAGACATCCCCGCGCTGGAGGCCGTGCGGGCACGCGGGCTGCCGCTAGTGGTGATCGACGCACCGGTTGTGGAGGAGTCGGCACGGGTCGAAATCGACGATCTGGGTGGCGCGAGGTTGGCGGCGCGGCACGTGATCGAGCAGGGGCACCGGGAGCTCGGGGTACTCGCCGATGAGCTGCTGCCCGACCTCTACCGGGGTCCGGCGGATGCCACGCGGCTCGGCAGCATCCGGTACCGGGTCAGCCGGGAGAGGCTCGCCGGATACTTCGAGGTGCTCGGTGCCGCGGGGTTGTCGACCGGGGATGTGCCGGTCTGGGAGGCGGGCGGAATCCAGGCCGAGCTCGGCGCGCAGGGCGCACACTGGTTGCTCGACCGCGATCCGCGGCCGACGGCGCTGCTGTGCATGACCGACCATCTGGCGTTCGGGGCGGCGCAAACGGCGCGTGCTTTGGGCATCCGAGTGCCCGACGAGCTGTCCATCGTGGGGTTCGACGACAGCTGGGTGGCCGCGCGTGCCGAGCCGCCGCTGACCACCGTGCGCCAGGATCTGCTGGCAAAGGGGCGTGCGGCCGGAGAGGTCGCGCTGCGGTTGCTGGCCGGCGAACAACCGGGACCGGTGGTCCGGCTGCCCACCGAGCTGGTTATCCGCGATTCGAGTGGTCCCGCGCCTAGCGCGCGGTGACACACGGTGGTTTCCCGCACCAACGGCACATTCGCGCTTCCCTTCCGAGTGATCCGCACCGGATTCGTTGGCCTTCCTCCCCAGGATCGCCGACTCTTGTTCCGTCGCATCCAGGCGGCCGCCCACGACCGGGAGCCGCACTGATCACCACTGGGGAGAATGATCATGTCTTATCGAGTTCGCAGCACGATCGGCCTCGCGTTGATCGTCGGCACCATGCTCGGCGGTGCCGCCGTCGCGCAGGCCGACGCGGAGCCGCGACAGTTCACGTGCGATCGCGGTGAATTCTGTGTGTGGGCGGAAGATTCCTACCGCGGGTGGGTCGAGCGAATGGATCTGTCCATGGCCAATCCGGAGAAGTGCGTTCCGCTGCCTGACGGTCTCGACGCCCGATCGTTCACGAACCGCACCGACCGCGCGGTCACCGTGTATCAAGATCGGAACTGTTCCCCGGAGGCAGACTTCAGCACCTATCCGGGTGGCGGCACCTACGTGCCCGAAGCTCCGTTTGTGGTCAGAGCTATCCAGCTCTGGAACTGAAGCCCCGTCCGGGTCGGCGCGATCTTGGGGGCACGCGCCGGCCCGGACGGCCCCGCCGGTTCACCCGACCAGAGGCGAAACGAATGCCTGACTCGCAGCGATCAAGCTGGGCGAGGAAGTTAGGCTCGACTACGGCGAGCCCTCCTCGGCGCCCCCGTAGCTCAGCGGATAGAGCAGGAGCCTTCTAAGCTCTTGGTCGCAGGTTCGAGTCCTGCCGGGGGCACCCCATCTGACCAGCGAAGATACCTTCGTTAATCAATCACCAAATACCCGTCAGAGGCTCTGTGACATGGCCTGTGACATGGTTTGGAGATAAACTCGAGTCATGGGCAGGCCTCGGAAGATCAACAACGCCGAGCGCGGAGCCATCGACGTGCTTCGCAGCGGGAGGCTGCGCGTCCGCGTGTACGCGGGCGTGGACCCGATCAGTAAGAGGGACCTGTACCTCGTTGAAACGGTCCCGCCAGGGCCGAACGCCCAGCGCCAAGCCGAGAAGGTACGAACACGGCTCCTCAGCCAGGTCGACGAGCGCCGGAACCCACGTACCAAGGCCACGCTCAACTACTTACTCGACAGATATCTGGACGTCGCGAATCTCGGCCCCGGAACTCTTCGCGGATACCGGCGGAACATCAAGAACCACGTCAAACCGCTGATCGGCTCGACAAAGATCAGTGCGATTGATGCGCACATACTCGACAAGTTCTATGCCGAACTGCGCCGGTGCCGCGTTCACTGCGACGGCACAAAACGCATCGATCACCGGACCAATAAACCGCATTCGTGCGACCACCGTTGCGGGCCGCACGAATGCCATCCGCTGGCACCGTCAACAGTGCGACGAATTCATTTCCTTCTCAGCGGAGCATTCAAACGCGCGGTGCGTTGGGGCTGGCTCAGCACCAATCCCGCATCGACGGCCGAGCCGCCGCCCGAGCCGAAACCAAATCCGCAGCCGCCGATCGCCACAGACGCGGCCCGCATTCTCAACGCCGCGTGGGAAGATCCTGACTGGCATGCGTTCGTGTGGCTCGCAATGACGACTGGCAGCCGGCGTGCTGAGCTCTGCGCCCTGCGCTGGCGACACGTCGACCTACGAGTCGGAACGTTGTCGGTTTACCGAAGCATCGACCAAGACGGCTCGGAAACGTCCGAAAAGGACACCAAGACGCACCAGCATCGCCGGATCGCCCTCAACCCGGAAACGGTTGCCGTACTGTCCGCCCACAAGGTTCGCTGCGAAGAACGCGCGGCCACGCTCGAAACCAAGCTCACACCTGATGCGTTCATATTTTCGCTCGCGCCAGACGGAAGCGTTGAGCCAAAGCCGGACACAATGACCCAGCGCTACGGACGTCTGGCCGATCGACTGGGGATCAACACCACACTCCACAAGCTTCGCCACTACTCCGCGACCGAGCTCATCTCCGCCGGAGTTGACGTGCGGACCGTTGGCGGTCGTCTCGGACATGGCGGAGGCGGATCAACAACCCTCAAAGTCTACTCGGCTTGGGTTGCCGAGTCTGACCAGCGCGCGTCAACGACGCTGTCCGCCCGCATGCCCGCTCGCCCCGACGCGCCGTTCGATCGAGCCGAATTCGCGAAGACAGAACCACAAGCGCCATACGAGAAGATCGCGGCCAAGATCAGGCAACAGGTTCTCGACGGCACATTGGCTCCCGGTTCTCCCGCACCGACGCAAAAGAGCATCGCGGAAACACACCACGTCTCGGCCGGAACCGCGAACCGCGTCGTGGAGCTCCTCAAAACCTGGCAACTGATCGACACAAGCCGAGGCCGCCGAGCCGTCGTCCTCCAGCCACCCGAGAACGAAGCGAAACAGGCAGCATCGATCGCAGAGTCGGCTTCGCAGCCCGCACAACACGGTCAAGCTGAACTACTCGAACTCAGCCTCCTCTACCTCGGCGAAACCGTCCGCACCTTCACGGCCGAAGCCGACACAAACGACCCAGCACAACTCCGCCTTCTGCTCACGACCGCTGCCCGCCGCCACGCAGGCAAAGACGTTGACGTCGTCGGTTACGAACTGGAAGTGCGGCAAGCCGGATCGGCAGAGCCCTGCGCTGGCGACACGTCGACCTAAGAGGCGGAACGTTGTCGGTTTACCGAAGCATCGACCAACACGGTGCGGAAACGTCCGAAAAGGACACCAAGACCACAACCCTGACCCGGGCGAGGTTGCGCTGCCCGTCCCCAGACGAGCTCCACGTAACGCGGCAGGTCGGCCATATCGGGTGCGGTCCTAATTGTTTGTATCGTACGCAGATATCTCGTAACGTGTTGGGATGACCCGCATCCAGCTGCTGCGCCCTGAAGGGCTTGTCGTCACCGATGCCTTCAGCCATGTCGCCGTCGTCCCGCCCGTCGCCACCACGGTGTACGTCGGCGGACAGAACGCCGTCGACGCGACTGGGACTCTCGTGGGCGGCGATGACGTGGCTGCCCAGACCCGTCAGGTGATGGACAACCTCGTGACGGCGCTCGAGGCGGCCGGGGTGGGAGTCGAGCACCTCGTGCATGTGTCGGTCTTGCTTGTCGACGGCGTCGACCTGCAGGCGGCCTATGGTGCCGCTGCGGCGTCACTCGGCGCCGCGACGCCGCCGCCGCTGGTCACGGGCGCACTCGTGTCCAGCCTCGGGGTACCCGGTGCGCTGGTCGAGGTATCCGCGGTCGCGGCCGTGGTGCGGTGAGGACGGTCGCGACCGTCTCGTCGACGACAGTGTGACTGCTCGGCGACTCCACGGGAGGTCAGGCGCAGAGGGGGCTGATCGCCGCAATCAGGATCTGCACCCTGTTCCCGTTCACAAGCCGAAGGAGACAAGATGCGGCGTGGCCGGAGTCTCCGACGACATCGGCATGGCCGACCGCATGCATGCCCTGCCGAAGGTACTCCGCCCTCTTGACACCTCGAACCCGCTACGCACGCCGCCGTACTCAGTCAGCGCCGCTACGTCCCTGGGCGTACCGCAGCACGCCTCGGCAAGCGGATTCCTCGCCCGCTGCCGAGAACGATGCTGTGAGAGACCTGGCGAAACGGACCCACCCGCGAATCCCGTCCTCACTAGAGAAGGAGCAATACGATGCGCAACGTCGTCTTAGCAATGAACACCACCATGAACGGTCGGCTCGATGACCCGTTCGCGTAGTTCGTAGGGGTGACCGACGACCTCTACACCGAGATCGACCGGGGCTACAGCACGTTCGACACGATCCTGGTCGGCCGCGTCACCTACGAGGAGATGCGCGAGGCTTGGCCGGGAGCCGAGACAGTGGACGGCTGCTCCGAGATCCACCGGAGAATGGCGAAGAAGATGAACTCCAACAGGAAGTACGTCTTCTCCCGTACGCCGATGGCCGAGCCGCTGGCATGGAACAACTCCGAACCCGTCACCGTCGGTTCGGAACGCGACATCGTCGAGTTCGTGCAAACCTTGCGGGAGCAGCCGGGCGGCGACATCCACGTGTCGGGGGGTGCCCGGCTAGCACAGACCCTCGTCAGACTCGGACTCGTCGACGAGTACCGGTTCTTCGTGCACCCCGTCGTCTCCCCGGGCGAACTCTGGTTCGGCCAACTCGATGAGCCGCGCCAGCTGGAGCTGGTCAGCGCCACCACCTACGAGAACGGCGTGGTCGGCAGGTACTACCGGCCATCAGACGCCGTGGTGTATGACGACGGTCGGACTGGTGCGGACCTGTGGCAGGCCGTGCCAGGGTCGTGACGGACATCGCGCACAGTACGTCGACGAACAGCCGGAGGCATCGCTAGTTCTCTTATTCGCCGGACACCCCGCTGCTGGGCTCGCCTGGCAGCGCACCTGGTCGCGTTATCAGTGCTGCCGTCTGCTCTATGGCGATTGGAATCGTGGTCGGTGTCCCGATCGGTTACGACCAGCGCTGAATACATCGATCCCAATTGGACACCACTTGTGGCGGGGCCGCCCTGAGCGTCTCTGGATCGGCGGCGTCGGCTACGCGATCGCCAGCGAGCAAGACATTCGATGCCCAGATGACACCGGGGACCGCCTCAATCGTCCAGCTCGTCGCTTACATGCCAATGGTGATCTGGGGGCCGTTGCTGATCGCCCTAGCCGTGCAGTATTGGCGTCGCCGCGGATGCGCGGTCACTCGGTCCGTACGTCCAGTGACGTATGACCAATTACGAAGTCTGACGGATGAACCTCGACCGCAGTGTCTGCACTGTTGGCAGCACACGCCCTGCCCTCCGGTCAACACTCGAAAGGATCTACACAGATGCAGACCTACTCACGCCGCGCAATGCTCGGCCTGGTCGCCGGGCGGGATTGTCGATGACAACCCCTCCACCCCTTGCCGTCGCTCGCGCCAGGTCCCCAATCGCCAGGTGGGCAGACCAGCATGCGATAGCCGTCCCTGACGACCTGGATCGACGTGGCGCTGACCTCGCCGCCTTCGACGCGACGACCCGAGGCGCGGTGATTGTTGGGCTCGGAGAGGCCGCACACCAGCTACACGAAGTCAGCCGACTCAAGCTGCGCTATGTGCAGCATCTGGTGCGGCACAGCGGCTTTCGCGCCGTTGCGTGGGAGGACGATTGGAGCCTCGGGACCTTGATCAACGACTACCTGCTCGGCCGCCGCGACGATATCGACACGCTGGTGGGGCATATGAGCAAGGAACAGAGAACCGGTGAAGTAGTCGATGTGTTCACCTGGCTGCGCGACTACAACCGGCTGCACCCCCGCGATCCGGTGCGCTTCGCCGGTGTGGAGTACTTCGCCACCCGTCCGCTCGCCTACGATGCGGTCGAGGCATTCGTGGCAGAGGTCGCCCCCGATCAACTTGGCGACGTGAGTAGCCGTCTGGCGATACTGAGGCCACGAAGCGATGACATCAACGCACACCTGACTTGGTACCTGGAGGTCACCAACAAGGCACCCTACGTTCGGGCTGCGGCCGAGGTTCACCAGCTCGTGGCGGCACTCCCGACACAATCCGATCGTCATGACGTCACGGTTCACCACGCGAGGCAGATCCGCTCGTTCTATAAGGCCTTCAGCCTGCCCTGGCCACAGATCCCGGACTACCGGGATGCTCGGGCCGCCGAAAATGTTCAGTGGTGGAAAACCGTGACCAGGTCCAAGCTGATCTATTGGGCCGCAGGCGCCCACGTCGCGGACGCGCGAGTGCAGATCACCGAGCCCGGACAACCCGAGACCACCTTCCTCGCGGCCGGATCACGCCTGAAGCGCTGGTACCGCGACGGCTACGTCCGGGTGGGGTTCACCTTCGACCACGGTCGCTACGAGCCGGCTCCCGGGCAGCTCATCGAGCTGCCACCCCCTGCGCCCGGCTGGGTCGAGCATCCACTCACCGAGGTCGCCCGGAAGCAGTTCCTGCTCGGGCTGGATTCCCACGCGCCCCGCCCAGTCCGGGATTGGCTGACCAGCCCGCTGACGACCCGTGGCCTACCCGAGTATGGCCACGACTCCATGATGACCGGCGGCACGCTCCAGGATTGGTACGACGTCCTCATTCACTGCCGGACCGTCACGCCGGCGGCACTCCTCAGTTCAGAAACCCAGCAATTGGCAGCTAGCGGACTCCGGCAAGGTGGCAGTTGAGTTGATCGAGATCTGCGGAACAGGGTGGCGTTCGGGCGTCATAGGCGGCGCAGCGCAACAGGCGACCGGCCATCTCCAGCGGCGTGACGGTGAGCCCAGGATCGACGCGGGCCCAGGCTTGCACCATCTGGTCGACGTGATCGAGCTCCACTCCTGAACTCTAGCTTGGAATAAAGCTTCCGCCAGTTAGCTTGATATTAAGTAGTACTAAGCCAAGTGAATGTTTTGGCCGGAAGGGATCAAGATGAGCAACAACATGATCATCAGTGTGAAGGAAAACGCAGATCCGGCGTCGGGTCGCATCGTCACCGAGCATGACGGCAGCCGCACCACCGTGGTGGTCTCGGACCCGGCCGCCATCGTGGCAACGGCAGTCGAGGCCGTGAGCGAGGGCACGGACCGGATCGAGCTGTGCGGTGGGTTGGGACCGCAGTGGCACGCCCGCGTGATCGAGGCCGTGGGGGACCGGGTGCCGGTGGGAGCGGTCATGTTCGGATTCGAGTCGATCACCGGCGTCGCCGACTATAAGGCACGCTTCGGGCACGAGGTCTTACGAGCAGCCTTCATCTACCTCCAGCCGGGTTCGGACCCGACCATCGACCGCACGGTTACCGAGAACGATCATGAACGGGCCTTCTTCGTCGCTGTCCCCGATGCCACAACGGCGGCTGCGGCGGCCATCCAGCTCGTCGACGGCGAAGGTGTCCAATTGATCGAGCTGTATGGCGGATTCGAGCCACGCGACGCCGCCCGAGTCATCGAAGCCATCGACGCCCGTGCGCCGGTCGGCCTCACGAGCTACGCCCACACCGAGGCCGGGTCGTACCGGGCTTGATCGGCGGAAGTTCCGTGGATTGACGGATAGGGCGGAGTCCCACTTCCGGGCTGAACCCTTGGGTTTCGTGGAGACCCGGGTGTGCCCGGCTTTGGCGGAGTGGTTTCTGGATCTCATGCCACGGTGAGCCTTGTGCGTTCGTAGTCGATCGGTGTGAGAGTCGGCTAGGAACCGGACGACCTCGATCAGTTGGTGCCCGACGTGGATTCGGCGAGCACCCTGCGCATCACCGGCCGGTCGTGCTTGGGGCGGGCGATTTCAGTGAATCCGGCAGCGGCGTAGCTCGAGGCGATGCCGGTCATGGCGCTGTCGGGCCCGGCGCGCTGCCCGGGTTTCGGCTCGATAGGGATGGCCTCCACGGTGTCCTGGTTCCAGTGGTCAGCGAACTCGCAGGCGGCGTTGATCAGCGCTGGGTGGAGGCCGTGCCCGCGATAACCGGCCCGGACCAACACGCAGCTGATCACCCAGACCGGGGTGTCATCGGTCGGTTTAGTCACCGGCGAGCGCTGCATCCGCGGATACTCCGAACGATCGGCGATGGCGACCCAACCCACGGGGTCTTGCCCGCGGTAGCAGACGACCCCGGGCGGGGGATCCTGCTCGGCGCGCTCTTGCAGGGCCGACCGGTTGCCCTCGCCCTGGCCTTCCTGCCATCGGGCGAACGAGAGCCGCCAGTGCATACACCAGCAGCCGCGGGCACCGCCTCGCTGGCCCATCACCACTTCGAGGTCTGTCCAGTTCGCCGGCGTCAAGGCCTGCCAGGTCACCTCGCTCATCACGCCTCCTCCAGTAACCGCCAAAGCATAATGGTAGGTGACGGTAGCGCGTAGTGGGCACGAACCCGCGCTTCAGGAGCGACGGACCCACCCCGACCCTTTCGAGTCACACCTGCACGCTGACAGCGGCGCCGAACCACCGTGGCAGCTGGCTGAGCAGATCCTGCTGATCTTCACCGGCCCACGCCACGTGGCCGTCGGGCCGCAGCAGCACGGCGGGCACGTCCAGTTCGTCGTTGACGTCGACGACGTGGTCGACCCGGTCCGCCCAGCCCGCGACCGAGAGCCGGCCGGTCTGGTCGAGCAGCAGCCCGCGGCCGCCGTGCATCAGCTCGTACAGGCGGCCCCGCTTCAGCCCCACGTCCCGCATCCGCCGGCCGAGCAGCTCGTGCCCATCGCCGAAGTCGTAGCGGATCCCGATCGCGATGATCTTCTCGATCAGGTACCGGTGCACCTCCTCGAGGTCCATCAGCTCCGACACCAGCCGGCGTACTGCCTGCGGGCCCGGATCGGTGGACATCAGCTGCATCTGCGCGCGGGTGTTGTCCAGCACGTCGGCGGCCACCGGGTGCCATTCGGTGTGGTAGCTGTCCAGCAGCCCCTCCGGTGCCCAGCCGTTGACCTCGGCGGCCAGCTTCCAGCCGAGGTTGAACGCGTCCTGGATGCCGAGGTTGAGCCCCTGCCCGCCCACCGGCGGGTGGACGTGCGCCGCGTCGCCGGCCAGCAGCACCCGACCGACGCGGTAGCGCTCGGCCAGCCGGGTGGCGTCGCCGAAGCGGGACAGCCAGCGCGGCGAGTGCACGCCGAAGTCGGTGCCGGCGGTCACCCGCAGCTGCTGTC